>CAZIRB010000024.1:0-2957 GCA_964541695.1 uncultured Oscillospiraceae bacterium
ACCCCCGTTCCCCTTAAAAACCATAAACAAACAACCGGGACCGCCTGACGCGGTCCCGTCTTTCAGCTATTCTGTCTATGCTCCGCACCCCGTCCCCCTCAATACTCCTTCGCCGCTTCCCCGTTCAGCACGCGAAACGCGCTGTCGGCGAGCGACTGCATCTCCTCCTCGCCGGGCAGCACGAGTACGCGCGCGAGCGGCTCGACATAGCCGCGGATCGCGTCGCAGAGCCGGGCGCTGTTGGCGGCGCCGCCCGTGAGCACGATCGCGTCGACGGCAAAGCGCAGCACGGCGGCCATGCTGCCGATGTCCTTGGACAGCTGGTAGGCGAGCGCGTCGAACACGAGCTTTGCGCCCCCGTCGCCGGAGAACGCGCGGCGCTCGGCCTCGCGGAAATCCTTGGTCCCAAGATAGCTGAACACGCCGGCCTCCTGGCCGAGCCGCCGCCAGACGGTCTGCTCGGGAAGGCCCGAAAAGCAGAGGTTCACCACGGCGCTGACGGGCAGGCTGCCGCCGCGGTCCATCGAGAAGCAGCCCTCGTCCTTGACGTTGAACACGTCGACGACGAGGCCGTTCTCGTGCGCGGCCACGGACACGCCGCCGCCCATGTGCGCGACGATCAGCCGCGCCTTTTCGTACGGTTTGCCGAGGAGCGCGGCCGCGCGCCTTGCCACGCTCTTCTGGTTCAGCGCGTGGAAGAAGCTCTCGCGTTCCATACCGGCAAAGCCGGACACGCGCGCGACGGCCGTCATCTCGTCGACGGAGACCGGGTCGGTGAAGAACGCGGGGATGCCCGTCTCGTCGGCGAGCTCGCGCGCGAGCACGAGGCCGAGGCTCGACGGGTGCTCGCCGTAGGGTGGGTTGACGACGTCGGCGACGGCGCGGTCGTTCACGCGGTAGGTACCGGACGGCACGTGCCGCAGCGGCCCGCCGCGACCCGCGACGGCCGCAAAGTCGGTGAGCGAAAAACCGCTTTCGGCAAGCGCCTGCAGGATGAGCGCCTTGCGGAACGGCAGCTGGTCGACGACGTGCAAAAAGCGCCCGAGCTCGTCGTAGGAGTGCTCGATGTTGCGCCGCATGACCTCCTTGCCGTCGGCAAAGACCGCGATCTTTGTGGATGTCGCGCCCGGGTTGATCACGAGCACCTGCAAGGGCCGCCCACCTCCTTTTGATACCTGCTATGATAGAGTAGCGCCGCGGAGGCTGTCAATCGGCGCGCGGAGAATACATCATATATTGTTTCGGCGTTTGTTTCGGCGCGGCGCTTCGTCCCACCGCAAGCCGGAACATGTTGCTTACGCGCCGCATATCATCACGGCAGCGCAGCAAAAAAATCGTGCCGCGTATCACGCTTCCCACGCAAAAGGCGCTCCCTGAAAGGAGCGCCAAACCCGTTCATACCAAAGCGCCGCCTGCGCATTCCGGCGCTTTCCCGCGCATTTCCCATTCCCGCGCGTCCGCCACCGCACCGCCCGCTTCCCACGCGCCGAACGCGCCGCTCAAAAACACCGCGGCATCCCGCCGCGCTACTTCTCCACCGAGTCGAGCAGCGCCTCGATGAGCTTGACCCAGTTTTCGCGGCTCTGCGCGCCCTCGACGGGCTTTGTCAGCATGTTGCCCGCGCTGTCGAGGAAAAACGTCGTGGGGTAGGCGCGCGTGTTGGCGAGGAACAGCTTCACCGTATCGCCCATCGGCAGAAGGTGCGGATAGTCCGCGCCCGTTTGGGCGATCAGGCTGTCGATCGTTTGGCGCTCCTCGTCCGTCGGCACGCCGTCCAGGCTCGCGATGTCGCCGATGACGCCGACGATCTGGAAGCCCCGGTCGGCGTATTCGTCGGCAAGTTCCGCCAGGTCCGGCATCTCCTGGATGCAGTAGCCGCAGAACGTGCCCCAGATGTTGACCATGGTCAGCTTGTGGCCCGTAAACAGCGTCTCGTCGACGCTCGTGCCGTCGAGCGCCGTGCCGGAGAACGTGAACGGCTCGGCGGCGGCGGCCGTCTCCGCGGCGACCGGGGCCGCGGTTTCCGCCGCGGGTTCTGCCGGCGGCACAATCGCGCGCGCGCACGCGGCCAGGGGCAATATGACGAGCAGCGCGACCGCCGCGATCCGTTTTTTCAGTTTCATAACAACCTCCAGATACAATGCAATGCTGCGTATACTGTAATCATAACAATTACAGTATACGCAGTCAATCCTCGGTTTATGCGTTTGCGAAAATTTTCCGAATCAGGTCCGCGACGGTGACGCTTGCCAGCTTTTCGCGGCAGGCTTGGTCGAGCGAATCGTACAGTTCGTCCATCACGTCCGCCATGCCCGCCGCGATCAGGCAGGGCAGGTCCGCGCTGCCGGAGCGCCAAGAGGCGCACACGACGCGCGTTCCCACGGCGTCGAGGATCTCGAGCAGGGTCGTGCGCTCCGCGTCCCGGGAAAAGCGGCAGCCGCCCTCCGCGCCCTCCTTGGTGGCGACGAGGCCGGCGCGCCGCAGCCGAGCAACGACCTTGCGCACTCTGGCGGGGTTTGTGCAGATGTTTTTTGCGAGCTGCTCGCTCGAGAGCGGCGCGTCCGCGCGGCTTAGGCAGACGATCGCGTGCACCGCGATGGCAAATTCGCTGTTCATGCGGCCCTACATCCATTCCCGGCCGGTCCGCGCCACGGCGTCGGCCCGCTCAAGCAGCAGCCCATAGCGGCGCACCGCCTCGTCGATGATCGCGTCCCACGAGAGGTATATGGTCTTGCGCGCATTTTTGCCGACGGCGGCGAGCCGCTCCGGGTCGGCGAGCGCCTCCCCGAGCGCGCGCGCCAAGTCCTGCGGCGTGTCCTCGCACAAAAAGCCGTTCTCCTTATCCCGTATCGGCTCGGCGGGCGCGCTGCCCGTGGTGACGACGCTGGCGGTCTCCATGGCCGCGGCCTCGCGCACGACCATGCCGGAGGTGTCGTACAGCGACGGGAATACGAATA
>CAZIRB010000024.1:3057-25177 GCA_964541695.1 uncultured Oscillospiraceae bacterium
TTCGGCTCGACGTCCGGCGTGCCGTTCGGCACGACCGCGATGTCGCCGCGGTAGCCGTAGTCGTGCAGCACCTCGGCGGAGTTCGCGCTCACGGTCCAGACCGCGTCGCAGCGTTCGTAGAAGTTGACGACGAAGCGCACGGCGATGTTCGCAAGCCGCTCCTGCCCGGTCAGCTTGTAGAAGTCGTCGTAGTAGCGCGAGTGGAACGTGCCCACGACCGGTATGCCGCGCTTGCGGCCGATGCGCAGCGCCTCCTGCCCCGCGATGAACGGGCTGTGCGCGTGCGCGATCTCGAGCGGGATGTCGCTCATGCGCGCGTCGTAGTGCGAGTCGAGCGGCGGGATGCCGGTGCTGTAATGCCGGTGCGTCGGCACGTTCACGCTGATAAAGTCCACAAGCTCGAACGGGTAGCCGCCGCGGTAGCCGGTGTTTGCCATGGGCGCCACCACGGTGCAGGCATGGCCCTTTTTGGCGAGCGTGGTCGCGTAGTTGTACACGACGCGCCCGACGCCGTCCACGATGGGCAGGAACGTATCCGTAAACAATCCGATCTGCATGGACGGCTCCTTTCGCCGATTTTGTGCGCGGCGGCTAGTCCGCGTCGACCCAGTACGAGTTGCCGTAGATGTCCGTGACCCGGTAGGTCATGACGGCCTTGTTGGAGCCGACGGAGAGGTTCCACAGCTCGAGTTCGCCGGAGACGGTCATCTGCTCGCCGATATAGTAGGTGTCCTGGTATTCGCCGTCATAGGAGTAGTAGTCGCCCAAGAAGTTGAGCTTGTCGCCCTCCTTGATCTCGATCAGTCCCTTGGCGCTTGTGCCGAGCGCGGCGTCGTACTGCGGCGAGGCGCCGAGCACGCGGCCGTAGGGACTCTCGCTGTCGAACACGAGCATGATCTCGACGCGCTCGCCGTTGAGCAGCGCGGGGATGCGCTCCGTTATCGTCGTTTCATTGCCCACGGTATCCTGGCTCACGAAGTACACCGGCACGATCTGGCCGTTTAGCGCAAGCCACGTGCCGTCGTATTCCATGATGAGGTCGCCGCTATCGTTGTATTCCACGAGGTTGTCGAGGCCGAGGTCGATGTAGCCCGCGCCGTCGTCGAGGAACACGTTCATCTCGAGCGTGGACACGAGCGACCACTGCTCCTCGGTCAGCGCGAGGACCTTCTGGCCGTTCTTTTCCGTGACGACGAGGTCGGCGGCGTCGAGCCTGTTTTCGGTCAGGTATGTGGCTGCGGCGCGCACGCTGTTTTCGTCGAGGAACGCGAGGTCGTCGTCCGAGATGCCCTCGGCCGCGTATGCGCCGGAGCGCAGCGACGAGGCGAGCAGGCTGACGAGGTCCGCGCCGGCGGACGAGGAGCCGCCAGAGCCCGTGCTGCCGCCGGCGCTTGAGGCGAGCGTGGACAGAAGCGCCGTGAGCATGTCGGAGCCGGCGCTGCTCGTGCCGGAGCCGCCGAGCAGCACGTCGAGCGGGCTGCCGGTGCCGGTCGAGGCCGCCTGGCCGACGGTCGACACGCTCGCAAAGCTCTTGACGCAGTCTGCGTACGCGTCGTCCATACCGATCTTTTCGTAGGTGTTGAGCGCCGTATTGACGCCCGAGACGCGGCCGGACGGGAAGTAGATCGACACGCCGTTGGCGTGCGTGATGTTCTGCGACGAGCGGTTATACTTCACCGCGCCGCGCAGCGCGTCAACAAGCGCCGCGGCCTCGTCGGTGCCGAGGTTCTGGGCAAAATGGATCAGGTCGATCTGGTTGATGTTGACGCTCGTCGAGAAATCGCGCGCCTGGCCGCGCGCGCCGGACACGGTCGCGTAGCCGTTCTCGTCGATGAGCTGCGTGGTCGAGCTCGAGAACGCGCCGAGCGCCTCCGGCAGCGTGCCGGACAGCTCGGCAAGGTCGATTAAAGACAGCGTGGCCGTGCTGTCGGCGGAGGCCTTCTGCGACGCGGCGACGAAATCGTCCGCCACGATCTTGCCGAGGTCGACCGTAGACATGCCGGTGTCCGCGGAGAGCCTGCTTAAAAAGTTCGTGTAATACCAGCCGGTGCCGGGCTCGACCGCTTCGCTCGCGAGCAGGTAGTCCGCGTACCGCTCGGCGACGACGGCGGTCTCGAGCGTGGCCATGAGGCACGCGTCGAAGCCGATGCAGTCGAACTTTGTGCCGCCGCTAGACAGCGCCTGATCGATCTCGTCGAGCGTCATCGACGCGTTCGGGTACTGCTCGTCGTAGCCGTAGCCCGTGATGGAGCCGCCGCCGTGGTCCCAGAGGATCAGGATGTTGCGGTCGGCGGGGAAGTTTTTGGCGCAGAACTGTATGAACGTGCCGAGCGTGTCCGGCTCGACCATGCTGCGCTTGCCGATGTTGGACACGAGCGTCTCGAGCCCTCCGGACGTGACGCGGTAGATCATGTTCTTGCCGGACGGGATCGTGTTGTTGCGCCACTGCGTCGTACCGCCGGTCTCGACGATCAGATTGACGCGCTCGTCGTCGAGCGTGGCCTTGAGCATCTCGTTGAGGTCCGCGGTCGCCATGCCGGCGCGGGACTCGAGGTCGGTCGCGCAGACGTAGACCATCACGGTGACGGTGTCGCTGCCGTCGCCGGAAAGCTGCGTGTACTTCTCGCGCGCACTGGGCGAGACGGTGCGGTCCGGCTCGTGCGCGCGGAACATCGAGGTGTCGAGCTCCTGCTCGGTTTCCGCCGCCTCGTCAAGCCCGGTCCCGTCGGAGCCGTCGTCCGTGCCGCCGAGCAGCGAGTCGAGCGACGGGGTGTCGGTCTGCTCCGAGCTGCCGGTCAGCCCGCCGAGCAGGTCGCCGTTCAGGCCGCCGAGCTGCAGCCCCGAGCAGCCGCCGCGAAACAGCACGGAGAGCACGATGATAATGATGATCAGCGTCCCGACGCGCCCGAGGCACCCGCCGCGCGTGGAGCCGAACAGGCCCCTGCCGAAATTGCCGGCCGGCGACGAGCCTGACGATCCGCCGCCGGAAAAGCCGCCGCCGACGCCCGAAAATCCGCCGGAGCCGCGACGCGCGGCGTTGCCGCCGCCGCTTGTGCCGATGCGCTTGGCCCGTCCTGCGGGTCTGTTGCCGTTTGCCATGGTGCAAATCTCCTTTGCTTTTTAAAAATCGGATGCCCGCCCCCGGCCGAGCGGGAGCGCGCGCGTCTTTTGGACAAAAGCGGACCTCCGCGCAACGTGGCGAAGGCCCGCGCAACAAATGGGGCGCCGGTCGGCGGGCGCGACGCTCCGCTCCACGGCAGATGGAAACTTAAGCATATTATAGCAACTCGGTTTTTCAAATGCAACGGCGCGGCGGCCGTGGTACAATGGGTAAAACGCCGCCGCTCCGGCCTGTTTTACGGGGCGCGGCGGGGGAAGGGGTATCGGGGCCATGGAAAAGACGCCCATACTGGTTAGCTCCTGCCTGCTCGGGCTGCGCTGCCGCTACGACGGCGGCGAAAAGGCCGACGCGCGCATACTTTCGCTCGGCAAGCGGCGCGCGCTCGTGCCCGTGTGTCCGGAGCAGCTCGGCGGCCTGCCGACGCCGCGCCCGCCGTCGGAGCGGCTTGGCGATCGGGTCTTGGCAAAGGACGGCGCGGACGTGACGGACGCGTTCCGCCGCGGCGCGGAGGAAACGCTGCGGCTTATCCGCGCGCTCGGCTGCCGCGAGGCCGTGCTCAAGGCGAGAAGTCCGTCGTGCGGCTGCGGAACGATCTACGACGGCACGTTCTCGGGCCGCGTTGTCCCCGGCGACGGCGTAACGGCCGCGCTGCTCGTCGAAAACGGCGTCCGCGTGCTGACCGAGGAGGACGACCTGGCGGCGCTCGGGCGATAGTATCGGCAGATCCGGATGTCCATACCCATAGCGGAACGGCGCGTCCGCGCCCGGGGGACGCAGGTACGCCCGCCGTCGGCAGGCCGCGCGGATGGGACGGCCCGGCCGCGCCCGAAGGATAGGCGGGTGCTTGCCGCGGGCTTTGAAATCGATTCCGATCCGCGGATTTGCCGAAATCGCGCCAGGTTTGCCAAAATACTGGGGCGGCGGGTCGACGGCACGCAAAATCCCCGGCCGTATGGCGCGAAGGCTGGAGCCGCGATGCTTCGGCGCGGGCGGCATCGGCAGTTCCGCAATCGGAATGGCCCCGACGGCCCGGGTTTGGGCCGTCGGGGCCTGCGTCCGAACCGGGTTTTCGTGTGCGCAGCCCCGGTTGATAGCCGCCGTTGAGATATCCCGCGCACAAAAGAGAGCGGCCCGGAACGCGCCGCCCGGTGCGGGGCCACGCAAGCGGCCCGCCGGACTGCCGTTTTTGCCGCGATGCCGCCTCCGCAAAGGGGCGGCTGCTTATTGTATGACGCCTTTCTGAAATCGATGCCGCGTCGGGCGCGAATTGCAGACCCGATTCTATGGGATTTTTCCTGTGCAAAACTTCAACAAGCCGGTCGCGCATCGGGAATTTACCGATAAAACAACCAAATCTCCGCCGAAAATGGGTGGTTTTTCCTTACAATATTGCATCCACCAATACGCCCGCTTATTTTGCCGGTCGCGCAAAATGGGTATTGCGTTCCCCTATCATGCGTGCTATAATGACTGCAATCGATTCCAATTTCTCGGTTTCAACGGATATGAAAAGATTATAGAGCTGTACGCAGGGGGAACAAGGTGAACATAACGGTTCTTGGTGCCGGGGCGATGGGCGCGCTGTTCGGAGGGTTTCTCTCCCAAAACAACCGGGTTGTGCTGGTCGACACAAACGCGGCGCGCGTTCAGTCGATTAACCGGTGCGGCGTCGTCGTCCGCGATGGCGACCGGGACCGGACGTTCCATCCCGAAGCGGTCACCAAGACGGACGGCATGGCCGAGGCCGATTTGATCCTCGTGTTTGTAAAGGCGATGTTTACCTGTGCGGCGCTTGAGGAAAACAAGCGCATAATCGGCCGGAATACGTACCTGATGACGCTGCAGAACGGCGTGGGTCACGAGAGCAAGCTGCTGCCGTACGCCGACCCCGGCCGCATCATCATCGGCACGACGCAGCACAACAGCTCCGTCATCTCCGACGGCCATGTCCACCACGGCGGCGCCGGCAAGACGTACATCGGCCTGCTCGACGGGGACAGCGCGCTTCTTCAGCCGATCGCGGACAATTTCTCGGCCTGTGGCTTCGACTGCGCCTGTTCCGGCGACGTGGAGCGGCTGATCTGGAACAAGCTGTTTTTGAACACCGCCGCCAGCGCGCTGACGGCCGCGCTGCAGGTGCCGCTCGGCTTCGTGCTCGACGACCCGTACGCCTGCGGCGTGATGGAGATGCTCGCACGCGAGGCGGTCGCCGTCGCAAACGCGGAGCGGCAGGGGCTGTTTACCGAGGAAGCGGTGATTGCGGACATCAAGGCCGTGCTCGGCAACAGCCGGGACGGCTATACGTCCATCTATTCCGATATTAAGAACGGCGCGCGCACCGAGGTCGATACCATCAGCAACGCCGTGGTCGAGAGAGCCGGCCGGCTCGGCCTCGACGTACCGTACCACCGCATGCTCGTGGCGCTGATCCACGCGCTGGAGAACAAGGCCAAAAGCGCGGCCGGCTGACGCGGCAAGGCAAAAGGGGTTTATGCGGAGTCCGCCGCGGTTTAAAAAGATCACACAAACGGAGGAGGAAGAGCTGTTATGGCGAAAAAAACGCTGCGGGAGTATTTAAAGGAAGACGAGTTTTACTACGTTCCCGAAATCTACGACTGCATCTCCACGAGGGCGGCCGAGATGAACGGCTTCAAGATGGTCATGATCTCGAGCAGTGATTTTGCATGCTCCTACACGGGCATCCCGGACCTCAACCTGCTTTCCGTCGACGAGTACGCGTCGCTGACCGAGCGCATCACGTACATGACGGACATGCCGCTGTTTATCGACGCGGACGAGGGCTTCGGCCGGCCGCTGCAAACCTACCACGGCTGCCGCCGCCTGGCGCGCGCCGGCGCGGACGCCGTTCTCGTGACCGATAAAAACGCGCTGAGCCTGCCGGGCCTTCTGCCCATCGGCGAGGCGGTCAACCGCTTCAAGGCGGCCAAGGACGGCATGGCAGACTCAAACTGCCTGCTGCTGGCGCGCTGCGACCACAGCATCGACGAGGACTTCGGCGAATTCGTCGAGCGCTGCAACCGGTATCTCGAGGCCGGCGCGGACATGATCTGTCCGCTTGAGATCAACCGCTCCAAAAAATACGGCGGCAAGCTCGGCGCGGCCAAAAAGGTGGCCGAGAACGTCCGCGCGGTGTTCTGGTATCCGGATCTCGACCCGGGCGACAAGGCGGAGGACGCGGCGGACCTGCTTCGCTGGGGCTATCGCTTCACCGGCATCCACTATTCGTTCCGCGCGGCGATGTACGCCATGCTCGATACCGGAAGGCACGTGTTTGAGAGCCGCACGAACGACTACGTCATGGAGCACTACGACTACACGGGCTACCACTTCTACTATTCGCCGATGACCTGCTTCCTCAGCGACGGGGTCTGGGCGGAGCGCGAAAAGCGCTACTACGGCGATCCGGAAAACGCGCTGGCCGTGCGCAAGCAGAGGGGCTTCTGCGGGCCTACGGACAAGCTCGTTCCGGACAAAAAGGACTAGTTTCCGGCCGCGGGAGAACGGCGGCGCCGGATGGGTATCAACACACAAATCACGAATCATGATGAAAGGCGGAAAACCATGAAAAAACTCAGTTGCCTGTTTCTCGTCCTGCTGATGATGGCGGCAACGCTCGCCGGCTGCGCTCCGGGTACGAGCGCCGAGCCCGCGGCGGAAGCGGCCGATACGGCCGCGGCCACCGTAGCGCCGACGCAGGAAGCCGTGACGGAAGCTGCTCAGGATGCCGGCATCAAAAAGGGCGGCACGCTGAAGATCGGCGTCAACAGCGAGATCGTCCACACGATGCTGTCGTTTACGCTGACCGGCGCCGGCATGGACTACTACTCCTCCTGGCCGGTATATGAATCCCTGTTCCGGCCGAACGCGCAGGGCTCCGTGGATCCGTGGCTGCTCGAGAGCTACGAAACCGATCCCGCCGGCCTGACCTACACGTTCCACATCCGCAAGGGCATCACGTTCTCCGACGGTACCGTTCTCAACGCGGAAGTGGTAAAATGGAATCTGGACCACTATCTCGAGGTCGGCGCCAAGGTCGCCGCGCTGCTCTCCTCGATCGATTCGGTGGAGATTGTGGACGAGTACACCGTGCAGCTCAAGCTCAATACCTGGAGCTCGATCCTCCCGTACGCGTTCTCGAGGGAATGCGGCTACATGTTCTCGAAGGAGTTCTACGAGAAGAACGGCGACGAGTACTGCCAGGAGCATCCGTGCGGCACCGGTCCCTTCACGCTGGAGTCCTGGGAGCGCGACATCTCCAAGCGCTATGTCAAGCGCGCCGATTACTGGGGCGGCGAGGTCTATCTTGACGCGGTGGAATACATCATCTACAGCGACGAGCTCGTTGCCACCGCGGCGCTGGAGACCGGCGAGATCGACGCCTACCTTGCAATCTCGGCCGACAACGCGCAGGTCCTGGACGAGGCGGGCTTCGAAGTTGCGACCTGCTCGGTCAAGTCGCACTCCTACCTGCTCTGCTTCAACTCGCTCAACGAATCCGGCAAAGACCCGACGGGCGATGTCAAGGTGCGCCAGGCGATGTGCCACGCGATCGATGTAAACGCGCTTGTGGAAGCGGTGTGGCACGGCTACGCGAACGTCCGCAACCAGTTCGGCGTTGGCGAGCACTTCTACAGCGATTCCGTCCTGGGCTACGATTACAACCCCGAGAAGGCCAAGGCTCTGCTGGCGGAAGCGGGCTATCCGAACGGCTTTACGATCGACTTTAAGACCGAGGACACCGTCGCGCTCAAGAACGCGGCGACCATCATCCAACAGTACCTGGCCGAGGTCGGCATCACGGCGAACCTCACGATCCTTTCCGGCGCGGACGGCAACGCCGCGGAAGCCGGCTGGGGCGAAGGCATCTGGCTGCACGGCTCAAGCGTCTATGTCAGCGCGCCGATGCAGATGGCCAGCATGTTCCGCAAGAATCTCACCGGCCATGTGCTGGGACTTACGAACCTGCTGCGGCCCGACGACGTGGACGCGGCGCTGAACCTCTCCGTTGCCGCGAGCAGCGAGGAGGAGGCCGTTTCCGCGGTCGGCGAAGCGAACCGTCTGCTGCTCGACGAATACTGCATCATCTACAACCTGGCCGAGGCGCCGACGATATTCGTGCTGAGCCCCAAGGTCAAGGACTCCGGCATCGGCCGTGACTTCTACTCGGTCGCGTCGCTGGGCACCGCCTGGATCGACGGTTGACGGTCAGGACAGGCGGGTAACGCCTAAAAAGTCGGGGGTTTGTACCGGCGCCGATATTCCCGGTACAAGCCCCCCTCCGCGCTTTTGTTCGCCAGCGCCCCATTTAGCGAGGTAACGCATGATCAACTACATCATCAAAAAAATACTGACCGCAGTGCTGCTGGTGCTTCTCGTATCGCTGTTCGTCTTTCTGTTTATGCAGCTGCTGCCCGGGGACCCGGCGCGCATCGCGCTCGGCGAGGCCGCAAGCGACGCGGCCATTCAGGCATACCGCGATAAATACGGGCTCGACGACCCGCTGCTTGTGCAGTATTTCCACTGGATCACGGGGATCGTCACAAGGTGGGATTTCGGCAAGTCCGTTCTAAATAGCCGGGACGTGACCGCGTATATCAGCGACCGCCTCCCGAACACCGTCTCCATCGGCCTGCCCGCGCTGGTGCTGGGCGTAATTTTCGGCCTCGCGGTCGGCATACTGACCGCCATCCGCCGCGGCACGTGGGTCGACCAGGTGCTGACGTTCATCGTCAACTTTTTCCTTGGCGTGCCAAGGTTTCTAATCGCGATATTCGGCGTGCTTATCCTCGCGGTGCAGCTGAAGCTGATCCCGCTTCAAGGATACACGGCGCCGTGGGAGAACTTCGGGGAGTACGTGCATAAGTCCCTGTGGCCCATCGTCGTCAACGGCATATTCACCGTGGCGATGCTGGCGCGGCAGACGCGGTCCAACGTGCTCGAGGCGATCAATCAGGACTATGTGCGGACCGCGCGTGCAAACGGCATTCCGGAAGGGTCCGTCGTGATGAAGCATACGCTCAAGAACGCGCTGATTCCGGTCGTGACGATCATAGGGCTGCAGATGCGCAACATCGTCAGCGGCGCGGTCATCATCGAGAACATATTCAACATTCCCGGCATCGGCCAGTTGCTGCTGTTGGGCGTGCAGCAGCGCGATTATTTCATCGTACAGGGCTGTGTCGTGGTAATTTCCATGGTGACCGTGTTCTGCAATCTGATCGTGGATATCGCCTACGGCTTTATCGACCCCAGAGTGCGGAAATCTATGAGGTAACAACGTATGGAGAAAGACAGGAAGACCCTCCGCGCCGAAACGAAAAAGCGAATCCGCAAACAGACGGTCCGCATCTTTTTCGGCCGCGGGCTGATCGTGCGGCTGTGTACGGCGGTTTTGATCGTGTTCGTGCTCGCGGCCATATTCGCGTCCGCAATCGCGCCGCACGATCCCAACCGGCAAAACCTATTGAAAACGCTCGAAACGCCGACGGCGCAGCACCCGCTGGGCACGGATTTTCTGGGCAGGGACGTGCTGAGCCGCATTCTGTACGGCGCGCGCGTGTCGCTTGCCGCCAGCGTCCTCTCGGGCACGCTGGCCGCGGTGCTCGGCGTCGTCTTCGGCCTGATCGCGGGGTATTTCGGCGGCCTGCTCAGCCGCGTCATCATGGGGGCGACGGACATCGTGCTGAGCATTCCGGGCATGGTGTTTTCTTTGATCATCGCCGCGGCGATCGGCGACGGCATGTTCAGCCTGGTCATTGCAATCGCGCTGGGCATTGTGCCCACGTATGTGCGCATGATGAACGGCCTCGTGCTCTCGCTGCGCGAGAACGACTACGTCGTCGCGTCCCGCCTTGTCGGCGAGCGGGACGGCCGCATCCTGTTCCGGCACCTTCTTCCGAACAGCTTTCCGTCGCTCATCGTGCTCTACACGATCAACCTCGGCCAGGCCATCATGACGGAATCCACGCTGAGCTACCTCGGCGTGGGCATCAAGCCGCCGACCGCGACCTGGGGCAACATGGTGTCCGACGCCTATACCTATCTGCTGAAGGCGCCGTGGCTGGCCATCTACCCGGGCGTGTGCATCATCATTCTGATCATCTCGTTCAACGTGGTCGGCGACGGCCTGCGGGACGCGCTGGATCCCAGATTGAGGGGGAAGCTGTAAATGCCGCAAAGCGAAAAACTGCTGGAAGTGAAAAACCTGCGCACGTCGTTCTTCACGGCCGAGGGCGAGGTGAAGGCGGTCGACGACATTTCGTATTATGTGGACGAGGGCGAGATCATCGCGATTGTGGGCGAGAGCGGCTGCGGCAAATCCGTCGCGCAGATGTCGCTCGTCCGGCTGATCCAGACGCCGCCGGGCAGGATACTCGGCGGACAGGTGCTGCTGGAAGGCCGGGACCTGATGCAATACAAGCCGAAATCAAAGGAGCTGCGCCGCATGCGCGGCGAAGGGATCTCGATGATATTCCAGGAGCCCATGACCTCCCTCAACCCCGTGCTGACGATCGGCGATCAGCTCTCCGAGGTGATCCGCGTGCACGCCGGCGTAAACCGGGCGGAGGCACGGAAGCGCGGCGTTTCCGCGCTCGAGGCGGTGGGCATCCCGGAGCCCGCGACGCGCATGCTGAGCTATCCGTTCGAGATGAGCGGCGGCATGCGCCAACGGGTCATGATCGCGACGGCCGTGGCGTGCGACTCGAAGCTGATCATCGCCGACGAGCCGACGACGGCGCTCGACGTGACCACGCAGGCGCAGGTGATGGAGCTTTTGATCGGGCTTGTGCGCGAGCGGAAAAAATCGCTCATCATCATCACGCACAATCTTGGCCTCGTCACGCGGTACGCCGAGCGCGTCTACGTGATGTATGCGGGCAAGATCGTGGAATCGGGCACGACGGAACAGATTCTGACCGCGCCGAAGCATCCGTACACGATCGGCCTGCTGCGCTCGATCCCCCGGCTCGAGGACGACGAGCGGGGCGAGCTTGCGCCGATCGAGGGCGCGCCGCCGAGCCTGAACGACCTGCCGGCATACTGCGCGTTCTATCCGCGGTGCGCGTTCGCGTCCGGGGAATGCCGCGTCCGCAGCATTCCGGAGCTGCGGCGCGTGGGGGAGCCGAACCACTTTGCCGCGTGCCACTTTGATGTTGGCGAGGTGAGAGCATGATTAAAGACCTGAACAAACGGGAACCGCTGCTTGCGGTGAAAAACCTGAAGATGCACTTTCCGGTCACCAGGGGCTTCTTGGGCCGGGAGGTCGGGCAGATTAAGGCGGTCGACGACGTGACGTTTACAATCAACCGCGGCGAGACGTTCGGCCTCGTCGGCGAAAGCGGCTGCGGCAAGACCACGACCGGCAAGTGTATCCTGCGCATCTGCACGCCGACGGGCGGACAGATTCTGTACAAGGGACAGGATATTACGCACCTTGGCCCGCGCGAGCTGCGGCCTATCCGCCGTGAGCTGCAGCTGATCTTCCAGGACCCGTACAGCTCGCTCGACCCGCGCAAATCCGTCCATTCCATACTGGAGGAGGCGATCATGGCGGACGGGGTGCGGCGCGGTGAGGAGGAGATCCAGCGGCGCGTGGACGAGCTGCTCAACACCGTCGAGCTGGACCCTTTGATGGATTTCCGGTACCCGCATGAGATGAGCGGGGGCCAGCGGCAGCGCCTCGGCATTGCGCGCGCGCTGGCCTGCAATCCGGAGCTGATCGTCTGCGACGAGCCGGTCTCCGCGCTCGACGTGTCCATACAGGCGCAGATTATCAACCTGTTCCGCGCGATTCAGAGAAACCTGGGCATCACGTACCTGTTTGTCGCGCACGATCTTGCGGTCGTGCGGCACATCAGCGACAACATCGGGGTCATGTACCTGGGGCGCCTGATCGAAGTGACCAACTCCAAGGATTTATACGCGCATCCGCTGCATCCGTACACGCAGGCGCTGCTGTCCGCGATTCCGATTACGGACTACTACGAGGAGAAAAAGCGCAGCCGCATCGTGCTCAGGGGCGAGGTTCCGAGTCCCATGCAGGTGCCGCCGGGCTGTCCGTTCCATCCGCGCTGCGGCCGGGCCACCGAAAAGTGCCGCGAATCGGTCCCGCAGCTTGTCCCGATCTGCGGGGAACATCTGGTCGCCTGCCATCATGTGACGGGCGCGGCCGAAGAATAGGGGATTGTATGCTGAGTACGAGGGCGAGGCCCTGTGTGTTTACGCGCAAGGATTACGTTCCCGGCAAGCCGGTCGAGGAGGTCCGCCGGGAATACGGCCTGACCGAGATCATCAAGATGGCGTCCAACGAAAATCCGCTGGGCGTGTCGCCCAAGGCTATGGAGGCTATGCTGCGCGAGCTTTCCGAGAACGGCTACCGCTATCCCGAGAGCCTCTGCACGGAGCTCGCGGAGAAAATGGCGCGGAAGCTTCGCGTCGCGCCGGAGGAGCTGTACTTCGACAACGGCGCGGACGGCGTTATCACGATGCTGGGCATGACGTTCATCGACCCGGGCGACGAGGTCGTCGCGAGCGAGCTGACGTTCCCCGCGTATGAGAATATCACGGCCAAGATGGGCGGTACGCTCGTGCGGGTCCCGCAGCTTGCCGACGGCGGCATCGATCTTTACGGCATGCGCAGGGCGGTCACGCCCAAGACAAAGCTGGTGTTCATCTGCAATCCCAATAACCCCACGGGCAAGTATCTGCCGGGGCGGGAGCTGGCCGCGTTTTTGGATGCCGTGCCCAAGAGCGCCGGCGTGGTGTTCGACGAGGCGTACTGCGACTATGCGGACGAGCCGGACTATCCGGACAGCCTGCGGCTGCTGCCGCGGCACGACAATCTGATTCTGCTGCGGACGTTTTCCAAGGCGGCGGGCCTTGCCGGGCTGCGCTGCGGGTATGCGGTAGCTTCGCGCGACGTCGTCGCCGTGCTGCTTAAATCGCGCGAGCCGTTTCCGGTGAACCGGATTGCGCAGGCGGGCGCGCTGGCCGCGCTGGACGACGAGGAATTTTTGCAAAGAACGCTTGCGGTCAACCGCGCGGGCCGGGCACAATATTACGCGGCGTTTGCGCGCATGGGCCTTGATTATTACAAGACGCAGACGAACTTCGTTTACGCCACGCTGGACGTGCCGGCCGACGCGGTATTTCACAGGATGCTGCTCGACGGCGTGATCATCCGCCCGCTGACGTCGATGGGCCGGCCGTACGCCGTGCGCATCACGATCGGCCTGCCGGAGGAAAACGAGAAGGCCATCGGTTCGCTTGAAAACGCGCTGCGCGAGGTCCGGGCCGAAAACCGGGCGTAAGCCGGCGGCGCTTTTAAAAAGTAACCGCCCTGACGAAACGGGGCGGTTTTTTCGTGGCGCGGCGGCGGATAAAATTTGCAGCGGAAACACCGCGGCGGCGGCGGCGAAGTCGCCCGCAGGCTAAGCGACGGAAAATCCATTGCGCGGGCGCGATGCCGCAAGCGTCGGAAGCGCGCATACACACAGGGCCGCCGCAAAGCCGCGGCCCATATGTTCCGCTCCGCTTTTCCCGCCCCGCCCCTACTCGATCACGACGCGCACGGACGGCGCGGCTGCGGATTTGCCCGTCTCGTCGGCCGTCGCGCCGGTGAAGCGCAGGTCGCCGCAGTATGCGCGCAGTAGCTTTACCATATCCGGGTCCGGGCAGTTTTCGACCGTGCGGCAGCCCGGCGCGGACACGACGGCGAGCTCGGGGCGCAGCGCGCGCAGCAGCCGCTCCGTCACGGCGCCCGCGCAGCCGTGGTGCGGCACCTTCAAAAGGTGGCAGGGGCCGGCCGCGTCGTCCTCCCAATAGTCGGCGTACGCGTCGGCGGGCAAAAATATGCGCCGGCCGCGGTAGGTGAGCACGAGCCGCAGGCTCGTGAGGTTCATGTACGCGCGCAGGAGCGTCAGCTCGCAGCAGTCCGGCGCGCCGGATATCAACCCCTCGATAGCGGCGCGGTAACGCAGGTTTAGGTAGGGGTCGCAGCAGTCGAGGTCGCAGTTAAGCTCCGGCGTCAGAGAAATATCGCTCTCCGGTTTGGCGCATTCCTCCATCGCGCAGCCCATCCGGGCAAGCGGCGCGAGCGCGGCAAGGTACTGGTCCACGCCCGCTGCGATGCCGGACGGAACGGCGCACGCGGCCGCGCACGGCAATATCGAGACGCCGAAGAAGCGCCGTGCGGGCAGGTAGTTTGTCCAGAGTTTCTGCACGCGCACGCTTTTCAGCAGCGCGCCGAGGCCACCGACATGGTCGCGGTGCAGGTGCGTCAGTACGAGCAGGTCGATCCCGTTTACGCCCTCGTCCCGCAGAAATTTCGCCGCCGTCACGCGGCCGTCTGAAGCGGCGTGCCTGCCGGCCGAAGCGTCGCCCGCGTCGACGAGCATCGTAAACGCGCGCACGCCGCCCGTCTCGCGGATCAGCACGGCGTCGCCGTAGCCTACATTGATGCAGTCGATCGTCAGCATGGCGGCTCCTCCCGGAACGTCGCGCGGAATACGAGCCGCGGCGCGAGCACGACGCCGCAGCGCCCCGCGCGAACCGGCTCCGTCAGGCGGCGCAGCAGCAGCGAGAACGCGCGGTCCGGCAGCGGGCAGCCTGATTCCGCGACGCTTGTAAGCCGCAGCTTGGGCAGCCGCGAAAACAGCAGATCGTCAAAGCCGATCACGGCCACGTCCTTCCCCGCGGTAAGCCCCGCCTCCGCAACGGCCTGCATCGCGCCGTAGGCGATGTAGTCGTTCTGCGCGACGATGGCCGTCGGCGGCTCGGGAAGCGCGAGCAGCGCGCGCGCGGCCGCACAGCTTTCGTCGAGGCGCTCGGAGGACAGCGGCCGCAGCATAAACTGCGAGCGCTCGCCGTCGGGCTGCCGCCTGACGGCCTTCTGACAGCCGTTGAGCCGGTCGATCGCGGCGTAGCCCTGCGCCTGTGGGCAGGCGAGGAACGCGATGCGGCGGCGGCCGCAGTCGACGAGCCGAGACACGGCGAGGAAGGCCGCGTGATAATCGTCGAGCACGACGTAGTCGAGATCGGCCGACTCCGTGCGGCTGCCGAGCAGCACGGCGGGCACGGAAAGCGTTTCGTACAGCGCATGCGCGGCGGCGGACGCGGGCATCGCGATAAGGCCCTTCATGCCGCGCGCAAGCAGGCTTTCGACGCAGCCCGCTTCGCCGCCCGCGCGGTCCGCGGCGTTTTCGATATGGACGCCGTAGCCCCGCGCCTCGGCAAGTCGCCGGACGCGCAGCGCCCGCTCGCCGTAAACCGGGTTTTCGGTGCCGGGTATGATCACGCCGAGGGCCGGACGCTCCATCTGTCCCCTCCATAAAAAGAAAAAAGCGCGGGGGCCGCCGGCAAAAACGCGTTCTGCCGGGCGGTCCCGTGTATCTTAATATTATATCAGATATTTCGGGCAAATGGAAGCGCTTTTGCCGGCTCAGCCGATCACAAACTGCGAGCGGTACAGCTCCGCGTACATGCCGCCGGCCGAAAGCAGCTCCGCGTGCGTGCCCTGCTCGACGATTTGCCCGCGGTCGAGCACGAGGATGCGGTCGGCGTGCTCGATCGTGCTGAGCCGGTGCGCGATGACAAAGCAGGTCTTGCCGCGCATGAGCCGCCGCATGGCCTCGTTGATCTCGATCTCGGTGCTCGTGTCGACATTGCTCGTGGCCTCGTCGAGGATCAGCATGCCCGCGTCGAGCAGCATCGCGCGCGCGATCGTGAGCAGTTGCTTCTGACCCTTGCTGATGCCCGCGCCGTCGTCGGAGAGCACGGTGTCGTAGCCGTCCGGCAGCGACTCGATGAAGCTGTGAATCCGGGCGGCCTTGCAGGCCTCGGCGACGCGCTCGAACGTGGCGCTGCGGCTGCCGTAGGCGACGTTCTCGTAGATCGTGCCGGAAAAGAGCCAGGTGTCCTGCAAAACCATTGCGTAGGCCAGGCGCAGATCGCGGCGGACGAGGTCGCGCACGTCGCGGCCGTCGACGCGCACGGCGCCGCCGGTCGTGTCGTAGAAGCGCATCAAAAGGTTGACCAGCGTCGTCTTGCCCGCGCCCGTCGGGCCGACGATGGCGGTCACGGAGCCGGGCTGTACATCGACCGAGAGGCCCGAGAGCACGGGCCGCTCCGGCACGTATGCAAACGACACGTTGTCGAGCTCGACATGCCCGTCGACGCGGGGAAGCGGCAGCGCGGCGGGCGAATCCGCTTGCTCCGGGGCCTCGTCCATCAGCGCGAACACGCGCTCCGCGGCGGCACCCGCGGCCTGCAGCTCGGAGAGGATGTCCGCGGCCTCGCGGATGGGACCGGAGAACTTGCGCGAGTAGAGCACGAACGACGACACGTTGCCGAGCGTCATACTGCCGGCGAGGTAGAGCAGCGCGCCGAACACGCTGATGGCGGAGAGCGACACGTTGTTGATGGAGTTGACCGCCGGGCCCATGATGCAGGACGCGTAGTCCGCGTTAAAGTACGCGTCGATCGCCGCGCGGTTGACCCGGTCGTAGCGGGCAAGGGCGGCATCCTCGCGCCCGTAGGCGCGCACGGTGCGCGCGCCGGACACGGTCTCCTCGACGAAGCCGTTGAGAAGGCCCAGGCGCTCGCTGCGCGCGCGGTAGAGCGACTGGAGCTTCTTCATGCGGCGGTCCGAGAACACGATCGATAAAGGAACGGCGACGGCGAACACGAGCGACAGCTTGGGCGAAAGAAACAGCAGCATAGAAAGCGAGCCCGCCACGGTGATCACGCTCGTTGCGACCTGCAGCAGGTCCGTCGAGAGCGACGCGTTGATCGTGTCCACGTCGTAGCCGACGCGGCTGATGAGGTCGCCCGCCGGATGCGTGTCGAAATACGACACGGGCAGCGACAGGAGCCTGTCGAACATGTCGCGCCTTAGCGCGTTCGACACGTCCTGGCTTAAGCGGATCAGCCCCCGGGAGAGAAAGTAGGTCAAAAGCGACGAGACGGTGTAGCAAAGCAGCATTAGCGCGCAGTTAACCAGCACGGTCCGGTAATCGACCGCGCCCGCGCGCGTGCCGATGCCGTCGATGGCCCTGCCCGAGAGCAGCGGGATGGCCAAGGAAAGCAGGTTGCTCGCCACCATCGCAAAAAGCAGCAGCGCCACGCGCGCTTTGTGATGCGCGAAGTAGGGCTTAAGCCGCAGCACGGCGCGCAGCGTCCTTTTGTCGAACTTCTGCCTGCTCATTCCTCCGCACCCCCCATCTGCACGTCGGCGATGCGCCGGTAGGCGGGGCAGCTTGCCATGAGCTCCTCGTGCGTGCCGAGGCCGATCTGCCTCCCGTCGTCGAGCACGAGTATGCGGTCCGCGCCCTTGATCGCGCTGATGCGCTCGGAGATCACGATCGTCGTCGTGCCGGCGTACATGCGCCCCAAAGCGCCGCGCAGCAGCGCGTCCGTGCGGTAGTCGAGCGCGCTCTGCGCGTCGTCGAGTATCAAAATCTCGGGCGCGGCGGCGAGCGCGCGCGCAATCAGGAGGCGCTGCCGCTGGCCGCCGGACAGCGTCTGGCCTCGGATGCCGAGATGCGTATCGTACCCGTCGGGAAGCTCCGCGATGAACGCCGCCGCCTGCGCGCACTCCGCCGCGGCCTCGACGCGTTCCCTCGGCAGGTCGCGCAAAAACGAGATGTTCTCGTACACCGTGTCGCCGAGCAGCACGTCGTTTTGAAACACCGCCCCGAACAGGCCGCGCAGCCGCTCCTCCGGAATCGAGCCGACCGCGTCGCCCGCGATGCGGATTTTGCC
Organism: uncultured Oscillospiraceae bacterium; assembly: GCA_964541695.1. Lineage (GTDB taxonomy): Bacteria > Bacillota > Clostridia > Christensenellales > CAG-138 > CAZKGE01. The sequence continues at coordinate 20,960 of CAZIRB010000024.1, forward strand.
GCTTGTCGCGTCGTAGAGGCGCATGAGCAGCGCCACGAGCGTCGTCTTGCCCGCGCCCGTGGGGCCGAGGATACCGAGCGTCTGGCCCTTATCAAGTGTGAAGCCGATGTCTTCGAGGTTGTTGCGCCGGCCGTTGTACGAGAACGTCACGCGCTCAAACGAGAGATACGCGTCCGTGTCGACGTGGTCGGGCGCGGCGATTGTCAGCGAATCGCCGGACAGAAATACCTCCTCGATGCGGCCCGCCGAGGCGATCCCGCGCGACCAGAGCACGAATATCTTCGTGACCGACAGCATCGCGTTGAGGATAATCGTAAAGTAGGACAGGAACGCGATGATCTTGCCCGTCTGCATGAGGCCCGCGTCGACGCGGCGCGCGCCGATCAATATCACGAGCATCAGCCCGGCGTTGAGCAGAAAGCTCATGCCGGGGTTCGTCGCGGCCATGATCGCGCCCGCGCGCTTTTCGGACGCGGACACCTCGTCGTTGGCGCGGCGGAAGCGCTCGCGCTCGTAATGGCCCTTGGAGAGCGCCTTGATCACGCGCACGCCCGCGGCGTTCTCGCGCACGGTGCGCACGAGCCCCTCGACGCTTTTCTGGGCCCTGGTGTAGAGCGGGATGCCTTTTTTGGATACGAACGTGACAAGCAGCAGCAGAAGCGGCGCGAGCACGAGCAGCACGAGCGCGAGCGTGGGCTCGAGCAGGAACGTCATGACCATGCCGCCGAGCACGAGCATCGGCGCGCGCACGCCGAGGCGCTGCGTGCGGTCGATCAGCTCGTGGACGTTGTAGGTGTCGTTCGAGAGCCGCGAGATCAACGACGGCGCGCCGAAGCGGTCCGCGCAGGCGAGCGGCAGCCGCATGACGCGGCCGAACAGGTCGTGCCGCAATCGCTCGATGACGCGGCTCGACACGCGCGAGGCCATGCGGTTGGCCACGACGTTGAACAGCAGCGCCACGACCGCGCACACGGCCATGGCCAGGCCGTAGGCGTAGACGGCGCCTATGTCCCGTCTAGGCACGACCGTGTCGATCGTGTACGCGAGCAGGTACGGCAGCACGAGGTCCATCAGCGTGCCGACCAGCTTGATGGCAAGCCCCGCCGACATGCGCAGCAGATACGGTCTGATATATGTAAAGAGCGTTTTCATCGGTTCCGTGTATACGGGATGGATTCCGCGTCCCGCAAAGCGCCGCATAGCAGCAAAAGCGGCGCGCCCGGAACGCGTCCGGGCGGTGTCCGCAAACGTGCCGGGGCCTATGGCGTCAAAAAATCCGCGCCGTGCGCGGCCAGGCGCGATTTATTGCTGGTCCTGGAGCTCGAGAAGGTATCGCCGCAGCGCGTCGCGCCAGTCGGGCAGGCGCGAAAAACCCGCCCGGTCCAGCGATGACTTGTCAAGTCTGGAGTTTCCCGGCCTGGCCGCCGGCGACGGAAACTCCTCCGTCAAAACGGGCAGCGCGCGGCAGGCAAGGCCGCTTTGGGCAAATATCTCGCGCGCGAACGCAAACTTCGAGCAGTAGCCCTCGTTCGTGGCGTGGTAGGTGCCGTATCGCTCGGTTTGCAGCATGTCGCAGAGCAGGCGGGCAAGGTCGGGCGTATACGTCGGCGAGCCGACCTGGTCGCGGACGACCCTGAGTTCCTCGCGCTCCGCGCCGAGCCGCAGCATGGTCCTGACGAAGTTTCCGCCGTTCTTGCCGAACACCCAGGCGGTGCGCACGATGAAGTGCTCGTCTATGAGCGCGCGGACCCGGTCCTCGCCGAGCGACTTCGTCTCGCCGTAGTGGTTGACGGGCGCGCGCGGGCTGTCGACGGCAAACGGCTCCTCGCCGCCGCCGTCGAACACGAAGTCCGTGCTGATGTAGATCATCTTTGCATGAAGCGCTTTGCACGCGCGCGCGACGCTTTCCGTGCCGGTCACGTTGACGGCGTAGCAGAGCTCGCGCTCCGTCTCGGCCCGGTCGACGTTCGTAAACGCCGCGCAGTGCACGACGCAGTCCGGCGCGTAGGAAAGGATCGCGTCGGACACGGCGGACGCATCGGTCAGGTCGAAGTCGGCGGCGTCGACGCCGCGGTTCTCGATGGAAAGCTGCGTCAGGCGGGCGACCACGTCGTGCCCGAGCTGGCCGGCGACGCCGGTGACAAGTACGCGCATGTTTTTTACCCCCGGAACTGAAAGTGGACGTCGGACGCCGACAGCAGCGGCGCGGACCGGTCCTTGTCGGACAAAAACGGCTCGCCGACGCCCCAGTCGACGCCGATGGCCGGGTCGTCGTAGCGGATCGTGCGGTCGAGCGCCGCCGTATAGGGGTTATCGACCTTGTAGGCAAACACCACGTCGTCCGTCAGCGTCAGAAAGCCGTGCGCAAAGCCGCGCGGGATCAAAAGCTGCCGCTTATTCTCGCCCGAGAGCTCCGTGCTCACCCAGTTTAGATACGTCGGCGAACCCTCGCGCAGGTCGACGGCCACGTCGAGCACCGCGCCGGATATGACGCGCACGAGCTTGGCTTGGGACATCGGGTCGAGCTGGCAGTGAAGCCCGCGCAGCGTGCCCTTGCGTCTGGTCAGGCTCTCGTTGTCCTGCACGAACGCGTACTCCGCCCCCGCGGCCGAAAACTTCTCCTTTGCCCAAACCTCGAGAAAATAGCCGCGCGCGTCGCCGAACACGTTGGGCTCGACCAGAAAAACGCCGTCGAGCGGCATGGGAATCAACTGCATGCGATCTGTCCCCGATCTCTTAGATGAATCCGAAAAAGCAGGGGCGCAATCAGAAACCGGCGGTCCGGCGCCGCGCCCTGCCGTCATTGTAGCCCATTCGCGCCGCCGCGTCAATAAACGGCGCCGCTTGCAAAGTTCGACCGATTTCGGTACAATGAATCTCGGACAACCGGTATTTATGCAAAGGAGCGGGACATGCGCGTTCTCGTCATCATCCCCGCCTACAACGAGTGCGAAGCCATCGCGCGCGTCGTGTCCGAGCTCGCGCAAAGCGCGCGCGAGCGCGGCGTCGACTGCGATTATATCGTGATCAACGACGGCTCGGACGACTGCACGGGCGACGTGCTCGAGTCGCGCGCGATCCGGCACGTGAACCTGCCCGTCAACCTCGGCATCGGCGCCGCCGTGCAGACCGGGTATATGTACGCGCTGATGAACGACTACGACGTGGCCGTACAGATGGACGGCGACGGCCAGCACCCGCCGGAGTACATTCCCGCGCTGCTTGAGCCCATCGCGTCGGGCGAGGCGGACTTTGTGATCGGCTCGCGCTTCTTGGAAAACGGCGGGTCCGGCTTCCGCTCGTCGCGCTTAAGGCGCTTCGGCATCCGCTGGCTCAGCCTCTGCATCCTGCTGTGCACGGGAACGCGCGTGACGGACGCCACGTCGGGCTTCCGCGCCGTCGGCCGCAGGGGCATCCGGCTGTTCGCGGACCGCTACGCCAAGGACTATCCGGAGCCGGAGAGCATCGTCCAGGCCGTCAAAAACGGCCTAGCCGTGCGCGAGGTGCCGGTGCGCATGGCCGCGCGGCAGACCGGCGAAAGCTCGATCCGCCTGCTCGCGTCCGTCTATTATATGATTAAAGTCACGCTCGCCATCATATTGGCGAGCCTGGAGAAGCCGTCCCGCCGGGGCGGGGAGGGGAATCTGTGAGCGTCGTACTGCGGATCATCCTGATCGTTACCAGCCTGCTCTTCAACGCGCTGGTGCTGAATATGGTGCGCATCGGCCGCGTCGAGATGCGCTACGCGCTCGCGTGGCTGTTCGTCGGCCTGTCGCTGCTGTTGTTCTCGATATTTCCAAACCTGCTCAGCTTCATCGCGCGGCTCATGGGCGTGACCATACCGATCAACGCCGCGCTGTTCCTCGCGATCCTGTTTTTGATGAGCATTTTAATCGGCATCACGATCGTGATATCGAACCATAAATCGCGCATCTATAAGCTCACGCAGCTGCTCGCCATCCAGGAGAAGCGCATCGCCGAGCTGGAGAAGACCGTGAAAGAGAGCGGAAAGGCGTAAGGACGGAGCTTTTGGACGCAGGGGCTTTGCCCCTGCACCCCATAGGGTACGTTGAGGGCTCCCCACAGTTTGCAAAGGTCGCGGAGCGTTGCGGCTGAAGCCGCTGCCTTCCGCTTCCTTGCTCACCGGGCCTGCGCTTCGCTTGATCCGCCACAGGCGGCGCTCAGCTTCGACCCTCTCAAACACCCGCCAAAGGGCCA
>CAZIRB010000025.1:0-25060 GCA_964541695.1 uncultured Oscillospiraceae bacterium
GGGCTTTTGCCGGACGTTGTGACCGCGTCGGTCGGCGGCGGCAGCAACGCCGCGGGCATGTTCATCCCGTTCCTCGCCGATCCGGTCGAGATTGTCGGCGTGGAGCCGCTCGGCCGCGGGCCGGCGATCGGCGACCACGCCGCGTCGATCACCTACGGCAAAAAGGGCGTGCTGCACGGCTTTGAGAGCCTGCTGCTGCAGGATGAGGCGGGCGCGCCGCTGCCGGTGTACTCAATCGCAAGCGGGCTGGACTACCCGTCCGTGGGGCCGGAGCACGCGTTTTTGCACTCGGCGGGCCGCGTCAACTACACGACCGCGACGGACGACGAGGCGATGGAGGCGTTCTTCCTGCTCTGCCGCAACGAGGGCATCATCCCCGCCATCGAGAGCGCGCACGCGCTGGCCTACGCAATTCGCTACGCGCGCACACACGAGACGGGCTCGATCCTCGTCAACCTCTCGGGCCGCGGCGACAAGGACATTGACTACGTGTTCGAAAAATACGGCTGCGGCGACGAGTTTCTCAAAAGGAAGGGGAATGTGGAATAACATTCATCCTTGACGCATACCGGTAATATCGGTATAATAGCAAAGTGATTTTTGCAGAAACGGTCCGATAGTGGGTGGCGCGGCGGCGGCTTATTATCGGACTCTTTCTTTATAGCAAATTGCGGTTGGAGGACAGCGGCATGTGCGGAATCGTGGGTTATACGGGCGGCGAGGACTCCGTCCCCATTCTGATGGACGGGCTCAACGCGCTGGCCTATCGCGGGTATGACAGCGCGGGGCTGGCCGTCTGGGACGGCGGGAAGATCGCGCTGCGCAAGGCCAAGGGCATGATTTCGGAGCTCGAGAAGCTGCTTAGTAAGGAGCCGGTCGCGGGCTGCTGCGGCATCGGCCACACGCGCTGGGCGACGCACGGCGAGCCGTCGTACGTCAACTCGCACCCGCAGACCGACGGCAAAAACCGCATCGCGCTCGTGCACAACGGCATCATCGAAAACTACGCCAAGCTGAAAACCATGCTGATCGAGAAGGGCTGCGCGTTCGTTTCGGAGACGGACACGGAGGTAATCGCGCAGCTGCTCGGGTACTTCGACAAGGGCAACCACATCGAGACGCTGTCGCAGGCGATGCGCCTTCTGACCGGTTCGTTCGCGCTGGCCATCCTGTTCTTTGAGGAGCCGGGCACGATCTACTGCGCGTGCAAGGACAGCCCCATGGTCGTAGGCAAGGGCGCGGAGGGTGCGTTCGTAGCCAGCGACATTCCCGCGCTTTTGCCGCACACGCGCGACGTCAGCTTTCTCGAGGAGCGGCAGATCGCGGTACTGCGCCCGTCCGGCATCCGCTTCTACAACGAGTTCGGCTCCGAGATAACAAAGGCCGTCACGCACGTCGACTGGGACATCGAGGCCGCCAAAAAGGGCAACTACGAGCACTTCATGATGAAGGAGATCTGCGAGCAGCCCGAGGCGTTCCGCAAGACGCTCGAGCAGTACGCGGACCTGTCCGCGGGCGCGCTCAAGGGCGAGCTGTTCCCTTGGACGGCCGAGGAGGCGCGCGCGCTCGACAAGCTGCGCATCTCAAGCTGCGGCACGGCCTTCCACGCCGCGATGCTCGGCAAGAAGTTCATCGAGGGGATCGCGCGCGTGCCCGTCGAGGCGGAGATCGCGAGCGAGTTTCGCTACGGCGACGTGGTGCTGAAGAAAGGCGAGTCGCTGCTCGTCATCTCGCAGTCCGGCGAGACGGCCGATACGATCGCGGCCATGCGCATGGGCAAGAACGCGGGCTGCAAAACGGCCGCGATCTGCAACGTGATCGGCAGCACCGTTGCGCGCGAGGTCGACCGCGTGCTCTACACGTACTGCGGACCGGAGATCGCGGTCGCGGCGACGAAGTCGTACCTCATGCAGGTGCTCGTGCTGTATTTGACCGCGCTCGACCTTGCATATAAGCGCGGTGAGATCACGGCGGAGACGCTCAAGGGGCGTATCCGCGAGCTTATGAGCATTCCGGCGAAGATCCAGAAGGTGCTCGACAACCGATCGCTGATCCAGTACTTTGCTTCGCGCGAGTTTGCGGTCAAGCACGTGTTCTTCATCGGCCGCGGCATGGACTACGCGCTCGCGCTGGAGGCGGCGCTCAAGCTCAAGGAGATTTCGTACATCCACTCCGAGGCGTACGCTGCGGGCGAACTCAAGCACGGCACGATCGCGCTCATCGAGGACGGCTCGCTCGTCGTCGCGCTCGCGACGCAGGACGCGCTTTTGCCCAAGATGGCGAGCAACATGGAGGAGGTCAAGGTGCGCGGCGCGCACGTGCTCGCCGTCACGAACGGAATCTGGGACGGAGCTGCGGCGCATTCGCACGAGCAGTGGGAAATCGAGCGCGTGGACCCGACGCTTTCGCCGCTGGTGGCGATCGTGCCGATGCAGCTTCTGGCCTACTACCTGGCGGTGCAGAAGGGCTGCGCGGTCGACAAGCCCAGAAACCTCGCCAAGAGCGTCACGGTCGAATAAGGAACCCTAAGCGGCGGGCATCCGGAAGACCGGGCGCCCGCGCCGCTTTTTTGACGGGAGGGAGCGTTCGTATGGCCAAGTACATCTTTGTGACGGGCGGCGTCGTGTCCGGCCTCGGCAAGGGCATCACGGCGGCGTCGCTGGGACGGCTGCTCAAGGCGCGCGGCTTAAAGGTCGCCGCGCAGAAGCTGGATCCGTATATCAACGTCGATCCCGGCACGATGAGCCCGTATCAGCACGGCGAGGTGTTCGTGACTGACGACGGCGCCGAGACCGACCTTGACCTGGGCCATTACGAGCGGTTCATCGACGAGAACCTGAACAAGTACTCGAACCTGACCACCGGCAAGGTGTTTTGGAACGTGCTGAACAAGGAGCGCCGCGGCGAGTACCTCGGCGAGACCGTGCAGATCATCCCGCATGTGACGAACGAGATCAAGCGCTTCATCTACCGCGTGGGCGAGAAGACGAACGCGGACGTCGTGATCACGGAGATCGGCGGCACGATCGGCGACATCGAGAGCCAGCCGTTCCTCGAGGCGATCCGGCAGGTGGGCATCGAGGTCGGGCGCGGGAACGCGCTGTACATCCATGTCACGCTCGTGCCGTACCTGTCCGGCTCCGAGGAGCACAAGTCCAAGCCGACGCAGCACTCGGTCAAGGAGCTGCAGTCCATGGGCATTGCGCCGAACATCATCGTGATGCGCGTGGACAAGCCCGCCGGGGAGAGCATCCGCGAGAAGATCGCGCTGTTTTGCAACGTCAAGAAGGACTGCGTGATCGAAAACCTGACGCTTGAGACGCTCTATGAGGCGCCGCTGATGCTCGAGCGCGGCAATTTCTCCGCGGTCGTGTGCCGCGAGCTGTTGATCACCGCGCCGGAGCCCGACATGCGCGAGTGGACGGAGATGATCGGCCGCGTGCACGTGCGAAATAAGCGCGTTACCATCGCGCTCGTGGGCAAGTATGTCAAATTGCACGACGCGTACCTGTCCGTGGCCGAGGCGCTGCGGCACGCGGGCTATGCAAAGAGCGCGGTCGTCGACATCGACTGGGTCGACTCCGAGACCGTCACCGACGCGACGGCAGGGGACTTGCTCGGCGGCGCGGACGGCATCCTGATACCGGGCGGCTTCGGCGTGCGCGGCATCGAGGGCAAGATCGCCGCAACCAGGTACGCGCGCGAGCGAAACGTGCCGTACCTTGGCATCTGCCTCGGCATGCAGGTGGCCTGCATCGAGTTTGCGCGGCACGTGCTGAATCTTGCCCGCGCCAACTCCGGCGAGTTCGACGAGACCAGCCCGAACAAGGTGATCGACTTTCTGCCCGACCAGTCCGTTGCGATCGACAAGGGTGGCACGATGCGGCTCGGCAGCTACCCTTGCGTGGTGCGCGAGGGCACGCTCTTGGCGCGCTGCTACCAAAAGGAGCTGATCCGCGAGCGCCACCGCCACCGCTACGAGTTCAACAACCGCTATCGCGACGCGATGGAACAAGCGGGCCTATGTCTGTCCGGCACGTCGCCGGACGGGCGCATCGTCGAGGTCGTCGAGCTGCCGGAGAACGATTTCTTCATCGGCGTGCAGTTCCATCCGGAGTTTCTCAGCCGCCCGAACCGCCCGCACCCGCTGTTCGTCGGGCTTATCGATGCGGCGCTGGCGCGCGGGGGAAAAAGGGCGTGTGTATCCCCCCAATCGACGCGTGTGGAGGGTGAAACATGAGAATTCTGTTTTTGGTTGAAAGCCTGTCCAATATTATGGAGACGAGCCGCAATCTGGCGCTGCGCGTCGCCCGGGAACTGGCCAAGAGCGGCCATGAAGTGTGTGTTTTTGGTGAACGCGCGGCCGATATCCCGCTGGATTCCGAATTGTATGCCAATCTCGAGACGGCCGGGTTCGATACCGACATCGCATGGATGAAGCGCGTAACGTGGGGGCCGGAGAGCAGGGCGGTCAAATTGGCGCGCATACTCGGGAACCCGCGCGGTTGGGGGCCGATGCTGAGGCATCTTCTTGGCAGAGACGTCGGCGGGAACGCGGAGGGCCGTTACCGGGAGGCGTTGGCGGAGCATCTGTCCCGCAACACCTATGACGCGGCCATTGCCGTGACGATGCCGTTCCATACGGCGCAGGCGCTGGCCGAGACCTCCGTCGACGTTCGCGTTATCTATGAATTCGACCCGTTCAGCATGGACGAAAGCGTCGCGGCCGCGGATGTGCGGGCGATGCAGCAGGCGGAGGACGCGGCATACGGGAAGGTGTCGGCCATATTTGCGCTGGAGGCGATCTATAACGATATTTTGTCCGGGCCGTTTCCGCATGCGCGCGGCATCCTGCATCGCATCGAATTCCCCTGCGTTGTCGAGCGCATCCGCCGGAAGACGGCCTTCGACATCCCGTTTTCGGGCACGGTGAACCTCTGTTTTTGCGGCTCCCTCTATGCCGACATCCGCAATCCGGGATACATGTTTGCGCTTTTGGAGCGGCTTCCGGAGAATATCCGCCTGTACCTCATCGGAGAAACGCCCCCGGAGGTGCGCAAGCAGATACCGGCTTCGTTAGAGCGCCGGATCGTGCTTCGCGGCAGGGTGCCCGAGCAGGCGGCAATCAACGCGATGCTGGATGCGACGATACTGGTCAACATCGGAAACACGGTGAAAAACCAGTTTCCGAGCAAGCTGTTCGACTATATCGGGACCGGAAAACCGATTTTGAACCTAATCAAGTATGCCTCGTGCCCAACACGCGACTGCCTGTCGGCTTATCCCGACGCTTTGACGATTGACGAAACCATGCCGATCACTTCGCAAACGGTCGAGGCCGCGCGGGAGTTTTGCGAGCGGCCGAGGGTCGGCCGCGTGCCGTTCTCCGCGATCGAGCAGCTCTATCGGGCGTATACGCCCGCCGCAGTCGCGCAGAAAATTGAACAAACCGTACAAAAAGCGCTTGCCGGCGACGGCTCCCGCGCATAAGAACCGGCGTATTAGAATATGTTCCGCAATCCCCGGTAGATTCGATCGATTGGGCGGTGCAAATACGGAAAACAGATGTTGAAAAAATGATCGTGATACACCCGGTTTAGTCGGCGGTCGCCCAATCTGCGCAACATTTTTCGAATCTCCCGGATATGGCGCCAAATGTAGCGCCGCGCTTTGCTATACGATAGACTTTTTGAGCCGAGCGAGCGAAGGGACATGCTGGAAACCGCCAGGATATATCGTTCTGCGACGGGAAACAAACAAGCGGGGCAGACGGATGGCGCCGCTTCCAGTATACGCCGATGGGCTTCCAACGCACGTATGCTTTTGGGGGAAACGGGACTTCTCCCGATGCTGGACGGTCCAAGATTGGCGGTGTACAGCACGTCGCGGATACGGACGACGCGCGCGACCTTCTGCAGCGCCTGAAACACAAACCAATAGTCTTCGCTGCCCGCGCAGGTCTCGTCGAAGGCAAGCCCCGCGATCGTACGTTTTGTGTACAGCTTGTTCCAATGCGTCAATCCCAAATGGCCGGGCGCCCGTTCATCCAGGTATTTGACAAGGGCGGTTTCACGATCCAGAATCTCCCGCTCGGGCTCGCCGCCGCAGACGGATTCGACGGAGCCGTCGGGCAATATCCCCTGGCAGCCGCATACGGCGATGTCCGACTGCGTTTCCATAAGCGAGCGCAGAAGCAGCTCGAACATGCGCGCGTCCGCCTGGTCGTCATGGTCCATAAAGCCGATGAACTCGCCCTTGGCCAGCGCGAGCCCTTTGTTGCGCGAAGCGCAGGTGCCGCAGTTTTTCTCCGAATCAATTACGACGACGCGGGCATCGAGCGCGGCATACCGCTGCATTACTGTAAGCGAGCCATCCGCAGAGCAATCGTTAATCAAAAGGATTTCCAGGTTTCGGTACGTCTGGCCGGTTAACGATTCAATGCAGGTCGGCAGGAACGCCTCCTGGTTATAAACGGGAACGATAACGCTGATGAGCGGGCCGCCGTACGGTTCCGATACGCCGCCGCTGTTTGCAAGAGCCGCCCTATTCATTCAGCGCCTGAATCGTAGGCAACTGCATGTTGCCCCAGTTCTGCTGATCCCAATGGAGCCTGTAGGCGCTGTCGACGAAATCGCGCCTGGCGCTCAGCACGGCGGCATATTTGGCAAGCGGATAAAGCGAACCGTTCGACTCGCAGACGAACACGATGTCGATGATATACGCGCCGGCGGAGAGTTGGGAAATATCAATGGCGAACTCCTGATCCAACGGCCGATCCGGCTGCATGAAGAACTTGTTCGGCGCTAAACACATGCCGACCGGCGCGCTGTCGGGATGCCTAAGTATGAACTGCACCTGCACGTTGCTTTGCGGGGTTTCGGCCGAAAACAGCAGGCGTATGCGCAAATTGTCGTCGATCACAACGTTGTCGATATGGTTGACGAGCGTCGCGCTCAAGAGCTTTATGCCGGAATTTTCGCCGGATGCGGCCAAACCCGCGGTGTCCACGGTAGTGAGGTTGATCCCCGCGTACACCTGTATCGCGCCCTCCACGTCACCGTCGAACACCTTCTCGCCGTGGTTTAATACGATGCAGCGCGAGCAGAGCTGCCTAATCGAGTTCATATTGTGGGACACGAACAGAACGGTCCGGTTCTCGTCGTGCGCGACGCTGTACATTTTCTCGATGCATTTCTTCTGAAAATGTGAGTCGCCGACGGCGAGAACCTCGTCCATGATCAGCACGTCGCTGTCCAAAAACGCGGACACCGAAAACGCCAGCCGCACGTACATGCCGCTGGAATAGCGCTTGACGGGCGTGTCGATGAACTCGCCGCACTCGGAGAACTCGATGATGCGGTCCAGCTTCTTGGAAATCTCCGCACGCGTCATGCCGAGGATCGTGCCGTTGAGATAGATGTTCTCGCGGCCGGTCATGTCGCCGTGGAAGCCCGTGCCGATCTCGAGCATGCTGGCGGACTTGCCGCGGATCTTGATCTCGCCCTCGGTCGGCGCGGTGATGCGCGAGATCAGCTTTAAAAGCGTGCTCTTGCCGGAGCCGTTGAGCCCGATGATGCCCAGCGTGTCGCCGCGGTAGACGTCGAGGTCGACGCCCTTGAGCGCGTAGAAGTCGCGCCAGAGAGAACGCTCCTCGGCAAGCTTTTGGCTGATCTGCCGGCCGAACAAACGGCCGAGGCGCGCCTTGATGCCGCTCGTAACGCGGCTTGTGTTGTACTGTCCGAGCGTGTATTTTTTCTTGAGGTTGCGGATCTGTATGACGAGATCGCGTTCTTCCATCGTGCGCCTCCGCTAAATCGTGTCGATGCAGCTTCGGCTCACGTTGCCGTACAGCACGACGCCGAAGGTTAGTAGAAGCAGCGTGATTGCCCAGGACACGATCCAGGACACGCCCATAAACTCGCCCGCGCCGAACAGGAAATACCGGAAGTTCTCCATGACGGCGGTCATCGGGTTGATCCAGAGCACCGCGCTCATAAAGCCTCCGGTCGACGAGAACGCGTAGAGCACGGGCGTGGCGAACATCCAAAGCTGCACGCCGAAGTCCGCAATCAGCGCCATGTCGCGGTATTTCGTGGTCATCGACGTAATGATGATTCCGCACGCAAGCCCGAGAAGCCCCGCCTGCAGGACCGGAATCGGCAGCAGCAGCCACATCCAGGTGACGCGGATGCCGCCGGTCGCGAACAGGTAGACGAAGAAAGCGGCCAATATCATCAGCATGCGGATACAGAACGAGAACAGACCCGTGAGCAGATGCGCGAGCGGCGCAGCGAGCCGCGGGAAATAAACCTTTTTGAATATCTCCGCGTCGGACTGGTAGGTGCGCGACGTATTGGAGAGGCAGTTGGCAAACACCCACCAAAGCGTGTTGCTGGCCAGGTAAAACAGAAACGTCGGGATGCCGTCCGTCGAGAACCCCGCGAACTGACCGAACACATACGTGAACACGACGCTCGTGATCAGCGGGTAGAGGAACAGCCACATCACGCCGAGCGCGGTCTGCTTGTACTGCAGCATCACGTTGCGGCGAAAGAGCATGACGATCAGATCCCAGTACCGGAACAGCTCCGAGAATTTGATGTCGAAAATGCCGGAACTGGCGCGGATGACCGTATCAAATTGCGCGTCGTCCGCGGCGCGGAAAAGTGCAATTCTGTTTCGCATTCATTTATTATATCGGTTGCACCGTCAAATTGCAAGGCGCTGCGGGCACTTGCGCGCGGCCCCGCGCGGTGCCATAATGGGACCTATGAAGCAATGGATTTTTGCGGCGCTCGCGCTGGCGACGGCCGCCGTATGCTGCGGCTGCGCGGCCCGGACGAAGGCGGAGCGGTCGCTATTTGCGATGGACACCTACATGACGCTGACCGCCTACGGCCGCGGCGCGGACAAGGCGCTCGACGAGTGCGAGGCGGAGCTTGGCCGCCTGGAGAAGCTGTTTTCCGCGACGCTGCCGGACAGCGACGCCGCCCGCATCCGAGCCGGCGCGGGCGCGGACGTTGCGGTCTCGGCGGACACGGTTGCGATGCTGGAAACGGCGCTTGCCGTGTCCGCGCAGTCGGACGGCGCGTTCGATCCGACGATATACCCGCTCGTCGGCGCGTGGGGATTTTTGACCGAGTCGCCGAGCGTGCCTTCGGAGGCGGAGATTGCGGACGCGCGCATGCGCGTGGACTACCGGCGCCTTACATTGTCCAGCCAAAGCGTGCGCGTCGGGCCGGGCATGGGCGTGGACTTCGGCGGCGTGGCGAAGGGCTACGCGTCGGACCGGCTGGTCGGGATTTTCCGCGCGCGCGGCATCAAAAGCGCGATCGTCTCGCTCGGCGGCAACGTGTACGCGCTCGGCGCGCGGCCGGACGGCGGCGCGTGGCGCGTCGGCGTGCAGGATCCGCTGAGTGCTTCCGACGTGCTCGGCGTGCTGCTCGTAACCGACACGGCCGTGATCACCTCCGGCGCGTATCAGCGCAACTTTACGGAAAACGGGAAGCAATACCACCACATCCTAAACCCCGCCACCGGCTATCCCGCCGACGGCGGCCTTGTCTCCGTCACGATCGTGGATAAAAACGGCGCGAGGGCCGACTCGCTGTCCACGGCGCTGTTCGTGCTCGGTGAGACGAACGCCGTGAAGCTTTGGCGCGCGGACGGCACGTTCGGCATGGTGATTGTGACCTCCGACCGGCGCGTGCTTGTGACGGACGGGCTGGATTTTACGCTGGCACAAGACGCAACCGGCTATCGAACGATCGTTCTGTCCTCCTAGGTATTTTGTCGAACATACTCGAACTATTTCTCCCCACTTGCAATCGTTTTGCGGGGAGATTATTGTAGTTTATGAACATTCTATTAATAATTTGGTGGGAGGAGAAAACGATGAGACGGACGATTGAACGGGAACTGCTCAAGCTTGGCGCGCCAACGGGACGGCTCGGATACGCCCAGATGGTGTGTGCGCTGGAACTGATCATGTACGACGATCAGGTGACGAGCACGACGCGCGTGCTGTATCCGCTGGTTGCGGCCAAATGCGCAACAAAGCCCGCGCGCATCGAGCGCAACGTGCGCGAAGAAATCCGGGCGATCTGGGACTACGGGAACCAGAAACGGCTCGACGAGCTGTTTGTCAACCGCGGCAAATTTCCTCCCGGCAATAAGGAGTTCCTATATACGCTTGCCCGTCATCTAGAACAGATCTGTCCATATCCAAATCAGCTCTCCGAAGCTATATAGCATACTGCTCCACCCGATTTCTGCCGCCGCTTTTTGCGGCATACAGCGCCAGATCCGCCATCTTCAGCAATTGATCCTCGTCCACGGCTCCGGCGTCGGTTCCGGGTTGGTAAACGACTACCCCTGCGCTGACCGTCAGCGCGGATTCCGCGTCCCCCGGGACGGTCCGTATGGCAAGCTCCTTCACGGCGCGCCGCGCGCGTTCGGCCAGCATGCGCGCGGCCGCCGGGTCGGAGACGGAGCATACCGCGAGAAATTCCTCGCCGCCGTAGCGGAACACGAGGTCGGACGCGCGGCCGAACACGCCGTCGAGCGCCCGCGCGACGCGGGAAAGCGCCTCGTCGCCCGCCGCGTGCCCGAACGCGTCGTTGTAGAGCTTGAAGCGGTCGATGTCGAACATGATCAGCGCGGCCGGGCGGCCGTGCCGCCTGCACAGCTCCAGCAGCGTCCGCATGCCGAAAAAGCCGCCGCGGCGGTTTAGCAGGCCCGTCAGCGGGTCGGTCTGCGCGTCCGCGTACAGGCGGCGCAGCGCAAACGAGCTGACGCCCGCGAGCGCGAGGCAGAGGAGCGGCATGGCGGCGGCGGACGCGTACAGCGCGGCGCGGAAGAACCCGCCCTCCGCGCTGCGCGTCGCAAAGAACAGGTTCAGCCCGGCAAGGCCCAGCACGCCCGCAAGCAGCGGCGCGTGCAATCTTTTGGCCGCATTCAGCGGCGCGCCGGAAGCGCGCGCCTTTTTTTGTCGGGGCGCTTGCGTCCGCGGCCGCTTCAATCGGCTCCGTTCGGTGACAAGGGGCGTGTCCATACGCTTTGCTATATGCAGCGCTTGACAAAACTATGCCCGCGAAGAATGGCGAACCGCCTGCGAAGAAGAACGAATCCGGAGAATTGCCGCGCGCGCGTTCCTGTGGTATGATGAAACCGCAGTTTGCGTCAAAGGAAAGGCCGCATGCGCGTTTTTTACATCAATTCCGTCTGCGAACAGGGCAGCACGGGCCGGATATTCAAGGAGCTTGCGCACCGCGTGATCGCGCGCGGCGGCGAGGCCGAGATCGCGTTCGGCCGCGGCGCGTCGCCCGCCGACCTGCCGTTTTACCGCATCGGGAACCGCTTCTCATTCTATACGCACGTACTCGGCACGCGTCTCACCGACCGGCAGGGCACGTTTTCGCGCCTTGCAACCGCCGGGCTGATCCGCCGCATGCGTGCGTACCGGCCGGACATCGTGCACCTCGGGAACCTGCACGGCTACTACCTCAACGTGCCGATGCTGACGGAGTATCTTAAAAAAACCAATACGCCGGTCGTCTGGACGTTGCACGACTGCTGGTCGTTCACCGGACACTGTTCGCACTTTACGGACGTCGGCTGCGAGCGTTGGAAAACGGGCTGCTATAACTGCCCGAAACGCTCCGTATACCCCGCAAGCTGGTTTTTTGACCGCTCGAAGCGGATGTACAATAAAAAACGCGATTGGTTTTCGCGTCTGCCGGACCTGACGCTCGCCGCACCGAGCCGCTGGCTCGGGAACTGCGTGCAAGAATCGTTTTTGGCGGGCGTTCCGCTGCGCGTGCTCCAAAACGGCGTCGACCTTGCCGTGTTTTGCCCGACGGACTCCGATTTTCGCGACCGGCACGGCCTGACCGGTAAAAAGATCGCGCTCGGCGTCGCGACGCCGTGGGACGAGCGCAAGGGGCTGTACGACTGCGTGCGGCTTGCCGGGCTCCTTGGCCCGGACTGGACGGTCGTGCTAGTCGCGCTGACCGAAAAGCAGCGCCGCGCGCTGCCCGCCGACATGCTGGGCCTGCCGCGCACGGACAGCGCGGCCGAGCTTGCGGAAATTTACAGCGCGGCGGACGTGTACATCAATCCCACGTACTGCGACACGTTCCCGACGACGAACCTCGAGGCGCTCGCGTGCGGCACGCCCGTCGTGACGTACCGCGCCGGCGGCTCGCCCGAGGCGCTGGACGATTCATGCGGCGTTACCGTGCCGATGGGCGATGTGGCCGCGCTTGCCGGGGCGGTGGAGCGCGCCGCGTCGTTTTCGCGCGCGGACTGCGTGCGCCGCGCCGCGGCGTTCGATCGGGACGCGCGGTTTTTGCCGTACCTAAAGCTATACGACGAGCTTCTCGGGAGGGCGCGCGCATGAAGCGGGTGCTTTGCGTCAACGGCGGGCCGCTCGACTACGGCGGCATCAGCACGTTTTTGTTCAACTATCTGTCGCACATCGACCGCGGCCGCGTGGCGTTCGATTTTGTCGTGCACGGGGAGCGGGAGGGCCCGCGTGAGGCGGAGACCGAGGCGCTGGGCTGCCGCGTGTTCCACGTGCCCGTCAAGAGCGCGGACTTTTCCGGCAACGCGCGCGCGCTTTCGGAACTGTTCCGCTCCGGCGGGTACCGGATCGTGCACGCGCACCTCGACGCGATGAACGGCTACGTGCTCGGCCTGGCCAAGCGCGCCGGTGTGCCGGTCCGCATTTCGCACTGCCACAACACGCAGTATTTAACGACCAACCCCGCGGCAAAGCTGCTGCACGACATTGAGAAACGACGCATTCCGCGCGTGGCGACGCATTTGCTCGCGTGCTCGGACGAGGCGGCGCACTTCTTCTACGGCGCGCGGGCGGTCGAGGGCGGCCGCGTCACGCTCGTGAAGAACGCGGTCGAACTCGACCGTTTCCGCTTCGACGCGGCGGCGCGGAACGCGCTGCGCAGGGAACTCGGCATCGCCGAATCCGCATTCGTGGTCGGCAACGTCGCGCGCTTTGCCTATCAAAAGAACCACGCGTTTTTGCTTGACGCGTTTGCAAAGCTTCTTCCTCTGCGGCCGGACGCCGTGCTCGTGCTGGCCGGCGACGGCGAGCTGCGCGCGGAGATCGAATCGCAGATTGAACGCCTGAATCTCGCGGATTCCGTGCGCCTGCTCGGGTACCGTGCGGACGCGGAGCGGCTGTACAGCCTGTTCGACGCGTTCGCGCTCCCGTCGCGCTTCGAAGGGCTCGGCATCGTGCTCGTCGAGGCGCAACTGTCGGGATTGCCGTGCTTTGCGTCACGCGCCGTCCCGTCAGAATCACGCGTGACGGACTGCGCGTTTCTGCCGCTCGACGCTGGTGAATGGGCTGCGGCGCTGGCCGGGGCGCAATTGCGCGCGCGCGACATCGACCGCGGCGCGTTTGCCGCGCGCGGCTACGACATCCGGCTGGAGGCCGAGAAGCTCCAGCGGTTTTACGAGGGCCTGCCGGTATGAAGAAGGTGCTGTTTATCACGAACATCCCCGCGCCGTACCGCGTCGATTTCTTCAACGCGCTGGGGAAAACCTGCGACCTGACCGTGCTGTTCGAGGCCAGGCGCGCGCCTGGCATCCGGTTCAACTGGAACGAGCACAGCATTGAAAATTTTCGCGCCATATTCCTGTCCGACGGCGAGATCCGCGAGCGGCGCGTGGATGTATCGATATTTGGTCACTTAAGGCGCGAGCGGTACGACCATATCGTCGCCACAAGCTACGGATACCTGACCGAGATGGCCGCGCTGTTTGATCTTTTGGCGCGGCGGATCCCCTACGAGCTGGAGCTGGACGGCGGCGTCGTGCGCGAAGGCGAACATGCGGCAAAGCGCCTGATCAAGCGAACGCTGATCCGTAACGCGCGGCGCATCTTCTCGTCGAGCGCGTGCACGGACGAGGCGCTGCGGTATTACGGCGCCGACGCAAGAAAAATCGTGCGGTATCCGTTCACGTCGCTGACGGTCGCCGACATACTTCCGTCGCCGCCTTCCGAGGCGGACAAGCGCGCCTTTCGGGCGCGGCTCGGCGTGCCGGAAGCGCGCATGGTGCTGGGCGTGGGGCAGTTCATCCCGCGCAAGGGCTTCGACGTGCTGCTGCGCTGCGCGAAGGACTTGCCTCCGGACGTCGGCGTCTATCTTGCGGGCGCGGAGCCGACCGACGATTACCGCGCCATGGCGAAGGGCCTTGAGCACGTGCATTTTGTGGGGTTTTTAACGAAGGACGAGCTGAACGCGTATTTCCGCGCTGCGGACGTGCTGGCGCTGCCGACGCGCGAGGATATGTGGGGGCTGGTCGTCAACGAGGCGCTGGCAAACGCTCTGCCCGTGATCACGACCGACCGCTGCGTCGCGGGGCTGGAGCTGGTCCGGGACGGCGAGAACGGGAATTTAATCGCGCCCGACGACGCGGACGCGCTGCTTGCCCGCATTCAAAGCGCCGTCTTTGCGGAGCCGGACGCGCGCCGGGCCATGGCGGAGGCGGCGCTGACCGCGATCCGCCCGTACACGATCGAGCGCATGGTCGACGTGCATCTGTCCGCGTTTGCGGCGGACGGCGAATAGGGCGGAATCGGTTTTGGCCATAGAAGAACAGATGCCCTCCGGAGTAACAGCGCATCCCGGCCGCTGAATCGGCCCTGCCCGCGCGGGCAGGCTAGTAGGGGTGCCCCGCGGCGGTTTATGCGGGCGGTTAGCGGTTTATAAAGGCCGCGCGGTCACCCCATACCGCGCAGCAGCCGGAGTTCCGCGCCGTGGCCGGCCAGGTCGTTCGGCGTCTCGAGTATCATCGGGATGCCGAGAAGCGCCTCGTGGTAGGCGATGCGGCGCAGCGCGGCAAGGCCGATCTCGCCCTCGCCGACGCGCGCGTGGCGGTCGTGGCCGCTGTTAAACGGCGTCATGCTGTCGTTGAGGTGCACGCAGCGCAGCCGGGACAGGCCTATGCTGCGGTCGAACGCGGCCAGCACGCCGTCGAGGTCGTTTTTGATGTCGTAGCCCGCCGCAAACACGTGGCAGGTGTCGAGGCAGACGCCGAACCGGCCCGTGTCCGGCAGCAGCGCAAGCAGCTCGGCAAGCTCCTCAAACGTTTTGCCGATCGAGCTGCCCTGGCCGGGCATCGTCTCGAGCAGCACGGTCGTCTTAACCGGTCCGGGCAGCGCCTCGGTCAAAAGCTCGGCCGCGCGGCGCATGCCCGCGCGCGCGCCCAGGCCCATGTGGCTGCCTGGGTGAAGGTTGTACAGCCCGCCGCGGATATGATCCATGCGGAACAGGTCGTCTCGCACGGTCTGCAGCGCGAACGCGCGCTGGGACGCGTCGACGGCGCAGATGTTGAGCGTGTACGGCGCGTGCGCGACAATCGGGGCGAACGCGTGCTCGGCGAGCAGCCGGTTTAAGCTGTCGGCGTCGCCGGGGTCGAAGCGCTTTGCGCGGCTGCCGCGCGGGTTGCGCAGGAAGAACTGGAACGTGTCCGCGCCGATCGACAGCGCGTCCTTGCCCATGCCGGCAAAGCCGCGCGTCGCGGAGAGATGACAGCCCAGATGCGGCGATGCATTCTGTTTCATTGCCTTATCGTACCACAGAAACGGCAGGAAATGCAGCATGGAAATGAGCTTAGAAAAAAAGGTCACGGTGCTCGTCACGGGCGCGTCGGGCGGAATCGGCCGCGCGATTGCGGAGGCGTTCCTTGCAAGCGGGCACCGCGTGGCGCTGCACTATCACCTTGGCGAGGCCGAAGCCGTCCGTGCCGTCGAAGAAGCGCGGGGGCGGCGCCTCTCCGCGCTTGCCGTGCGCGCGGACCTGCGCAGGGAGGACGAGGTCTCTGCCATGATCGGGCGGGTCCGCCAAACGTTCGGGCCTGTGGAGGTGCTGATCAATAACGCGGGCGTCGCGCTGCCGCAAAAGCTTCTGACGGACTGCACGGCCACGGAATGGGACGGCGTGTTCCATATCAACGTACGCGGCATGTTTCTTGTAACGAAAGCGGCGCTGCCCGATATGATCGCAAAAAAGAGCGGCAGCATCGTGAACATCTCGTCGATGTGGGGCGTGACCGGCGGCTCTTGCGAGGCGGCGTATTCGGCGAGCAAGGCGGCCGTGATCGGGCTGACGAAATCGCTCGCCAAGGAGGTCGCGCCGTCCGGCGTGCGCGTCAACTGCATCGCGCCGGGCTTTATCTGCACCGCGATGAACGCCGGTCTATCGCAAGACGACGTCGAGGCCATCCGGCTCGAGACGCCGCTGGAAACGCTCGGGACCCCGGAGGACGTGGCCAACGCGGCGCTCTTTCTCGCGCTCGGCGGCGCGCGCTTTGTCACCGGCCAGGTGCTCTGCGTGGACGGCGGCCGGTGTATGTAGGGGGAGCAGGTGGCTTAGGGACGGATTTGGTTGCAGTATACGTTATCAAGAAAGTACATTTGGAGTGCCGGAGGTTTTGGTTCCGGCGCTTCTGTTTTGCTGGGCTGCTGTAGCCGCGCGGGTCGCGGCCTTCGCGGGGGCCTGCCCGCGCGCCCCCGCTTCTTTTCTTGAAGAAAAGAAGCAAAAGACAGGAGGGGTACCTGCTTAACAATTATATTCCTGCGGGTTTCCAAAGGGGGCCGAAGCTGAGCGCCGCCTGCGGCGGATGAAGCGAAGCGAAGGCCCAGTGAGCAAGGAAGCGCAGGCCCAAAGGGGCGTGCGCGACCATTGCGAACTGTGGGCCGCAAGGCCGAAGCTGAGCGCCGCCTGCGGCGGATGAAGCGAAGCGAAGGCCCAGTGAGCAAGGAAGCGCAGGCCCAAAGGGGCGTGCGCGACCATTGCGAACTGTGGGCCGCAAGGCCGAAGCTGAGCACCGCCTGCGGCGGATGAAGCGGAAGCCTTGAAAACCCTACGAAAAACGCCCAAAGCGAATTGGGTTTCCTAAGGGCCTTCGGCCCTTTGGCAGAGGTTTGGGGACGGAGTCCCCAACGTTCCGCCTATTCAAAGCCTCCTACGTTACCCACATCCGCGCAAAACCACGCGCTCAGCCGCCGCACGAAGCGGTACCCGCTTCTCTTGTACAGCGCGCAGGCGCGCGCGTTGCCGTCGCAAACGATCAGCGTAGCGCGCGCGTGGCCGGCGAGCAGGAGCTTTTGTTCCAGCGTGGCGAGCGCGCGGACGCCGAGGCCGCCGCCCCAGAGGTCCTTGCGGACCGCGATGGCGGCGATCTCCGGCACGGGTTCGGCGTAGGAGAGCAGGTAAGTGCCGACCGGATCGCCGCCGTCCATAAAAAAGCCCGCCTCGCGCGCATCGTCGGCGATTAGCCGGTTGGTCTCCTCGGCGTCGAGGAAGGCGGTGTTCGGCACGTCGAAGAACGCCTCGTTGTGCAGCGCGGCGTACAGGGCGGCGTTTTCGGCGCTCAGGCGCTTGAGCCGGTACGGCCGGAATTCCGCCGGGGCGGGGAACAGGGTCTTTTCCAGAATGTCAAAGCCGAAGCACGGCGCAAATTGAAACGCGCCGCAGACAAACGGCTCCGCTTGCGGAAAGTTTTCGCCGCAGTCGCGCGCGGCAAAAAAGATCTCGGCCGCGCCAAGCTCCACAGCGTTCCGGCACAGGGCGGCGAGCGCGGTCAAAAAATCGTCCGCGTCGTAGCGTTCGCAGATGATGTAACACCTGCGGCGGATCGGAATCTGCTTGGTGATGAACGAAAACTCCGTCACGGTCCCTCCTTGAGACGCGTCCAGTATATCATTGCATACGTATCGCGGCAAGGCGCGGTCAACGGGCGGAGCGGTTCCCGCCGCGGTCATGCGCCGCGCCGGCACGCAGCGCAAGTGGACGCCCGGTCCGCGGCCGCCGCGCTATATTTGCGCCGTCCGTGCCATAGCGATTGAACTGCGGTACAAAAATCCTGTATAATGAAAACCGGCGGCGCATCCGAAGCGCGGGGAACAGTAATAATCTCCGCGTTTTTACCAGTCTGTATGGCCGGGAGGTTTATTTGACGATACACGAGACCCTGGAGGCCCAGCGCGCGTTCTTTCTGTCCGGCGCGGCAAGGCCCGTTACAAAACGCAAAAACGCACTGATTACGCTGCAGGCGGCGCTGCGCGCAAACGAAGGGAAGCTTGCGCGGGCGCTAAAGGCCGATCTGAACAAAGCGCCCATGGAGGCCTACATGACCGAGACGGGCCTCGTGCTCGAGGAGCTGCGCTTTACGCTGCGGCATCTGGAGCGGTGGGCAAGGCCCCGCGCCGCCGGCACGCCGCTCGTGCAGTTCCACGCAAAAAGTTTCGTTATGCCGGAGCCGTACGGCGTCGCGCTCATCATCGCGCCGTGGAACTATCCGGTCCAGCTCTCGCTCGCGCCGCTCATCGGGGCGGTGGCCGCGGGCAACTGCGCGGTGATCAAGCCGTCCGCCAACACGCCGGAGACGAGCCGCGCGCTGGCCGGGCTTGTTACGGACTGCTTCGATCCGCGGCATGTCACGGTAATCCAGGGCGACCGGGAGCAGAACAGCACGCTTTTGGACGAGAAATTCGACTATATCTTTTTTACCGGCAGCGCGGACGTGGGCAGGCTTGTGCTGGAGCGCGCGGCCAGGCACCTCACGCCCGTCAGCCTCGAGCTCGGCGGCAAGAGCCCGGTCATCGTGGACGGCACCGCCGACATCGCGCTGGCCGCGCGCCGCATCGCGTTCGGCAAGGTGCTCAACGCCGGACAGACCTGCGTGGCGCCCGATTACGTACTCGTGCAGCGGGACGTGATGGACGCGTTTTTATATGCGCTCAAAGCGGAGCTTGCGCGCTTTTTCCCGGGCGGCGACGAGGGCAACATGCCGAGCATCGTCAACGACCGGCAGTTCCAGCGCCTTGTGGGACTTTTGCAAAGCGGCAGCGTGTACTGCGGCGGCGGCGCGGATCCCGTCACGCGGCATATCTCGCCCACAGTGCTGACCGACGTTCATCCGGACGATCCCGTGATGCGCGAGGAGATATTCGGGCCGATTTTGCCGGTGCTGCCGTACGCGGCGCTCGACGAAGCGCTCGCGTTCGTCAACGCGCGGCCGCGGCCGCTCGCGCTGTACGTCTTCACGAACGACCGCGCGGCGGAGCGCCGCGTGCTCGCGGGCGCGCGCTTCGGCGGCGGCTGCGTCAACGATACGGCCGTCCACACCGCGACCTCGCGGATGGGCTTCGGCGGGGTCGGGGAGAGCGGCATGGGCAGCTACCATGGCAAGTACAGCTTCGATACGTTTACGCATGATAAAAGCATCGTCAAAAAATACAACTGGATCGACCTGCCGCTGCGCTACCACCCGTACAGCGCATTCAAGGAGCGGCTTGTGAAGCTGTTCTTAAGGTGACGAGGGCCGCGGCCGCGCAGGGCTCGGTCAGCGGGCTTACGATCCCCTATTGGGTACCGGAACCTACCGGGGCAAAGCCGCGCCGCGCACGGGCTGCAGCGTACGGTTCAGGTCTGCGCGCGCTGCACGCATGGCCGCGTCCGTGTCCGTGCCCACACGGGGTATAGCGGCTCTCGCTGCGTTTTTTTGCGGCGGGTGGCTGCGAGGGCTACAGCCGCGCATCCGGTACAGTAGCGTTTGTCGCACTTTTTTGCGGTGGGCGGCTGCGAGGGCTACGGCCGCGCATCCGGTGCGGCGGCTCTCGCAGCGCCTTTTGCAACAGGCGGCCGCGAGGGCTACAGTGCCCGTCCGTGCCAATTGCAGCCGGTCGCACGGCGGATTGTACGTTATTCCCGCCGCCCTGCCGCCAAACCGGCGCGCGGCGCGGCCGATTTGCGAACGGCAGCCGGATAAAAGGGCGTATTGCCCATCTTCTGCGGTGTCCGCTGCGAATTTTACTTGCCGGATCGGCCGGCGTCCTGTAAAATCGGATCGAAGCCGCGCGGCCGCTCGCCGAAAGGCGGAATCGTCAGGCGCAGGCTTTTCGGGAGGATTCCATGCGGTTTTTAGGGAATGTGCTTTGGTTTTTGTTCGGCGGGCTGCTGCTCGGCCTGTGCTGGGGCCTTGCGGGGCTGTTTTGGTGCGTCACCATCATCGGCATCCCGTGGGGCGTGCAGTGCTTCAAGTTCGCCAAGCTCGCGTTCTTTCCGTTCGGCAAGGAGATCATCGTCGGCACGGGCGCGGGTTCCCTTCTGCTCAACGTCCTGTGGTTTCTCATCAGCGGCGCGGAGCTTGCGGTGCTTGCGGGCACGATCGGGATCGTGTTCTGCGCCACGATCGTCGGCATCCCGTTCGGGCTGCAATGCTTCAAGTTTGCCGAGCTGGCGCTGCTGCCCTTCGGCGCGCAGGTACGGCGCGCCGCATAACCCGCCGCCCGCCGTCGATACCCGATTTGCCGTTTGCCGCGCCGGATCGCCGCGGCGTGCGAGCACGCAACGCAACAAAAGGACCACGCCCTGCGGCGTGGTCCTTCGCCGTGTCCGGCGGCTTGGGTCGGCCTATTCGTCCGCCCGCGCCATATCCGCGCGATGGCGCGGCACCGAGGTCGCCCACAGGCTTGCGAGCATGATCATAATCTGCGCGGCGCCCGATACGATAAACAGCGCCGCGATCCCGTAGACCTCGGCGATGGGCCCGGCAAACAGCAACCCTACGGGCATGGCGAGGCACATGACGCTGCCGATCAGCGAGAACACGCGCCCCTGCGATTCGGGCGGCATGGTCTGCTGCAGATAAGCCATGAGCGGCACGTTGTACAGCGTCGCGCTTGCGCCCATCAGCGCGCAGAGCGCGGCAAAGGCCCAGAAAGCCCAGCCGGTCCGGGGCAATATGCCGGACAGCAGCGAGAAAGCGCCGTAGCCGATCAACGCGGCGTGGACGACGAGGAACTTGCGGCGGATTCCGCCGCGTGCGCCGACGATCGCGCCGCCGAGCATCATGCCGCCCGCGTAGAGGAACTCGACCGCGCTGGCCTGCCAGGCCGTGCCGGAGAAATGCACACTGGTCATGAGCGGATACATCGTCGCGAGCGGCAGCACGAACACCATGCAGAGCGCCGCGGCCAGCAGCACGATCGCGAGCTTGCGGTTTTTTAAAAGCGCCGCCGCGCCCTCCTTCATCTCGCGGAACAGATGCGGGGTCTCGCGCCTTTCGCGCTTTGGGTCCGGGATCCGTACGGCCGCGACGGACAGGCAGGCCACGGCCGCGCCGAGAACGTCCGTGAGCATGATAACAGGCATGGGCAGCGCCGCGTACAGCGCCGCGCCGAAAACCGGCCCCAGCATGAACGCGCCCGACTGGATCATCTGGCTCCAGCCGTTTGCGCGGACGAGCTGCTCGCCCGGCACGAGCATGGGCATGGCGGCTTGCATCGCCGGCGTGTGGAACACGTTGCCGAGCGCGCGGATGCCCAGCACCACGCAAGCCGCCCAGTACGGCGGCGCGCCCCCGAACAGGAACAGCAGCGCGAACACGCCCGCGGCGAGCGCGATGAACGCGTCCGCGCCGATGATAACGGTCTTGCGCTTCCAGCGGTCGATCCAGACGCCCGCGAACGGGCCGACGAACAGCTGCGGCAAAAACGCGAGCAGGCCCGCGAGCGAGAGCATCAGCGCGGACGAGGTCTCGCTGGCGATCCACCAGATCAGCGAGAACTGCACGGCGGAGCTGCCGATGAGCGAGACGGCCTGTCCGGCCGCGATCGTGAAGAAATTCCGTTTCCAATGGCCGTAGTCCGGCGCATCGGTCAAGTGAGTTTGTTGCATCGGTAGAATCCTTTCTTTCGGCATGCAAAGTGACCCCGCGCGCGGCGGGGCGGCTGACGGGGGAACGCTTTGCTACCGCAGGCGAACGGAATACATGGAGAATACCAGCCTCCTTTGGTTGGGTAAAACTCTCGCGCAGGCGTCGGGCCCGGGCGAGCCGGGCCGGCGCCGCCCTGCGGCGGTTTTGCGGGATACCGGGTGCGCGTGCACATTTTCGAAATGGAACGCGCGCGGCTTCCGGATTGACCTGCATTTCTACTATACCATAAAAAGGCCCGCGGGTCGAAACCCCGCGGGCCGGAAAGTTTTGCTTTGTGCGGACACCTTACCTGAAGTACTGCGGGAATTGCCGGACGAGGCCCTGCGTCATGATGTCGGCCATCATCATCGCTTCCTGCTCGATCGCTTCGAAGACGCTGATGCTTTCCGCGAAGTTTTGCGTCAAAAAATCGGCGACCATGGTCTGTATCATGGCGAGATGATCGTGCATCATTTTTTGCCATTCCTCCGCCGACCAATATGGGTTGATGCCGCCGAGGAAGGCCGCGATCTGATCCGCGTTTAAATACCACCGCTTCTCGGCGTCGGCGGCCGCGGCGCTGTCGCCCGCTTTCGCGGCCTGGACCAGCTCGCCAGCAATTTCGATATGCTCCGTGAAAAGCTTTGCAAACTCCGCGGCGATCTCCTTCCCGTAAAACGGAGCCAGCGCCGCCTCGAAAT
Source organism: uncultured Oscillospiraceae bacterium (assembly GCA_964541695.1). Classification (GTDB taxonomy): domain Bacteria; phylum Bacillota; class Clostridia; order Christensenellales; family CAG-138; genus CAZKGE01. The sequence continues at coordinate 22,434 of CAZIRB010000025.1, forward strand.
CCTTGGGATTGCGCAGCAGGCGCGCGGTGGCAAGCTCCGCATCGGGCAGGCTGAGAGCCATGCTGAAGATCGCCATCCTGGTCCAATAGACATGCTGCTCCCACAGCAGGCGGATGCGGTTGTTCAGCGCCTGCTCCGCCTCGCCGGCGCTTCCCGGCATGGGCTGCGCGGACGCCTGCGGAGGGCGGTCGTCCCGGGGGATGCGGATCGTCTGCCCGGCGCGCAAACCATTTTCGCGAAGCGCCGGATTCGCCGACAGGATCGCCTGTTTGCTCGTATGGAACCACTGCGCGAGCTGCCACAAAGAATCTCCGGGGCGGACGGTATAGGACCAAGTCCCGGCAGGACCCGGGGGCATATGCATCACTGCCTTTCCAAATCAATCTATTGTCATGGTATGACGCCGCCGCGAAAAAAGAATGGAAGCGCTGCAAAGGGGGCGGCGACGTCTGCGAATAAAATTATTCTTGGATAAATTCTACCCAGTCTATTTGCATTAGACCTTTGACCTCGCATATTCAAGCGTTCTGTAAGTGTCGCCTTTAATTCCAGAGCGACCATCATAGATCTCGGTTCCGGAGCTTACCATCATGGTCCTAATCGGATTCAGATCAAGGTGATGCCGTTTTGCATGCTTTGTTCACCGGTGGTGTCCATGGCAATGTATAACTTAAAAAAGCTTAATATTGCATTTCGCCTTTCGGATCGGCAGAAATCTCCGTGCATTCGCTGTCTAGCGATATCAAGATATCAACTTCGATTTAGGGTTCTTCTTTTGCGTTCAACGTATGTTTCGCGAGTGCCCGTAATAGTTTTTCTAGAAAGTTACGGTAATCATTGCTGTTGTTTATTCTAATATATTTTTTTGAGGCCAATAATGCAGGTGGGCGGGATTCATCTAAAATCACCGGGTAAATTGAATCTTTTCTTTCTTTTGCAAAACTTATATAAAATGCGGTCCATTCATCATTGCAAAACACGGATTTTAAATAGCTTTCAGATATCAGCATAATGAGCGAATGGCTGGAATCCAAGCTATCGCTAATTCTAGAAATAATATCTTCTCCGAGGTCAATTGACCAGTCATCAAGAAAAACCGAATAGCCGGCTTCCATTAAATCTGTTGCCATCGCTCTCGCAAATGCAAGGTCATTGGTCGCATGTGAGATAAATATGCAGCCCATATCATCTTTTTGGATTTTATTCATCGCGTTTAGATACCTATCATTAAGAAGATTTGTACAATAGTTTAATTCTAACAACAAGTCGCGCTGTTTATAAGGGTTATGTTTTGTTCGATGGATATCCTTATATAAGTTTTCGATTCGATCGATTATTTTTATGGTTGGTATAGTATTACTGAGCCAATCATGCTTTATGTCATAATAATTATCTGTTATAAGTGGATCCCCAAAATAAACAATAGCATCTTTATCATCATCGTCGTAATAACCAATTCGTCCCTTGTATCTCCCTTTTGTGATGATAATATCCCCATAGAATAAGTCTGATGATTTAATGGGATCTTCTTTTTCGAGCGCAGCTATCTTCGCATAAAAAGGAACTTCCCTTATATTCGGAACGAACCGAATGCAATCTGACAATACTTCTACTTTTACGTTTGCGTTTGATAGCAATGCTAATTCTAGCTTTTCGCGGTCATTCTTAGTTAAACATATTGTTTTTCTATTTTCTGTACCTTGTGCACCTAGAAAAAGATTATAATTATTCTTGTTAATCGTATCTTGTTTCATGTACACATAATTATAGTCTACTAGATAGGGGAATTGTTGTGATAATGATAGGATTGTCTCGTCCCACATATACGTTACCGCTTCATATTTGCGAGATGGCTTATCAGCCAGTTCGGAAATGTACCAATTTTGTCCTTCCTTTTTAACGGCACGCAATTTACCTCGGCGAATCCACTGCCTTACTGTTAATGGCTGAACATGATACTTTTGTGCAAACTCAAGTATACTCAGCATCTTGCTAGGAACACTGAGTAAAACGAATATCTCGTCTGTAGTCATCTCAGGTTCCCAATCTGAATCATTAAAGCTTTCGCAATGGCAAAGTTCTAGAACAAGGTCAAAGCCATCAAAACGATAATTATAATACCACCAATCATCTAAATCAGGCAGTTTGGATTTCTCTACCAATGTTATTAGCTTATCAATTAAAGAAACGATGGCAACTATCTTTTCTTCCGACCATTCTGCATCTTTCCTGCCATCGCATAGACAATGCTCCCTATACCCGGCCAAAGAATAAAGCAATTCATTTTTATTTGTTATATGTTCGTTTGTAAACACTCCAAGTTTTCTTCTCAAAATAGTTCCTCGATAATTTGTATTGCATCGATACAATTACTATAATCTTTCTAAAATTGTAAAGTCAAGCGAAAAAGGCAGACTAAACAATGGTTCTGCTTATCAGTGAATCAGTTAAACCATGATTCTAATAATGGTGATGCGGGCTATTTTGTCCGTCGCTCGTGGTGATTCAGAAGAGGCGTTGTCACTGGCTGCAGAATAGCAAAAAAACCCACTAACATAGATAGTTAGTGGGTTTGGTGGAGCATGGGGGATTCGAACCCCCGACCTCAACATTGCGAACGTTGCGCG
>CAZIRB010000026.1:0-3006 GCA_964541695.1 uncultured Oscillospiraceae bacterium
CGAAGGCCTTGACCATATCTTAATTAATAGCTAATTTTAAAAAGCAGCCTGCCGGGCTGCTTTTTAGGTTTGATTTTATAGGGATATGGGCAGGGCCATCAAACTTCGTGTCCGGTTCATTGGGTTTCCAAAGGGGGTTTCCCCCTTTGGCAGGGGTGCGGGGACGAAGTCTCCGCAAAAAACCGTTCCTCTCGTTTTCCCCCGTTCCCTTCCGCCGTTCCCCTTACTCCGCGATCTCGAGCGCGAGCTGCATCATCTCATGGAACGCGGTCTGGCGCTGTTCGGCGGTGGTGACTTCGCCGCCCTCGATGAGGTCGGAGATGGTGCAGACGGCGAGCGCTTTTTTGCCGGCGCGGGCGGCGTTGGCGTAGAGTGCGGCGGCCTCCATCTCGACGGCGAGCACGCCGAGCTTGCGCCAGCGCAGGGTGGCGTCGATGCCGCCGTCGTCGTAGAACGTGTCGGAGGAGAGGAGGTTGCCGACCATAAAGCGGAACTTGCGTTCGCGGCAGACGTCGACGGCCTTTTCGAGGAGGCCAAAGTCCGCGATGGGCGCGAAGGTGCCGGAAAGGCCGTACTGCGATAAATAGTTGGAGTTCGTGCAGGCGGCCTGGCCGAGGACGAGGTCGAAGAGCTTGAGGTCCGGATGCAGGCCGCCGGCGGAGCCGACGCGCAGGATGGTCTCCACGCCGAAGATATTGTATAGCTCGTAGGAGTAGATGCCCATGGACGGCATGCCCATGCCGCTGGCCATGACGGATACGCGCTTGCCGTTGTAGAAACCGGTATAGCCCTGTATGCCGCGGACGTTGTTGACGAGCTCCGCGTCGGTTAGATACGTCTCCGCGATCAGTTTTGCGCGCAGCGGGTCGCCGGGCATGAGCACGGTCTTGCCAAAGTCGCCGGGCGAGCAGCCGATGTGCGGCGTCAAGTTTGCGGTCTTCATAGAATAATAAAACCTCCGGCCGTCAGGATACGGTCTTAGTATACCGGAGCATAGCGTATAATACAAGGCGGCGGAAATTTTATATATCATATAATTCCTGCCTTGACAATGTTTTACGCAAAGCATATACTTCTGAACAATATTTGGATCGCCGGCAAAGCCCGCCGCGTCAAATAAAGAAAGAAGGAGGAAGAGCCATGTTGCACACCACAATCCCCGAAGGCTATGTCAGCAAGCTCGGGCTGTACGACACGCAGAGCGCGATCGCGCTCATCAAGCGGACGTTCCAGGAATCGCTGTCGGATCTCTTGCAGTTAAAGCGCGTATCCGCGCCTCTGTTCGTGAATCCGGCCGAGGGCACGAACGATAATTTAAACGGCGTGGAGCGGCCTGTCTCCTTCGACATTCCGGCGGCCAAAGTAACGGCGGAGGTCGTCCAGTCGCTGGCAAAATGGAAGCGGTACGCGCTTTACCGCTACGGCTTTTTCGAGGGCAAGGGCCTGTACACGGACATGAACGCGATCCGCCGCGACGAGGAGCTCGACAACCTGCACTCGATCTATGTGGACCAGTGGGACTGGGAGAAGGTCATCGCGCGCGAGGACCGCACGGTCGAGTACTTAAAAACGACGGTGCAGTCGATCGTCGACGCCGTCTGCTACACAAACGCGATCCTGCGCGCCAAATACCCGATGCTGGACACGGAGCTCGTCCGCGACGTCAGCTTCGTCACGGCGCAGGAACTGCTCGACTTGTATCCCGATAAAACGTCCAAGGAGCGCGAGTACCTGTACCTGCGCGAGCACAGGACGGCGTTCATCATCGGCATCGGCGAAAAATTGAGCGACGGCAAGCCGCACGACGGCCGCGCGCCGGACTACGACGATTGGTCGCTCAACGGCGACATCATGTTCTACTATCCGGTGCTGGACTGCGCGCTCGAGCTCTCGAGCATGGGCATCCGCGTCGACAGCCGCTCCCTTGCCGAGCAGCTGAAAAAGGCCGGCTGCGAGGAGCGCGCCCAGCTTCCGTTCCACCGGGCGCTGCTCGACGGCACGCTGCCGCTCTCCATCGGCGGCGGCATCGGCCAGTCGCGCATGTGCATGATGATATTGGGCAAGGCGCACATCGGCGAGGTGCAGTCCTCGCTGTGGGACCGCGCGACGATTGAGGCCAGTCAAAAAGCGGGCGTAACGCTGTTGTAACAGTTCCGCGATCCGCGGCGGGTGTGCGTCCAGCATACCCGCCGTCTTTTTTGCGCGCTGAAATCCATTTGTATGCGTCATGGTTCCCGGGCCGGATTGCGCCGCCAGGCTCGAAAACTGCGAATGTTGTCCAAAAATGGATTCTTTTTCAAAAAACGTAACGCCAAAATAACAAAAAGACCGGCACAGTGTAAGTTTAGCATTTTTACCAACATTATTGTTGCGAAAAAAATGCCGAAAAATTAAAAATGTAACGAATATGTAATTCCTGATTTGTATAATACAGAAAAGTGTAAGTATCGTTATGGGACGCATTCTTAGTCAGGAGGCTGAAAATATGAAAGGAACCGGGTTTGCGAAATTTCTGAGCGTGCTGCTGGTCGCGCTGCTGATGTTCTCCATGCTGCCGATCAACGCGCTGGCGGATGAGGCGCAGGGTACGGACGGCGGGGAAGCGCCGGCCGCAACGGCCACCCCTACTCCAAAGCCCACCGCGACGCCCGAGGCGACGGAGACGCCCGCATCCAGCGGGACGCCCGCGCTTAGCGGGACGCCTGAGCCCAGCGGGACGCCTGAACCCAGCGGGACGCCTGAGCCGTCGACGTCGCCCGCGCCCAGCGAAGAGCCGGGGGCCGGAGAAGCGCCGTCCGATGCGGACGCGCTGCTCTTTGCGGTCACGTTCGTCGACTGGGACGGCACCGCGATCGGCGAGGCGCAGGCCGTCAAGGCCGGCGCGGACGCCGTCGAGCCGGAAAACCCGGTCCGCGAAGGCTATCTCTTCACCGGCTGGGACCCCGCCGACACGACGAACATCCAGGCGGACACCGTGTTCACCGCGCAGTATACCGAGGATACCGG
>CAZIRB010000026.1:3106-6116 GCA_964541695.1 uncultured Oscillospiraceae bacterium
GCGCGAACATCACGCTGTACCCGATCATCCAGAGCGGGCACTGGCTGTCGTTCGATACGCACGGCGGCAGCAGCATCGCCTCCGCGTTCTATCTGCCTTCCGCCGTGACCGCGGCGCCGGCCCAGCCGACCCGGGACGGGTACACGTTCGTACGCTGGTCTGCGACGGATGGCGGCGCGACGGCGTATACGTTCGGCGGCACGCTTTCGGCGAGCATCACGCTGCACGCCGTCTGGCAGGCAAACACGAACACGCAGTACAAGGTCGTGCACCAGCTCGAGATCGCGGACGCCGTGCCGTACCCGCAGACCGCGACGGCCGACTCCGCGTTCGCGTTCGAGTCGATTGAGACCAAGACCGGTACCACGGGCAATAACACGAACGCCACGGCCAAGTCCTACGCGGGCTTTACCGCGCAGACGATCACGCAGAAGCCCATCGCAGGCGACGGCTCGACGATCGTGGTCGTGCGCTATACGCGCAACGTCTATTCGGTCAAATTTTACGAATATAAAGCGGAGACAGGTCACTATGAGGGATCAGGGAAGAATAAGCACTGGGTCGTAGATACCGCGGCCGGTTGGTACGAAATTGGAAGCAACACGATCACTGAGAAATACGGCGCGAACATCAGCATCAGATGGCCGGCGTACAACGGTTCGTATAACTGGGCGACAGCGTACAACGGCGACGATGCGGAGGCGCCGTACCAGACCAATATTTCCGTCATGCCGCTGGGGGGAGACGATTTTTATGCGGCCAGCGCTTCCACGGGCAGTTATGCGTTCGAGATGCGGTATTATCTCGAGGCGCTTCCCGGCGCGAGCAACACCACCACCGTCAGCCCGGGCGATACGGCGACGGGGAAGCTGTATAAGCTCGACCACACGGACACGCTGAAGGGAAGCAAATCAGACAGCTGGCACTCCACCACAGAGGACCGTTATGAGATCGCTGGCTTTACGTACTGCGGCTACTATACCGGAACCGTCAATTTCGGCGGCAGCGGCTATACGAGGTACTTAAACTTCTGCTACCACCGCAACAGCTACAGCATCGTCTACCACAACGGCAACCTGGTCACGACGGACACGGTGCTGTACCAGGCGGACATCAGCGGCAAGGGCGCCGCGCCGACCGTCCGGCCTGCCGGCGTGGACAGCTCGTTCACGTTCGGGGGCTGGTATTCCGACGCGACGTTTACGACGCCGTACACGTTCTCCGGCACGATGCCCGCGCACGGCATCGAGGTCTACGCCAAGTGGACGCCGCCGACGTTCAGCGGCGCGGCGTACCTGAACATGGCCGGTTCCGGCAGCCCGGTGGGGCTCGGCTCGGTCGCGTGGGGCGGCAAGATTCTGGAGAGCAGCCTGCCGGACCAGAGCACGCTGACCAAGCCGGACACCACTTCCACCTGGGTCTGGCGCGGCTGGTGCCAGAAGGTGAACGGCGAGTTCATCCCCTATAATTTCAACGACCCGGTGTACAGCAACATCACGCTGTATCCGTACTGGACGAACGCCTCGTACCTGACCGTCACGTACAGCGCGGGCGCGGGTTCCGGCACGGTGCCCGTCGACACGACAAAGTATAACAGCGGCGCCAAGGCGCAGGTCAAGTCCGCCGCGGGCCTTACCGCGCCGGCCGGCAAGGTGTTCGTCGGCTGGAAATGCGGCGGCGCGGTCTATTATCCGAGCGGCGCGCTCACGGTGATCGGCAACATGACGCTGGTTGCGCAGTGGGCCGATCCGGCGGCGACGGTCACACTTACCTATCATTCGAACAACCCGACCGGCGGCACAAGCCAGACGTCCACGACGGAGCCGCTTTTGAACAATTCGAACTATACCGTATGGGGCTGTCCCGGTGGCTGGTCGTACGACGGCTGGCGGTTTACCGGCTGGAACACGGCGGCCAACGGCTCCGGCACCTCGTACGCGGCCGGCGACTCCGTGCGCGTGGGCACGAGCTCCACGCAGGGCACGCTGTACGCGCAATGGGCGCGGCTGCGCACGGTCACCTATTCCTTCGACGAACCGGTTCCGACCGGTGCAGCGGCGCTGTTACCCGCGCCGAAGAGCTATATAAGAGGCGATTCGGTCACCGTCGCGGACAATTTGGCGGCGATGGGCGGATATTCGTTTGATGGCTGGATAGTGACGGGTGTTTCTGTGACGGACGGACAGTTCGCCATGCCGGATTCCAACGTGACCATCGTCGGTTCCTGGACGAAGCAGGGGTATACCATCACGTACAATCCGGGCTATCAGCCGAATAATTCGCACCCGAGTTTCGGCTATGAGGCCGACAAGTTTACGGAAACTTCGCCGACCGCAAAGGATGCGAGCGACCCGGAGATCGGGTTCAGCCTTGCCGGTTACACGTTTGTCGGCTGGTCGAAGAGCAACAATCCCAACCGCACGGTCGACTTCCATGTCGGCGACGTGATTCCGCTCAGCGCGTTCTCGGGACACTCGCTTAATCTGTATGCCGTGTGGGTAGAGAATCACACGATCACGACGAGCGTGAACGGGGTCGGCGGTACGATCGACCCGACGGTGACGGTGGCGCACGGCTCGAACGTGACGATCAACTACAAGCCGGATGAGAACTACCGTCTGGTGAGCGTAAAGGTTGACGGTGAGTCGGTGAGCATTACGGATCACCCGTTGAACTACACGTTCTCGAACGTGACGCAGGATCATTCGATTGTGGTTGAGTACTCGATCAACAAGTACACGGTAACCTATTCGTACACGGGCGATGTGCCGCCGGGCATGACGGCGCCGGGGTCGGAAGACCATAAGGTCGACGCGGCGGTTACCCCCTTTAGTCCGACGGTGCCGGACGGCTACACGTTCGGCGGCTGGACGACGGCCGACGCCACGATAACGGGCGGCAGCTTCACGATGCCGGCCAAAGATGTACAGCTCACGGGCAAGTGGACGGCGGCGGAGTACACGGTAACCTATTCGTACACGGGCGATGTGCCGCCGGGCATGACGGCGCC
>CAZIRB010000026.1:6216-24250 GCA_964541695.1 uncultured Oscillospiraceae bacterium
GGCAGCTTCACGATGCCGGCCAAAGATGTACAGCTCACGGGCAAGTGGACGGCGGTGCCGTACGCGGTGACGTATTCGTACACGGGCGACCTACCGGCCGACGCAACGGCGCTGCTGCCGGGGACGGTGAACCACACCATCGGCGACGAGGTGACCATTGCCGGTGCACTGACGCTGGAAGGATACACGTTCAGCGGCTGGACGGTGACGACGTCCGGCGTGACGGTGACGGACAACAAGTTCACCATGCCGGCCAAGGCCGTGGAGATCAAGGGTTCGTGGGCGATCGACGAGTACACGATCACGACGAACGTAACGAACGGCACGATCGACCCGCCGGCGACGGTGGAGCACGGCTCAAGCAAGACGATCAACTACGCGCCAGCCGCGAACTACCACCTTGTGAGCGTGACGGTGGACGGCAGTTCGGTGAGCATTACGGATCACCCGTTGAGCTACACGTTCTCGAACGTGAAGACAAACCACTCGATCAGCGTCGTGTACAGGATCGATAAGTTTAAGATCAAACCGACGGTGAAGAACGGCACGATCACGCCGGACACGGCGCAGACGGTAAAGTATGGCGGCGAAACGACGTTTACGTACAAGCCGAACGAAGGATATCATCTTGCGAGCGTGACGGTGGACGGCAGCGACGTGACGGCCGGGAACGAGAACAACTACACGTTCACGAACGTGCAGGCGGACCACAAGATCATGGTCGTGTACCGGATCAACAAGTACACCGTCACCTTTAAGCCCGGCAATCATGCCGCTCCGGGGATGGGGAATGAAAAGTTCAAAAACATTCCTCACGGAACGTCATGGGCCGACGCGGGCATCACGGTGCCGGCGTACACCGCGGACGGATACTATTACCAGACCGGCTGGAAGGACGAGAGCGGCAACTCCGCTACAATTCCGACGGGCACGACCCCGATCACAGGCGACATGACGTTCATCGCGGTGTGGAAGAAGATGGCGGTCGTGACCGTGACGGGCCAGAGCATGACGGTCGCGTATGACGGAGACGAGCACGGATTTGACGACGCCGAAGGTCTCGCCGGCATCCTGCCGATCACGCCGCCAGCCGGCGTGTCCGCGGCGACGGTGAGCGCCTGGGAGGACCTATTCAGGGCGACCGGCCTGCGCACGAACTTCGGCAGCACGCCGGTGGTCGTAACCGGTCCGGACGTTTTGGACGACGGGGAGGTCCCGTACCAGGTGAACAAAGTCAACGGTACGCTGACTGTCAATAAGGCGGCCGTTACGATCACGGCGGACAACGCGTCCAAGTACGTCGGTGAAACTGACCCGACGCCGTTTACCGCAAAGGTCACGTCCGGCACGATCTATAAAAGCAACGGCACGGACTACGACTTCACCTACGGCGTGACGCGTTCCAACGTTGGCGCCGAGGCGGCCGTGACCTATACGGGCGTGTTGAAGGTCGTGCCCGACACAGCGGATCCCGAGTATAAAGACTATGACGTAACGCTGGTGCCCGGCGACTTTACGATCAACAAACGGCCGACGGAAACGACGGTGACCGCCACGCCGGCAAGCGGCATCCCCGGTTCCGCGCTGACCATCAGCGGCAGCATTGCGGACATGTCGGGCGCGGCCGCGTATTCGGGAGGCTTCACCGGATCCGTGACGATCACGTTCAACAGCCACACCTACACGGCGCCCGTCGCGGCCAACGGCACGTTCACGCTCGCCGCGGTGACCGCAAGGCCGATGCACACCGGCAGCTTCACGGTGACCGTGAGCTATCCGGGCGACGCCGTATTCACCGCGTCGGGCGACACGACGACCGTAACGGTCACCGCCGCGCCGATCGGGACCGCGACGCTGACGATCCGGTACCTGCTGCAGGGCGCGGGCACGCAGCTTGCGGACCCGTACACGGAGACCTTCGATATCGGCGATGCCTACTCCGTGGCGGCCCTTACCGACAAGCTGATCAGCGGGTACACGCGCGTGTCGGTCGCGGGCTCGACCTCCGGTACGATCACGGACGACGTGACGATCACGGTGTACTATAGGGCCGCGGCGACGCTCGCGCCGACACCCACGCCGGCCGCGACCCCGACCCCGACACCCACGCCGACCGGGACCCCGGTCGAGGTCATCAATCCCGCGCCGCCTAAGGCCGGTCCGGAGCATGCCTGGGCGCTGGTGAACCTGATCATGACCGTATTGACGGCGGTCTGGAGCGCCTACATGCTGCTCCGCTACTTCGGCAGGCGCAGGGACGAGGACGTCATGGCGAAGTCCGCGACGGAAATCAAAAAGCACGGGCTCAAGCGCATCATAAGCCTCGTTCCCGCAATCGGCGGCATCGTCGCGTTCCTCCTGACCGAGGACGTGCGCAATCCGATGGTCTTTACCGACCGGTGGACGCTGCTCATGGTCGCCATCTTCCTGATTCAGGCCGGCGTGGCCGCCGTGGCCGCGCGCAGCCATAAGGAGGAGCCCAAGGAGGCGTAAGCCCGGCAGCGGAACAAGCGGAATATAGCGGAACGAAGGCGGGGCGCATCAAGCGCCCCGCCTTCGCGGTTTGGGCGGGGGAACGGCCGCCCCAGAGCACTTGGGTTTTTGCGGGGGCGCTGCCCCCCGGCTTTTGGATTTTGCGGGGGCGCCGCCCCCGGCTCTTGGATTCTGCGGGGGCGCTGCCCCCGCAATCCCGGCCAAAGGGACACGTCCCTTTGAAAACCCAAATAAAAGGAGACGTAAAACTGTCCGGCAGAAAGGGATTCCAAAGGGGGCCGAAGCTGAGCGCCGCCTGTGGCGGAATAAGCGAAGCGCAGGCCCAGTGAGCAAGGGAGCACAGGCCCAAAAGGGTGTGTGCGACCATTGCGAACTGTGGAGCTTCGGCCCTTTGACGGAGGTTTGGCGGCGGAGCCTCCAACGCTCCTTTAGCCGAGGTACTGGCGGCGGAGCCCCCAGCGTACCCTCCCCCTCCCCTCACGCCGTTTGTCGAACCCGCGCCCCATACGCAATGTTACGCTCCCTTCAAAATACAATGTAACGCAACCGTTGCAATTCGACAAAAACGAGGTATATAATAAATAAATGGAGCGTTTCGCCGTCCAAACAAAGTTTTCCATACTATTGCTCGCCGCGCTGATACTGGCCGCGCCCGTTCTGTGCGCATGCGCGGCCGCGGAAACGCCTGCGTTTTTCGGCACCGGCAGCGATAAAACGCCGAAGGCCGCGCCGCAGGCGGAGCTGGCCAAGGTCCGCATGCCGGAGGCGTCGGGCACGCGCGTGATCGCGGACGCTGGCGTCGTGGTGGACGCGTCGAACACGAACTTCGGCTACGTCATGGTCCGGAGCGAGCCGAACGACAAGCTGCTCAAGACGCGCGTCTCAAACGGCGACGGCGCGTACAACTACGACCAGCGCGCGGACAACGCGTTCGAGACGTACCCGCTGCAGATGGGCGACGGCACATACGACCTGCAGGTGCTCGAGCAGGCCGAGGGCACGATGTACAGCCGCGTGTTCAACACCGACGTTCCGGTCAAGCTCGACTGCCCCGAGATTCCTTTCCTGTATCCCAATCAATACGTCAACTACGCGCGCGGCGGCACGGCCGTCAGCGAAGCGATCGAGCTCACGTCCGGCATGACGGACACGCAGAAAATCGTCAAAAAGCTGTACCGCTACGTGGTGGACCATATCGAATACGACTACGACAAGGCGGCGACCGTCAAGAGCGGATATTTGCCGTCGCCGGACGAGACGCTCGCGGCGGGTAAGGGCATCTGCTTCGACTACGCCGCGCTGTTTGCGACCATGCTGCGCGCGCGCGGGATACCGGTCAAGCTCGTGATCGGCTACGTCGCGCCGGACAATCTGTACCACGCGTGGAACCTCGTGTACGTCGACGGCGTGTGGCAGCTATTCGACGCGACGCTTGACGGCGAGGGCCACAGCGAAACGGACTACGCGGGGGAACGCGTCTACTGACGGCTTACGGCCGGAAACGGAAGGGGGAGCACGGGTGCCAAACGAGAACGCCGGGTATTTGCCCGCGGAGGAACTGTCGCTGTTCTGCGACCAGATCGGCATGATCCTGTCCGCCGGCATCCCGCTTTACGAGGGCATGGAATCCCTCGCCATGAGCTATCACGACGGCAAGAACGGCGACAAATTCATTGAGCTGTACCTCTCCGTAACGAAGACGGGCCGGCTCGGCGACGCGCTCGAGCGCTCCGGCATGTTCCCGCCGTACCTCGTCTCGATGGTGCGCATCGGGGAAAGCACGGGCAAGCTCGACGACGTGCTGCTCGCGCTGTCGCGCTATTACCGCGCCGAGGCGGATCTCCGTAAGACGCTTAAAAGCGCCGTGCTCTACCCGACGGTGTTGATCGTACTGCTTGCCGCGGTGATCGCGGTGCTCGTCGTGTCGGTGCTGCCGATCTTTTCGCGCGTGTTCGCGAGCCTCGGCCTGCCGGCCGCGTCGAACCAGGCGGCTTTGCTGCGCGTCGGCGTCGGCGTGGGCAAGGCCGCGCTGATTCTGTCCGGCGTCGTGATCGTCGCGCTGCTTGTGACGGGGCTTTTAATGCGCACGAGCCGCCGCGGCGCTGTTTCGGAGTTTTTCTGCCGCGCTTTGCCGCCGCTTCGCCGCGCGCGTGAAAAGGTGTCCGCGGGCCGGTTTGCGGACGTGCTCTCGATCATGCTCGTGTCCGGCTACAACCTCGAGGCGGCGATGCAGCTCGCGCCCGCGGTGATCCCGGACCCGATGTATCGAAAGCGTATTGAGGACTGCGCCGCGCGCATGCGCTCCGGCGCGCCGTTTGCGTCGAGCGTGGCCAAGGCGCGGCTGTTCGACGAGATGTATGAGAAGATGCTGACGTTCGGCGCGGCGGCCGGCCAGCTCGACGCGGTGATGGCGCGGCTGTCCGAGCTGTACCGCGAGGAGTCGGAGGAGGGCATCCGCAAGCTCGTGGCCCTGATCGAGCCGGCGCTCGTGGCGATCCTTTCGGTTGTAATCGGCGGGATCCTGCTGTCCGTTACATTGCCGCTGCTCTCGATCCTGTCCGCGCTCGGCTAGGGGCGGGGGCTATGCAGCAGGCGCACCTGTACGAATTGAAGCGCACGGGGCCCGGCCGCGGGCTGTGGCTCGCCGCTATGGCGTCCGCGGCGCTGTTTCTCGCGTTTTTGCTTGCGCTCGGCCTTGTCAAGGCCCGCCAGTCGGCGCGCGAGACGGAGCAGCTCGAGGCGGCGATCCGCCGCGCGTGCGTGACGTGCTACGCCGTCGAGGGCCGGTACCCGCGGAGCCTTGCGTACATCGTCGAGCACTACGGCGTGACGGTCGACGCGGACGCATTCGTCGTGCGCTACGACGCGTACGCCGAGAATCTGATGCCGGATATCCACGTGACCCGCAAAGGGGGCGCGTCGTGACGCGGCGGGGCTGGGATTCGGCCGCGTTCGGCGGCCCGGTCAAGGGCGCGTTCACGTTCGCGCTGCTGGCGGCGTTCGCACTGCTGTCGCTTTTGATCGTGCTGCTCGGCGCGCGCGTATACCGCCTGGTCGAGGACACGTCGGAGCGCAACTTTGAGTCGCGCACGGCGCTCTCGTACGTGGCGGGCAAGGTGCGCGCGCTCGACGCTTCCGGCGCGGTCAACGTCGAGACGATCGACGGCGCGGACGTGCTCGTGCTCTCGGCCGCGTACGGCGGCACGCGCTACAACACGTACATCTATTACGACGGCGATAGCCTTTGCGAGTGCTTCGCCCGCGCGGACCGCGGGCTCAACCGCGCGCTCGGCGATAAGCTCGTGCCGCTTGCCGGCTTTGCCGTGTCGCGCGAGGGCTCGCTTCTTTCCGTCGGCGTCACGGGCACGGACGGCACGGAGACCGGGCTGAGCCTGTTTTTGCAATCCTCGACTGGGGAGGAAAACGGATGAGGCAGCGCGCGTCGTTCAACCCGGTGCTCGTGGAGCTGACCGTGATATTGCTGTTTCTCGCGCTGTCGACGGCGACGCTCGTGCAGCTGATCGGTAAGGCGCGGGAGATCTCGCAGGCAAGCGAAGCGGGCAGCCGCGCGCTGATCCTGCTGGAGGACGCGCTCGAGCGCACGAAGGCGGACCCCGAGGGCGGCGGCGCGTTCGACGCTTCGGGCGTGCGGCAGGTCAATTTTTCGGACGCGGGCTATGACGTGCGCGGCACGGTTACGCGCACACTGTCCGTCGGCGGCGCGTATTACGAGATCGCGCTTGCCGCGTACGACGGCGAAGCGGAGCTGCTCGCGCTGACGGCGGGGCGGTACGTTCCGGGGGAGGCGGCGGGCGGATGAGGGAGCTTCAGCCGCGCGCGGGCCTCGGCGCGTCGAGTATCCTGCTGATCCTTGTGGTGCTGTGCCTGACGGCTTTTTCCGTGCTCGCGCTCGTGTCCGCGCGCGTCGACGCGCGGCAGACCGAGGCGGCGGCCGAGACCGCGGCGCGCTATTACGCGGCGGACGCGGCCGCGCAGAAAACTTTGAATTCGATCGACGCGGCGCTTTTGTCCGGCGCGGACCCGACGGCGCTCGACGGCGTGACGCGCGACGCAAATAACGCGGACGCGCTGCGCTTTTCGGTGCCGCTCGGCGACGGGCGCGAATTGACCGTGGAGCTTGCCGTTTTAACGCGGGGAAGCGGCGCGCGGTACCGCGTCACGCGGTACGCGCTCGTCAACACAACCGCGTGGAGCGGCACGCGGACAAGCGGCGCGCAGGACGCGTCCTGAACGGGAGGGGCGGCGCATGCAGGAGCAGGAACAGCAGCGGGAGCGCGAGATTCTGCACATCCTGGAGCAGGCCAAGCGGTGCGGCGGCTCCGACATCATATTGACGCCCGGCGCGCGCGTCTCCGTCAAGGTCGACGGCGCGGTGGTCCCGATTGCGGACTGCGCAAAGTGCGGCGGAGCGGACGAAAGCTTGCGGCGCGCGCTCGCGCCCGCGGACACGCGGCGGCTGCTCGAGGCGGTGTACGCGCTCGGCAAGCGCGATCCTGAGCGCGCGATGGGGAGCGGGGACGACGATTTCTCGTTTTCCGTGCCCAGAGTGGGGAGGTTCCGTTGCAACGCGTTCAAACAGCGCAACTCGATGGCGATGGTGCTGCGCATCGTGTCGTTCGAGCTGCCGGACCCCGCGCTTCTCGGCATACCGGACAGCGTGATGCAGCTTGCGGGCGTGACGAAGGGGCTCGTGCTCGTGACCGGGCCCGCGGGCAGCGGGAAGTCGACGACGCTCGCGTGCCTGATCGACCGCATCAACGGGACCTGCCGCGACCACATCATCACGATCGAGGACCCGATCGAGTTTCTGCATCCGCACAAGAAAAGCGTCGTGACGCAGCGCGAGGTCGAGCACGACACGGAAAACTACGCGTCTGCCCTGCGCGCGGCGCTGCGGCAGGCGCCGGACGTGATCTTAATCGGTGAGATGCGGGACCTTACGACGATACAGACCGCGCTGACCGCGGCCGAGACCGGCCAGCTCGTGCTGTCGACGCTGCACACCGTGGGCGCGGCCAAGACGATCGACCGCATCATCGACGTGTTTCCCGCGGGGCAGCAGCAGCAGATCCGCGTGCAGCTCTCGATGGTGCTGCGCGCCGTCGTGTCGCAGCAGCTTTTGCCGCGCATCGACGGCGGGCGCGTGGCGGCGTTTGAGATCATGAAGGCGAACCCCGCCATTCAGAACATGATCCGCGAGAGCAAGGTGCACCAGATGGACAATGTCATCTACGCCGGCGCGGACGCCGGCATGCGCGCGATGGACGCGGACATATTGGACCTTGTCCGCCGCGGCGTCATATCGGACCAGACCGCGCTTGCGTACGCGGTCAACCCGGACCTTGTGGCAAAGAAACTGGCTTAGCGGAAGGAGAACCTCTCTATGGGAAGCGCAAGGATCAAGATCAAGATGTTCGGCAATTTTGAGATTGTCGTGAACGGCAACGTCGTGCTGGGCCAGCTTCGGCAGGCGAAGAAGACCTGCCTGTTCCTCGAATACCTCATACTGAAAAAGGACCGGCCGGTCACGCACGAGGAGCTGCTCGATATGCTCTGGTCCGAGAAGGACAGCGCCAACCCCGCGACCGCGCTGCGCACGCTTTTGCACCGGTACCGCAGCCTCGTCGACCAGAGCGGCATCGAGGAGCTGCGGGACTCGATCCTGACGACGCGCGGCTCGTACCAGTGGAACCCGAACCTGGACTGCGAGGTCGACGTGTTCGAGTTCGAGCGGCTCTGCTTCGAGGCGCAGCAGCCGGACGTGCCGAACCGCGAGCGCATCGAAAAATACCTGCAGGTGATCAACCTCTATACCGGGCCGCTGCTCTCCAACTCCGCCGACGAGATCTGGGTCGTGCCCAAGAGCGTATATTACCACGACATGTACCTCGAGAGCATATTCGCGCTGATCGATCTACTAAAGCGCGAGGAGGAGCACAGCATCATCGTGCAGGTCTGCCGCAAGGCGATGGACGTCGACCTGTTCGACGAGCGGCTGCATCTCGAGCTGATGATGGCGCTCGTCAAGACCGGCAAGAAGCGCGAGGCGCTGTCGCAGTATTATTTTGCGACCGACCTGCACTATAAGCAGCTCGGCATACAGCCGTCCGAGGAGATCCGCGCGATCTATAAGCTGATTGTGCAGGCCGACCAGGACATGGAGGCCGACATCGAGAAGGTGCAGCACACGATCGAGGGCCACGACGAGCAGGGCGGCGCGTTCGTGTGCGAGTATGAGATTTTCCGCGAGATCTACCAGCTGCAGCGCCGCCTCATCGAGCGCTACAACAGCACGATGTTCCTCGCGCTCATCACCGTCAGCAATACCTACGAGCAGCGCTTCGACAGCCTCGTGCTCGACAACATCATGAAGCAGCTGCTCGACACCGCGCGCTTCAACCTTCGGCGCGGCGACACGATCTCGCGCTACAGCGCGATGCAGTACGTCGTGCTGTTGCCCTCCGTCACCTACGAGACCGGCAAGATGGTCATGGAGCGCATCAAGAAGGCGTTCTATAAGGAGTACATCAAGTCGTCCGTCATGCTGACCTATAAGCTTAGGCCGCTGTGCATCAATAAATACGAGCAGCAGTCGCGCCGGGGCGGCGCCGCGCCCGCCGCCAGGCCCGCCGAGGCCAGGGAGCCCGGCAAGGAGTAGCCCGTTCCGGTTTTTTCGTTCCCGCGTATATCCTGCCACAAACTGGGAAAGACTGTATGCAATCACAGTTGCGGCAGGAGGATTCCATCATGAAACGAATTATAAAGGCGCTTGCGGGCGCGGGCTTGCTCGCCTTCGTCCCGCTGTGCTCCGGCTGCGCGCTCACCGACGGCGTGAAGCTGCTCGAAGGCAGCATGGCCGAGTTCTGGGTGCTCGCCGCCGTCGTGCTCGGCATCATCGCCGTCGGCGCGCTGGTGTTTTTCGCCATCGAGGTCGCGTTTCTGAGCGCGGGGGATGAGTGAGGGGCGAGGGAAACGAGGACGAAGGGAACGTTATTGGGGAACGTTGAGGGCTCCGCCCTCAAACACCCGCCAAAGGGGGAAACCCCCTTTGGAAACCCAAGGAAAATCATCGAATTGAGTTGAAACTCCAAAAGATTTCGAACCCTAACGAAAAGCGGCCGAAACCGGCTGCTTTTGCTTTGGGATTTCAAAGGGCCTTCGGCCCTTTGGCGGAGGTTTGGAGGCGGAGCCCCCAACGTTCCCCTCGCCCCTCCACCGTTCTCCCTCGTTCCCTTCCGTTCCCCCCAATCCCGCGTTCCTTGACAGTACCTGCCCCCCGTGCTAGAATTTTTTCATATCATAGGTTAAATTGCCGGTCCTTTTGGGACAGAGGAGCTGCATGTACCCGTACTGTAAACGGCTGCTGGACATACTCGCCGCGCTGACCTGCGGCGTGCTGCTGCTGCCGCTGCTGCTAATTTTGATCGTGCTGATCCGGCTGGACTCGCCGGGCAGGGCGGTGTTTACGCAAAAGCGCGTGGGCCGCGGCAAGCGGACGTTCCTATTATATAAGTTTCGCACGATGCGGATCGACACGCCGCACGACGTACCGACGCATTTACTGGCCGATCCGCAGCGGTATATCACGCGCGCGGGGCGGTTCTTGCGCAAAACGAGCCTGGACGAGCTGCCGCAGCTGTGGAACGTGCTGATCGGCGATATGTCGTTCGTGGGCCCGCGGCCGGCGCTGTGGAACCAGTTTGACCTCGTCGCCGAGCGCGACAGGTATCCGGGCCGCGGCGGCAGAACGCCGAACGACGTGCGGCCGGGGCTGACGGGCTGGGCGCAGGTCAACGGCCGCGACGAGCTGGAGATCCACGAGAAGGCGCGGCTCGACGGCGAGTACGTAAAGAATATGAGCCTCATTTTCGACCTTGTGTGCGCGCTGCGCACGCTGCGCACGGTCGCGCGCGCGGAGGGCGTGCGCGAGGGCGGCACGGGCGCAAAGGGGGACGCGCGATGAACGTGACGCTGGTCACCGCGTACTTTTTCCCCGAGGTCACGTCGGTCACGCATCTGCTGGCCGACCTGGCCGCCGATCTGGCGCGCTGCGGCCACCGCGTGACGGTGGTGACGAACCTGGCCTGCCGCGGTCTCGACGAGGAAACGGTATGCGCCTACCGTTCCCGCTGTGACGAAGCGACCGCGGACAATGTGCGCGTGCTGCGTGTCGGCGCAAAAAGCCGCGAGACGGGCGGGCTTATTTGGCGCGGGCTGCGGTTTTTTGTCAACACGCTCGCGCTGTACCGCGCGGCAGCCAAGGTCGAGACGGACGCGTACCTGATCAACAGCATGCCGCCGTACCTGGGCCTGGTCGGCGCGCGGCTTGCTAAAAAGCGGCCGACGGTCTATATTTTGCAGGATTTGTTTCCGGACAGCGTGATCGCGATGGGGAAGCTAAAAAAGAGCGGCCTACTCGCGCGGTTGTTTCACGGCATGGAGCGGCATACGTACCGGAAGAATACGAGGCTTATTACGATCTCGGACGACATGCGCGATACGCTGCTGAAAAAAGGCGTGCCCGCGGACAAGCTCGACGTAATCGGCAACTGGATCGACGCCGACGCGATACGGCGCGTGGCGCGCGCGGACAACGCGCTGTTCGACTCTTTTGGCCTCGACCGCGGCGGTTTTTACGCCGTGTACGCGGGCGCGCTCGGCATTCTGCAGGACCTCGACACGGTGCTCGACGCGGCCAAGCTGGTCGTAAAAGAGGCCGACGAAGTGCGTTTCGTGCTGATCGGCAGCGGCGGGCGCGAGCGGGAGCTGCGCGAACGGATCGCGCGCGAGGGCATCGATAGCGTGAGCATGTTCCCGCTGCAGCCCGTTTCGCGCGCGGCGGAGGTGTACAGCCTGGGCGACGTGTCGCTCGTGCCGCTGGCAAAGGACGCGACCGGCATCGCGCTGCCGTCCAAGACGTGGACGGCGATGGCCGCGGGGAGCTTTGTGATCGCGGCGGCGGACAAAAACAGCGCGTTCGAGCAATTGATTGCGCAGGCGGGCGGCGCGGCCGTACCGCCGGGGGACGCGGGCGCGCTCGCGGACGCGGTGCTCGCGGCTTACAGGGGCCGCGCGTCGCTTGCCGGTCGGGGCGCAAAGGGCCGCGCGTTCGCCGCGGAGCACCTGTCGCGAAAGGCCGCGACGAAACGGTACGAGCAGGCGCTGTTTGCTGCGGCGCGGCGGAGGAAGGGGTAAGCATGTTCAAGGACAAGACGCTTCTGATCACGGGCGGCACGGGGAGCTTCGGCAACGCGGTGCTCGAACGGTTTTTGGACACGGACGTTTCCGAGATCCGCATCTTCTCGCGCGACGAGAAGAAGCAGGACGATATGCGAAGGAAATACTGCTCCGACAAGGTCCAGTTCTTTATCGGCGACGTGCGCGACCCGGCGTCCGTAATCAACGTCATGCACGGCGTCGACTACATCTTCCACGCGGCGGCGCTCAAGCAGGTGCCGTCGTGCGAGTTTTTCCCGGTCGAGGCGGTCAAGACGAACGTGCTCGGCACGGACAACGTGCTCGCGGCGGCGATACAGGCGCGCGTACGGAAGATCGTCTGCCTGTCGACGGACAAGGCGGCCTACCCGGTCAACGCGATGGGCACGTCAAAGGCGATGATGGAGAAGGTTGTCGTAGCCAGGTCCCGCACCGTCGACGAAAAGGATACCGCGATCTGCTGCACGCGCTACGGCAACGTGATGTGCTCGCGCGGGTCGGTGATCCCGCTGTTCGTCGAGCAGATCAAAGCCGGCGCGCCGCTGACGGTCACGGACCCGGGGATGACGCGGTTCATCATGAGCCTCGACGAGGCGGTCGACCTCGTGACGTACGCGTTCGAGCGCGGCAATACGGGCGACATCCTCGTGCAGAAGGCGCCCGCGTGCACGATCGGCGTGCTGGCCGAGGCGGTGACCGGATTGTTTCACGTGAAAACGGAGGTTAAGATCATCGGCATCCGTCATGGCGAGAAGAAGTACGAGACGCTTTTAACAAACGAGGAGTGCGCGCGCGCGCTCGACCTGGGCGGCTACTACCGCGTGCCGCGCGACGGACGGAGCCTGAACTACGAGAAGTACTTCGACGTGGGGCGCACCGAGGGGAGCGGGCTGACGGAGTTCAACTCGAACAACACGCGTCTCCTAAACGCGGACGAGGTGCGGGAGAAGCTGATGCAGCAGCCGTACATTCGGCGCGAGCTTGCCGCATTCTTCAAAGGGGCGATGGCATGAAGCTGCTCATCACGGGCGCGAACGGCTTCCTCGGGCAGAATCTGGCCGAGGCGCTGCAAACGGCGGGCAATCACGAGCTGGTCCTGACCGACGTGGGTACGGACCGCGCGGTATTGGCGCGCGCGGCGGCGGACTGCGAATTCGTATTCCACCTGGCGGGCGCGAACCGGCCCAAGGACGAGGCGGAGTTTATGCGCGGCAACCGCGACGCGCTTGCGGACACGCTCGGGCTGCTCGAGCGCGCGGGCAACCGTGCACCGGTGCTGCTCTCCAGCTCGACGCAGGCCGAGAAGGACAACCCATACGGAAAGAGCAAGCGCGCGGCCGAGGAGCTGCTGCTTGAATACGGCAAACGCACGGGTATTCCGGTGTACGCGTTCCGCTTCCCGAACATATTCGGCAAGTGGTCGAGGCCGAACTACAACAGCGCCGTGGCGACGTTCTGCTACAACATCGCGCGCGGCCTTCCCATTGCGGTCAACGGCGACGATACGAAGTTGAGCCTCATCTACGTCGACGACGCGGTCACATCGATGATTGCCGCGCTGGACGGGACGACTGAAAAGGACGGGGACTACTGCAAGGCGTCGCCCGCCTACGAGACGACGCTCGGCGAGGTCGTGGAACTGATCCGCTCGTTCCGGGCGAGCCGGGAAACGCTGTTTTTGCCGCAGCTGCCCGAGGGGCTTCCCCGCAAGCTCTACGCCACGTACACGAGCTTCCTGCCGGAGAACGCGTTCTCGTACGCGCTGAATCAGCAGTCGGACGCGCGCGGCAGCTTTACGGAGTTTGTCAAGACCGAGGCGTACGGCCAGGTGTCGGTCAACACGAGCCGCCCCGGCGTCGTCAAGGGCAACCACTACCACAGGATCAAGACGGAGAAGTTCCTTGTCGTGTCGGGCGAGGCGGTGATCCGATTCCGCAGGGTGAACGGCGACGTCGTGCTGGAGTACCCGGTCAGCGGCAAAAAGCCTGAGGTCGTCGACATCCCCGCGGGGTACGCGCACAGCATCGAGAACGTCGGAAGCGGCGATCTTGTCACCGTGATGTGGGCGAGCGAGCCGTTCGACCCCGCGCGGCCGGACACCTACGCGATGGAGGTTTAGTATGGCAAGGAAGCTGAAGCTCATGACCGTGCTCGGCACGCGGCCCGAGGTCATCCGGCTCTCCGCCGTCATCCAGTGCGCGGACCGGTACTTCGACCACGTGCTCGTGCACACGGGCCAGAACTACGACTATGCGCTCAACCAGATCTTCTTCGACGAGCTCGGGCTGCGTGCGCCGGACCACTACTTAGGCAGCGCGGGGAGTACGCTCGGCGAGACGCTCGGCAACATCATCGCGCGCTCGTACGCCGTGCTGGAGCAAACGCACCCGGACGCGCTGCTCGTGCTCGGGGACACGAACTCCGCCCTGTGCGCGATTCCGGCAAAGCGGCTCAAGATCCCGATATTCCACATGGAGGCCGGCAACCGCTGCTGGGACTGGAACGTGCCGGAGATGGTCAACCGCACGATCGTCGACCATATCGCGGACATCAATTTGCCGTACACGGAAAACTCACGCAACTACCTGCTCTCCGAGGGCATCGACGGCAAGACGATATTCGTGACCGGCTCGCCCATGCGCGAGGTGCTGGCCAAGCACCGCGCGAGCATCGAAAACAGCGATGTGCTCGGGCGGCTGGGCCTGGGGGCGGGCGGCTACATCCTGCTCTCCGCGCACCGCGAGGAGAACATCGACGACGAAAAGCACTTTCTTTCCCTGATGACGGCGGTCAACGGAATCGCCGAAACGTACGCCCTGCCCGTGATCTACTCGACGCACCCGCGCAGCAAAAAGTTTATCGAGCGGCGCAATTTTGCCTTCAACCCGCTGGTAAAAAGCCTGCCGCCGTTCGGCTTCTTCGACTACAACAAGCTCCAGATGAACGCGTACTGCGTGCTGTCGGACAGCGGAACTTTGTCCGAGGAGTCCGCGCTGCTGGACTTTGCCGGCGTATTAATCCGCACGTCGACCGAGCGGCCCGAGGCGCTCGACGCGGGCACGGTCGTGCTCGGCGGCGTGACCGCGGACGAGATCATGCAGTCGCTCGAGCTGGCCGTCGCGATGCAAAAAAACGGCGAGCCGCGTTCGCTGCCGCGCGACTACCGCGACGAAAACGTATCGGTCAAGGTGGTCAAAATCATCGAAAGTTACGCCCGGATCGTGAACGAAACGACCTGGAAAAAAGGATAGCATGGGAATTTTTTCGCGCGCCGACTCGCCGCTTTTAAAGCGCTTTGCGGCAAACACCGGCTGGCTCGTCGCGCAGAACGTGTTTCAATACATCCTCTCGGCGGTCATCGGCATACTCGCCGCGCGGTACATGGGCCCGGGCAACTACGGCGTGCTCGGCTACGGCGCGAGCCTGATGGCGATGTTTCTGCCGCTGTGCACGCTCGGTATCGACGGCGTGCAGATCCCCGCGATGCTCGACGCGCCGGAAAAACAGGGCGAGATCGTCGGCACCGCGCTGTTATTGCGCTTAACTAGCTCCGCGCTGTCGATTCTGTGCATCGTCGCCCTCGTGCGCGTGCTCGAACCCGATAACAGGCTCCTGCTTGTCGTGACGGCGCTGCAATCGCTGCAGCTCCTGTTCCAGATGTTCGACGCGTTCCGGCTGTGGTTCCAAATGGAGCTATTGAGCAAGTACACCGCCATCGGCTCCGCGGTCGGGAACCTCGCCTGCTCGGCCTGGCGCATCGCGCTGCTCATCCGCGGCGCGTCGGTGGAGTGGTTTGCGCTGACCTCCGTCGTGCAGATGCTGACCAACTACCTTTTCGTCGTGCCGATGTTCTTTGCCCGCGCAAAGCTGCGCCTCTCGTTCTCGTTTGCCGCGGCGAAGGCGCTGCTCGGCCGCGGCTATCATTTCATCCTCTCCGGCCTGACGGTCGCCATCACGAACTATTTCGGCAGGATCCTGCTTGCAAACCAGCTCGGCGAGACGGCGCTCGGGTACTACAACGCCGCGTCGGCCATCGCGCTTCTGTGGATATTCGTGCCGCAGGCGCTCGTCGACTCGGCCACGCCCGTGCTGCTCGAGACGAAGAAGCATAACCCGGACGCGTTTACACCGCGCTACCAGGCCGTGCACCTTGCCGTGTTCGGCATCGGCGCGCTCGCTGCCGTCGGCCTTGCCGTGCTCGCGCCGTGGGTTGTGACATTCCTGTACAGCGAGACATACCTGCCCGCCGCGCCGCTTTTGCGCGTTTTGTCCGTGACGGGGCTGCTCACTTCGGTCGGCGTGTCGCGCGGCATCTGGGTGCTGGCGGAGGACAAGCTCAAATACGTCAAATACTATTGCGGGATCGGCGCGGCCGCGAGCGTTCTGTTCAACACGGCGGGCATCGCGCTCTTCGGCATGACCGGCGCGGCTTACGCCGCGGTGCTGACGGGCCTCGTGCAGGCGTTCGGCGCGCCGCTGCTGTTTCCGGGCACGCGCGCGTTTACGGCGCAGTATTTCGGCTCGTTCCGGCAGGCGCGGCGGCTGATAGCGGAGCTTTTGGGGAGGGAAAAAGATGGGAAATCATAAAAACCGCCCAAGCTTTGCCGCGCGCGCGCGCGCCGGTTATCAAAAGCTGTCCGAGAGCATGTACCGCGCGCTTTCGCTCCTTTCGCCCGCTTGGAACAGCCGGCTGCGCTGGAAAAAGTTCTACGGTTTCCCGCTGAACCTGAAGAATCCGGTCACGTTCAACGAGAAGATCATGTTCCTCAAGCTCCGCTATTATAACGATAGCCCCGCGGTGAAGCGGCTCGCGCACAAGGCGCTTGCGCGCAAATTTGTGGAGGACCGCGGCCTTAGGGACATCCTGCCGGACTGCTACGGCGTCTGGAACGCGGTGGACGATATCCCGTGGGGGACGCTGCCGGACCGCTTCATCGTCAAGACCGCGCTGGGCTGCGGCTCGCACGTGATCTGCCGCGACAGGCGGGCGTTCGACACGGAGGCCGCGGCGCAAACGCTGCAAAGGACCTGGTCGAGCCGCGATTACCTGCTGTATTCGGAGCTCCAGTACCGGCCCGCGCGATACGCGCCGCAGCAGGCGCTGTGCGAGCGGCTGCTGGATACCGAAGGTGGCGCGGCGCCGGACGATTTCAAGCTCTACTGCTACCACGGCGAGCCGCGGTACATCCTGTACTGTTTCGATCGCGGCGCGGACGGCCACGCGAAGTTCATGATGTTCGACACGGACTGGAACTACCTGCCGCGGCTGCTGAAGGACCGGTACGAACCCGTGCCGGCAAGGCCGAGCTCGCTCGGCCGCATGCTCGAAATCGCTAGGACGCTCTCGGCGGGTTTCCCGTTCGTGCGCGTCGACCTGTACGAGGAGCATGGGAAGCCGATATTCGGCGAATTAACGTTCACGCCGTCGGGCGCGCTGGACGACGACTACACGCCGGAGGGCGCCCGCATGCTGGGCGAGCCGCTGGACGTAGGGAGCGTCGACCGGGAGGCGCTCAAATGAAAATCGTGCACCTGTGCCAATACTATATGGTCGGGCACACGTACCAGGAGAACTACCTGCCCGCGGCGATGAGAAAGCTTGGCCACGAGGTCGTCGTGCTCGCGGGCACGGACCATCCGGACTTTTACGACGGCCCTGCGCGAGCCCAAGGCGACGAACTGACCGACAAGGGCGTGCGCGTGCGATTCGTCAAGATCCGCTACAAGAGTCTGCATACGCCTGTCGACGGCCTGTACCGGCTGCTTAGCGAGGAGAAGCCGGACATGATTTTCGTGCACGGCTTCATCCTGACGCGAAGCTTCGCGCTCAAGCGCTACGCCGACCGTCACCCGGCCTGCATCCTCGGCGCGGACACGCACGAGACGTTCGTGCTCGCGTTCAACGCGTGCTTTACGGGAAGCCTCAAGGACCGCGCGCGGCGCTTTGTTTACTTCGGCTGCGTCTACCGCTGGTGGCGCGTGTACGTGCAGAAGCGGTACAAAAAGGTCTTCTACGTCTCGCCGCCGCGCAAACGCTACGCGATCGAGGCGTTCGGCTTTGCCGAAAGCGATCTCGAGAGCCTGTGGCTCGGCGCGGATTTTGCCACGCTGCCATATGCCCGCAAGGAGGAACTGCGCAAGTCCGCGCGCGCGGAGCTCGACCTGCCCGCGGACGCGCGCATCGTGATGCAGGCGGGCAAGCTAGACGTGCTGAAGCGCCCGGCCGAGCTGGCCGAGGCCTTTATGCGTCTGGACGACCCGCGCTGGTACCTCGTCTACGTCGGCAGCATGGAGCGGGACGTGC
>CAZIRB010000027.1:0-4955 GCA_964541695.1 uncultured Oscillospiraceae bacterium
TGCTCCGCCGCCGGTGTTTTTAGACGCGCCTGCGTTCCGTCGGCCGCGGCCGCCCGTACTCTACGCCCGCTCTTCCGGGCCCGCGGCCGCCCTGTCCGCGCAGACCGCCGTCCCCGCATCCGGCCGGCCGCCGGCGCGTTTTGCCCACGCCTTTTGAAAAAGCGCTGCCAAGTCATGCGCGCCGATGCCGGCCAACACGCAGAGAAACGGCATTGCGTAGTAATTGTAGCGCGTCGCGGCCTCTATCAGCACCATGATGCCATCCAGCCGAGCGCGACCCAGAGCACCAGATCCGGCGCATCGGAGGCTGCGCGTCTGCGCAGCAGAACGCCCAGCGCGGCAAACAGATAGATCAGCGTCTGCACGGCATGATCGGCCAGCGCGTAGGTCTTGATAAAGTCGTACAGCCGCGCGTAGCTAAGCCCACCCAACGGCTCGTTCGAATACGGCGTGTCCATACCGTATATAAACAGGCCGTGCGCATAGGCGTCGTAGGCGCCGTTTTTCGAGCACCAGACGGTGACGGTTTTTTTGATCAGCGTGGACGCGAACACCCGCGGATCATGAATTCGTTCCCAGACCGCAGCCATGAACGGTTTCAGCCGGCTCTCCCCGGAGTGGGAAAACGCCAGCTCGCTGTTTTCGTTTGCGAACTTGTTGTCATAGGAGAGCGAACCGCCGGATTCCGGATTGAGCCCGGTCAGAATCTTGAATATAAACCAGTCCTGCGTGGACGTGCTGGAATACCGCTCCGCATGGTACAGGTCCGCGCGCTCGAGCGCCTTCGTGCCGAGCGCCTTGCCCCCAAAGAGCCCGGCCGCCAGAGCCAGCACCACGGCCCCGAGCCGGATCAAACGCTTTTTATCGCGAAAAGCACGGACCATCAGCAGTAGAATCCATAGGAAACACGCGATCCGCGTCGGCAGTGAGGACGGATGCGCGTATTGCTGCAGCACGAACAGCAATCCGGTCAGAAGACCGAGCATCGCCGCCCAAACAAGGCGCTTTGCCCGCGCCGCCGCCAGCAGGCAGAATACGGCCGACATGCCGAACAGCACGGAAAGATGCTGGTTCGTCGTCACCTGGGTCATCACAATGTTTGCCGGATCGACAGCAAACGCCATCGCGCCGAGCAGGCCCGCGCGCTGGTCATAGCGTCGGCCGATCAGATAGATCATCACGCAGACGAGCGACGTGATTGCGGCCTGTTCAAGCTGCATGCCGCTGACGGTACGCGGAAACAGCCGCATAATCAAGCCGTTGATGACGCCGAACCCAAGGAGGTCCGGCAGCCCCCAACCCTCCGCCATCCGGATCAGCGGCACCGGGTCGTGATTCGCAAAGCCGAGCGTCGCGGTACTGTAGAGCTTAAAGTCCTCGGTGGGTATGTATTCAATCCACAGCGACAGCATCAGGCGCGGCAGCAGCGCAAGGCAGAGGATCGCGATCGCGCTGATTACCGCGCCGCTCCCCCGCAGGCCGCGGTACAGCAGCGCGCACATCAGGAGCGCACAGCCGGATATCAGCGACAGCGGAAGCCACTGCGTGCGCGAGAAAAACCAATGCCAATACGTGCCATGGATGGAGACGCCAATGCTGAGCAGGAGGTATACCGCCAAAAACGCAGCGGCGACAATCGAAAGAAACCGATATGTACGGCGGTCCACTCGCTCCGGCCAAACGCTTTTCGGCTGTCCGTTTTCGATGGATAAATCCGACATGGTACGTCCCCCGTTCATACGCAATGCGTCATATTACTTGGTTTTTCCCTTTGATACATCATAGCACGCACGGCCTGCCCCGGGCAAGCAAAGAGGCGATCGGAATATCTGCGGTTTCACTCAAAAAGCGGCGCCCGGCCTGCCGATGCAAAACGAACGCAGTAATACAGCGCGAACAAAAACCGGCGGCGGAGCGAATGCTCCGCCGCCGTTTACATTTCCCAAGATCCGCCTTACGCCTTGTCGACCTTCGCCATGTGCTGGATTAAATCCAAGGTCTTATTGGAATAGCCCCACTCGTTGTCGTACCAGGCGATCAGTTTAACGAAGTGGTCGTTGAGGCTGATGCCCGCGGAGGCGTCGAACACGGACGTGCGCGGGTCGCCAATGAAATCGCTCGACACGACGGCGTCCTCGGTGTAGCCGATGATGCCCTTCCACTCCGGCGCTTCGGAGGCCTTCTTCATGACGGCCTTGATCTCGTCGTAGGTCGCGGCCTTGTCGAGCCGGCAGGTCAGGTCGACGACGGACACGTCGGCCGTCGGCACGCGGAACGACATGCCGGTCAGCTTGCCGTTGAGCGACGGGATGACCTTGCCGACCGCCTTGGCGGCGCCGGTCGACGACGGAATGATGTTGAACGCCGCGCCGCGGCCGCCGCGCCAGTCCTTGCTGGACGGGCCGTCGACGGTCTTCTGGGTGGCGGTGGTCGCGTGCACGGTGGTCATGAGGCCCTCGACGATGCCGAAGTTATCGTGGATGACCTTGGCCAGGGGGGCCAGGCAGTTCGTCGTGCAGGACGCGTTGGAGACGACCTCCATCTCCTTTTTGTAGACGTCGTCGTTGACGCCCATGACGAACATCGGCGCGTCCGCGGACGGGGCCGATATGACGACCTTCTTCGCACCGGCTACGATGTGCGCCTTGGCCTTGTCGATCGTCGTAAACACGCCGGACGACTCGACGACGTACTCCGCGCCGCACGCCTTCCACGGGATCTCCTCCGGATTCTTGCACATATACACCGAAATCGCCTTGCCGTTGACGACGAGCTTATCGCCGTCGACGGCGAGGTCGCCTTTAAACTGGCCGTGCACGGTATCGTACTTGAGCATGTAGAGCATGTAGTTGGCGTCGATGAACGGGTCGTTGATGCCGACGACGTCGACCTCCGGGTTGTTGATGGACGCGCGGAACACGAGGCGTCCGATTCTGCCGAATCCGTTGATGCCTACCTTCGTTGCCATAAGAGCTATATCTCCTTTCAAATAATCCCAATACAATCAATCCAAAGTATAGTATACCATCCGGTCCGTTCGCGCAATAAAAATAATGCGAAATCTGGCCGGACACGCCGCTATTTTTCGCAGTTGATGCGCTCGGCGACGATGTACAGGGGCCTATTTTGCAATTCGTCGTACATGCGGCCAAAATACATGCCCTGCAGCCCAAGGAAGCACAGCGTGATCCCCTGCAGCAGCACGACCGCGTCGAGCCCCCAGAGCCAGCCCGGCACGCCGCACGTTGCCGCGAGCACGACGAGCGCGATCAATCCCAGTCCGGCGAGCACGCACACGCCGACGCCGAGCTGGCCCGGCAGCACGAGGGGCTTATGCGAAAAGCCCGTGATACCGTCGGTCGCGAGCTTGAGCATCTTCTTGAGCGTGTACTTCGTCCTGCCCGCGAACCGCTCCTGCCGCTCGTACTCGATCGGCTCGGCGGCAAAGCCCATCCACGCGGACATGCCACGCAGGAAACGGTTGTGCTCGCGCATGGCGAGGAACTGGTCCGCGACCTTGCGGTCGATTAAGCGAAAATCGCCGGTGTCGAGGGGGATCGGGTACGCGCTCATCCACGACAACAGCCGGTAATAGCAGGCCGCGGTGAATTTTTTGAGGAACGTCTCGCCCTTGCGCTTGACGCGCTTGCCGTAGACGATGTCCGCGCCCTGTTCCCAGCGCCCGACCATCGCGGGAATCAGTTCCGGCGGGTCCTGCAGGTCGACGTCGATGATGATGAGCGCCTGCCCGCCGGCCGCGTCCATGCCGCAGGTGACCGCGAGCTGGTGCCCGAAATTACGGGAGAACGAGAGCACCTTCACGTGCTTGTGCGCAGCCGCCAGCTCCCGCAGCTGCCCGAGCGTATCGTCGCGGCTGCCGTCGTTGACATAGATGATCTCGTAGGGGTGGCCCGTGCTTTGCATCGCCGCGTCCATGCGGGCAAACGAATCCTTGAGCACCTCCTGCTCGTTGAAAACCGGAATAATCAGGGAGAGCAGCTGATCCTTCATCGTCGAAACCTCCGAATTGTCGCTTTTGTTATTATAGCCCAATTTGGAAAGGTTTGCAAACCTGCCGCTTTGCGCTATAATGGGCTTGGATCAAAATACCGACGCCACGAGGAGGATCAAATCCATGCCGATTGTCACCAGCACCAAGATGTTTGCGGACGCGTACAAGGGCGGCTACGCCATCGGCGCGTTCAACGTCAACAATATGGAGATCATCCAGGGGATCACCGAGGCTGCCAAAGAGCTGAGCGCCCCCCTGATTCTGCAGGTTAGCTCCGGCGCGCGCAAGTACGCCAACCACACGTACCTGATGAAGCTGATCGAGGCCGCCTGCATCGAGACGGACCTGCCCATCTGCGTGCACCTCGACCACGGCGACACGTTCGAGCTGTGCAAGAGCTGCATCGACGGCGGCTTTTCGTCCGTCATGATCGACGGCTCGCACCACTCGTTTGAGGAGAACGTCGCGCTGACCCGCCGGGTCGTCGACTACGCGCACGACCACGGCGTCGTCGTCGAGGGCGAGCTCGGCAAGCTCGAGGGCGTCGAGGACGACGTCAAGGTCGCCGCCGGCATGGGCAGCTACACCGACCCGGACCAGGTGCAGGAGTTCGTCTCAAAGACCGGCGTGGACTCGCTCGCCATCGCCATCGGCACGAGCCACGGCGCGTACAAGTTCAAGCCCGGCACCAAGCCGCAGCTGCGCTTCGACATCCTGCGCGAGGTCGAAAAGCGCCTGCCGGGCTTTCCCATCGTGCTGCACGGCGCGTCGAGCGTGATCCCGGAGTTCGTCGAAACGATCAACCGCTACGGCGGCAATATGCCGGACGCGATCGGCGTGCCCGAGGACATGCTGCGCGAAGCCGCGCGCATGGCCGTGTGCAAGATCAACATCGACAGCGACCTGCGGCTCGCCATGACCGCGACCATCCGCAAGTATTTTG
>CAZIRB010000027.1:5055-14769 GCA_964541695.1 uncultured Oscillospiraceae bacterium
GCGCCGAGCTGCGCTTCAACCTGACGCGGATCGACGGGCGCTGGAGCGCCGCCGTCGATAACCGCAGCGAGCAGGCGCTGGACGCGCTCGTCGACGGCATGATAAGCCAAATTGCGGACACGATGATTCCGTCGCGGCCGGAGTTCCGGCTCATCGAGGTCGCCGAGCATAAGGACGAGGTCCTGTCCTGGGTGTTCGAGGGTGCGGGGCTGCTCGAGGCAACGAGGCTCGAAAACGTGCGCGCGCTCGACGATTCCCGCTACGAGCTTACCGTGTCCTACCCGTCGCCGGAGCTCGTGTACGCCTATCTCGGCGACGAGCTGTACCGCTCCTACGCCGAGCCGGTGTTCGGCAGCGTGTCCGTGCGGCTCGTGCCGGACGAAATGGACGCGGCCGCGCTTATGCAGCTGCCGTACAAAAGCGCGGCGCTTGTTGTGCGCTATCGCGACGGCGCCGCCGTCCCCGAGGACGACAGCGCGCTCTGGCGCGCGTTCTACGACGCGAAGCTAATCGCGGAGCAGGAAACGCGCGCGCGCATCGAGAAGGACTGGTTGCTCAAGCCGCAGCCGCACCCGAAGTCCGGCGTCGTCGAGGGGATCCGCGAGGGGAATCCGGTCCTTCTGGACCTGACCGGCGTGAGATGGAAGGAGAGCTGCTTTGTGCGCTTTTTGCGCGCCGAAGCCGTGTTTACGGACAAATCCAACGCGCTTGCGCTCAGCGTCTTCGTCGAAAACGGGGAGAAGGCCGCCGTGCGCCTGCCCGCCGGGGAGTACCGCGTTGAGCTGCATTACGGCGTCGACTGGTACGGCCCGCAGTATGCGTTCGGGCCCGCGGGGACCGCGCAATCGTACCCCGACGTGCTGACCGTCGTGGACGGGCAAAGTGTTACGCTTGCGCTTGCGGCGTTTCTGACGGGCGGCTGAAATTTGGGGGGATAATACGGAGGCGGCACGAGAGTTGCGCCGCTTTTGTTTTTGGTTTAGTTGGGGACGGGTCGGGGGTACGATTGAGGGCTCCCCACAGTTCACAATGGTCGTGCAGTCCCCTTGGGTCTACGCTCCCTTGCTCACTGGGCCTGCGCCTCGCTTCATCCGCCACAGGCGGCGCTCGGCTTCGGCCCTCTCAACCACCCGCCAAAGGGGGAAACCCCCTTTGGCGGGTCAAGGGCGGAGCCCTTGTCAAAAATCCTCAATCAAATCTTAAATACGCAAACAGCGGTTTATGATCCGAGAGCGTCGAGTCGATCATGCGCGCGTTGAGCACGGTGAACGACTTCGACACGACAATGTTGTCGACGGTCGTTTTCTTGAACTCCTTGCCGTCGTAGCCGTAGAACTTCGTGTCTGCGGCGTTGATGACCTGGTAGCCCTTGATCTTGGCGAACTCCTTGGCCTGCGCGTTGAAGTCGCCGACGAGGATCTTGTATTTGTTCGTGTCCTTCTCGAGCACGCTCAGCGTCTCGGAGAACTGCTTTAAGCGGATCGTGCTGGACTCGTACGAAAAATGCGTGTTGTAGAACGAGACCTTGCGCCCGTCGACGGAGAAAACGACCTTCTGCAGCACGCGCGGCTCCTTGTCGAGGCTGGTCAGCGGAATCACCTCGCTGGACAGGATCTTATAGCGCGACAGGATGCCGATGCCGTACTGGAGGCCGCTTGCGTACTTGAGCGTGGCGGAAAACAGCGTGTGCTTCATGGTCTTCGTGCGCAGGCTGAGCAGGTTGTCCACAACGCCCGGCGAGGTCCTGTTCTGCACCGCCTCCTGGATGCCCATGATGTCCGGCAGCTGGTCCTCGATCAGCCGGCCCTGCTGCACGAGCCTGCCGTTGCCGCGCTTGATGTTCCACGAGCCCACGATGAGCGCGTTCCGCACGACGTAGACGGAATATCGGATCTTGCCGCCGACCGCGATGCGGATCGTGCGCGAGCCAGACGAGGGCATGGTGAATTTCAGCGTCTTTTTGCCGGTGCTGTCGACGCTGACGGAGACGCCGTCGTTGGCTTCCGCAGTGATCGTGAGCTTGTCGGAGTCCGCGACCAGCACGTACCCGTACTCCCCGGGCGCGAAGTGCGGCGAAAGCTGGCCGCCCGTCACGGTCAGGCCGGAGATCTGATCGTCCTCCGCCGCCGCCGAGAGCGAGAGGTACCGGCTCGAGATATACGCGGTCCCGCCCTCGTACTCGATCGCGTGCCAGCCGTCGGCGGCGTTTTTTGCCGTGACGGGGAACGTCTCGCCCTTCTTCGCCTTGCCGACGAGCTTGCCCGAGGTCTTGGGCTCCGAGCGGACGTTGACGTCGCTTTCGCAGTTGACGACCGTGCCGACAAGCGCGGTTTTGTAGGACGCGAGCGAGCTGTCGAGGCAGACGTACATGCGGTTGACGTAGCCCGTGTAGCCGCGCGCGCGCACGCGGTGCCACTCCGCGTTGACGTTCGTCTCGAGGATTTCGACGCTGGTCCCGCGCGAAAGCCGCGTGATCACGTCCGCGTCGTCGTCCGCGTGCTTGCGCAGGGCGACGTTGCTGCCGCTGATCTCGCCGCTCGTAAAACTCTCGGCGCGCGCGGAGGCCGCCGGCAGCTGCCAGGTACACAGCGCCGCGCATGCGGCAAGCAGAAAGCACAGGATTCGACGTTTCATACGTTGAGTGTAGGAGAAAAAAATTGGGAAGGCAAGCGCTTGCCTTCCCTTTTTACGAAATCGTCACAAGATTGCATGATACTGGAAATCCGGCTTACCGCCGCCCGCTATACCTGCTTGACGTGGTACTGCGACCGGGCGCTGTCCTTGCCGAGGCTGTTCTCCGCGACGAACAGGAAGCGGTACGTGCCGCCGTGCACGCCCGAAAAATACCGGAACGTCCACTTCTTGTCCTCGACGGTGATCTCGGAGTTTGTCAGCTCCTTGCGCAGCGTGCCCGTCGCGCGGTCGTAGAACTTGACGGAGGTCGTGTCGCCGTTCGTCGTCACGGTGATGCGGATGTTCCCCTCCGAGCGGATGAACGTGTGCACGATCTTGAGTATCTTCGGCTCCTCGAGCTTCTTGTTGACCGTAACGTCGCAGGACGCGGACACGCCGCTCACCGCCGTGGCCGTAATGACCGCCGTGCCGGGCATGCCTGTCGTGAGCACGCCGTCCTCGACCTTGACGGACGACTCGTTGTTCGACGACCAGGTTACGCTTTTATCCGTCGCGTTCTCCGGCCCGACCAACGCGGTCAATGTGACGGTCTCCTCCTGCACGAGCGTCACGGACGTCTCGCTCAGCGTCACGCTCGTCGGCGCGATCTGGACCTCGACCTTGCAGGCAGCCGTCACGCCGTTTGCCGTGCTCGCCGTGACCGTCGCGGTTCCGAGGGCGACGCCCACGAGCTTGCCGCCGTCCACGCGCACGATGCTCTCGTCGGAGCTTGTCCAGCTCACCTCGTTGTCGACCGCGTTCTCCGGCAAAACCTTGGCGGTCAGCGGCTTCTCTTCCCCGAGAAACACGACGGCCGTGTCGCCGCCAAGATCGATGCTGTGCGGCAGCGCGAGCACGGACACGGTGAGCGTCGCGGACTTGCCGTTTGCCGTCGCCGCAGTGATTGTTGTATTCCCGAACGCGACCGCGGTCACAACGCCGTCCGCGCCGACCGTGGCGACGGCCGGGTCGGCCGAGCTCCAGGCAAGCGTGCGGTCGAACGTGTCCGCGGGCGTGAACAGGGCCGCCGCCGCGTGCGTCTCGCCCTCCTTAAGCGTCACATCCGCCGGGTCGAGCGAGATGCTCACGGCCGTAAACCGCTCGGCGACGAGCCGGTCGACGGCGGTAAGGCTCCCGGAGAGCGCGCCGTTTATGAGCTTTTCCGGCAGCAGCACCCGCTGCGCCGCTTCGCCCGCGGCAAGCGGCAGCGCGTACGCTGCGTAGCCGCCGAATTCGAACTTCGGCGCCTCGCGCACGGCGTACTTCCCCGCGCCTTCGGGCAGCGTCTCCACAATCGCCGCGGCGAGCTTTTTCGCGTCCTCGCCGGAATACAGCACCGCCCGGTGCAGCGGCGCGTCGAGCAGGCCCGTAAAGAACAGCGCCGCAAACGCCGCCGCCAGCACGCCGGCCGCCACGGCCAGCGTCCCGGCAAGGCCCGGCCGCCGCCTGTTTACGCGCCTATTGACGCGCTGATCCACAGCCGTTTTCAGATCGTCCGGCTCGTCCCAGAGCTCGTCGTCCTCAAAATCCTCCGCGTCCGGCCGCGCGGCGTCCGGCGCGTCCGTCTCCATCCGCTCGCCCAATTCTTCCGAATGCGCTTTCTTCCGTTTCATATCCCTGTCCCCCAAAATCGATCGCTGATGCGGCAGGATTCGGCCTGCCACGCGTACAGTATAACAGAAAACGGCCGCGCTGTCGCGGCCGCTTTCCAAAATAGTCCCGTTACTGCGCGGCAGCCTCTTCGTAAACGCTGACCTGCTTCTTGCCCAGATGCTTGGTCTCGAAACGGACCACGCCGCTCACCTTGGCAAACAGCGTGTCGTCCTTGCCGATGCCGACGTTTACGCCGGGATGGAAATGCGTGCCGCGCTGCCGCACCAGAATGTTGCCGGCGAGCACAAACTGCCCGTCCGCGCGCTTCGGGCCGAGGCGCTTGGCCTGGCTCTCGCGGCCGTTTCTCGAAGAGCCGACGCCCTTTTTATGGGCAAACAGCTGCAAATTCATTTGGAACATGTCTCTTACACCTCCCTGTCCGTGATTTTAAGCGTGTGCGGATACGCCTTGCCGATTGCAACTAAGCCCGCCTCCATGCTGCTTAGCAGCAGGTCGGCCTGTCCGCACTGCGTCTCGGTCGCGTCCGCCCCCAGGATACAGCGGATGCCGTCGTCGCCGACCGAAACACCCGCCGGAATCTTCGCGATCTCGGTGATACCGATGACAGCCGTCTGCGTAACCGCCGATACGGCGCTGCAGACGATGTCCTTGCCTTCCTCGGCAAAGCCCGCGTGTCCGGTGCAGTCGAAGCCGACGTTTCTGCCGTTCGACCGCGCCATGGTGATGCGGATCATCGTCCCTTACCCGATCGAGAGGATCTCGACCTTTGTGTAAGGCTGACGATGGCCGCGCTTTTTGCGCGAGTTCTTCTTGGGCTTGTACTTGAACACGACGACCTTCTTGCCCTTGCCGTGCTCGAGCACCCTGCCCTTTACGACGACGCCCTCGAGGACCGGCTGACCGATCTTCACGCCCGCGTCGTCCGCCACCAGCAGCACGTCGAACGCGACCTCGGCGTCGACATCGGCTTCGAGCTTCTCCACGAGGATCTCGTCGCCCTTTTCCACCTTATACTGTTTTCCACCGGTCTGAATGACTGCGTACATTTACTTGCAGCACCTCCTTCTACCAGACTCGCCCGATCACGGCGGCGCCAAAAGCGCGCTTAAACTGCCGTCCCGGAGCGGCTCACCGCACGATTGTACCACAGCGGGATACCCGTGTCAACGAATCATTCGGCAATCTTTTTTCGCTTCCGACAGGCGTTTTTCGGCCAGCGGCCGCACGGAATATTTCTCCATGTGCAGCTGCGCGTTCGCGCGCAGAAAATATGTGCCGCCGGCATCCGCGGGGAACAGCGTGCCCTGCTTCTCCATCAGCCGCTGCATCGCGTCGCACACGTCGGGGTGCGCCTCGATGAGCAGCTTTTTGTTGTTGCTGCCGCGCAGCACCTGCAGGGCCTGCTTCCGGATCTTGGCCACCATGCTCTCGGGCGAGAGCACGCGCGCGTCGCCGCTGCAGTACGGGCAGGGCACCTGCAGCGTATCCCCGATGCTGCGGCCGGTCTTTTTGCGCGTCATCTCGACGAGCCCGAGGTGCGTAAAGCCGAACACGTGCGAGCGCGTGTGGTCGCCCTTCAACGCGTTTTTGAGCGTGTTGAGCACGAGCGTGCGGTTGCTCTCGCGCTCCATGTCGATAAAGTCGATGACGATGATGCCGCCGATGTCGCGCAGACGAAGCTGCTTGGCGATCTCCGCCGCCGCCTCGCAGTTGGCGGCCGTGATGGTCTTCTCGAGGTTGTCCTTGCCGACGAATTTGCCGGTGTTGACGTCGATGACCGTCAGCGCCTCGGTGCGGTCGATGATGATGTAGCCGCCGCTCTTGAACCAGACCTTGCGGGCGAGCGCCTTGTCAATTTTTCCCTCGGTCTCGTAGCGGTCGAACAGCGCCTCGCTCTCCTTGAGCAGGATACGCGCGCGGAGCTTGGGCGCCATCACGTCGGCAAGGGCCCGCAGCTCGTCGTACGCCTTCTGGTCGTTGACGAACACGCGGTCGACGTCCTTCATCAAAAGGTCGCGCACCGTGCGGTACAGAAGCGACTGCTCCGCGTGCAAAAGCAGCGGCGCGCTGCCGCGCGTGGCGCGCTTCTCGATCTCGGCGTAGAGCTTTTGCAGCGCGTCGACGTCCTCCTCGAACGCCTCGCGGCTCTTGCCCGCCGACGCCGTGCGCACGATCACGCCCATGCCCTTGGGCTTGACGTCGTGCAGAATCTTCCGGAGACGCGCGCGCTCGTCGTCCTTGTCGATGCGGCGCGACACGCCGACGTAGTCGACCGTCGGCATCAGCACGAGCGAGCGGCCCGCCAATGTAATGTGCGTCGTGACGCGCGCGCCCTTCGTGCCGACCGGGTCCTTTGCGACCTGCACCATGATCGTCTGGCCGGGCTTTAACAAATCCCGGATGTTACGGCTCTCGGGCACCTGCTCGATCTCGTCGTCCGAGTCGTCGGAGAGCACGACGTCGCCGGCATACAAAAAGGCGTTGCGCTCGAGACCGATGTCCACGAACGCCGCCTGCATGCCGGGCAGCACGTTCTGCACTTTTCCGTTGTAGATGTTGCCGACCAATCGCTCCGAGCCCTCCTGCTCGACGTAGAGCTCGACCGGCGAACCGTCCTCCACCACGGCGACGCGAATCGCGACGCCGCTGGCGTCCACCAAAATCTCCTTATTCATGGTTCCTTTCCTCTCGATCAGGGCAACTGCGGCAGAGGACCATCACCGGCAAAATACATGTGCGTGCGGCGCACCGCAACGCTCCCATGCGCATCCAAACGGTCGAGCAACGCGCCGGCGAATAATTCCGCGCGCAGCCCGCCATCGGCTTGCAATCTGCCGAGAACGCGGAGGGTAATTTCCTTCCCCTCAATCTTCTCCACGAAGACCCCGATGATCTGCGGCCGGATGTCCACGGCTTTTTCGCCGCCCTTCGTCCGCTTTTGTACGATGATTGCGCCATTTAGCAGCGCTTCTGCCGCCGCGGACAGCCTGTCCGCGGGCAGTTCTTCAACCAAACTCAATTTTATCACATATTCCGCGGCGCGTGTCAATGACGAAAGCGACGGAAAATTGTCGGCCGGCTCGAACGCGTCGGAAAGATACAGTCCCGGCGGCATGACCGCGTTGACGCGCGCGGCAAATTCACCGGGATCGATCCGTTCCTCGAGCGCAACCTCGAACCACTCCGCGTCGGAGGTCTGCCCCGTCGCCACGGCCGAGGCGAACGAGAGCTTCGGGTGCGGATTGAAGCCCTGGGAGTACGCGAGCGGCACGTTCGCGCGCCGGAACGCGCGCTGCAACGCGCGCTGGATGTCCAGATGCGAGATGAACGCGATCTCGTCGCCCTTATGATAGACGGCAAATATTCGCATGTTGCACCCCAAAGCAGTTGTTGCAGCCCTCGCGGCAGTCCGGCGTCGTGCGCGCTGAAAGCGCGTTTTCATACTCGGCGCGGAGGTATTCCTCCGTCAGCAGCATGTCGATGTGCGACCACGGCAACGCTTGCCCCGGCGCGTAGGCAGCCTCGGCATATTGGGCAACCGTCAGGCCGTTTTCGGCAAACGCGGCCTCCCAGGCCTCGGGCTTAAAATGCTCCGTCCACGAGTCGAAGCGGCAGCCGAGCCGAAACGCGCAAAGGAGCACGTCGGAAAGCCGCCGGTCCCCGCGCGAAAACGCCGCCTCGAGCACGGACAGAGGCGCGGGGTGGCAGTTGAGCACCGCGCCGCGCACGCCCTTCATCGCGTCGCGCAGAAGCTGCTGGCGGCGGCGGATCTCGGCGGGCGGGATCTGCGGGCAGTACTGGAACGCGGTGAACGGCTTGGGCACGAACGTCGACACGCTGACCGTCAGCCGCAGGCCCTTGCCGCGCTGCTCCTTCGGGAGCGAATAGAACGCCGCGGCCACCTTGCGCGAAAGGTCGGCGATGCCAAGGAGGTCCTCGTCCGTCTCCGTCGGCAGGCCCAGCATGAAGTACAGCTTGACGGTGCTCCAGCCGGCCGCAAACGCGTCGCGCGCCGCGCGCAGGATGTCGTCCTCCGTCACGTTCTTGTTGATCACGTCGCGGAGCCGCTGCGTGCCCGCCTCGGGCGCGAACGTCAGGCCGGCCTTCCGCACGGTCTGCATGACCTTGAGGTCCTCGGCCAGCACGGAGTCGACCCGCAGCGACGGCAGCGACACCGACACGCGCTGCTTTTCCATGTCCCCGATGATCTCGGGCACGAGATTGTGCACGTCGGAATAGTCGCCGGTTGAGAGGCTGAGCATCGACACCTCGTCGTAGCCCGTGCATGCGACGAGCTCGCGCGCCTGGGCAAGCAGCGTCTCGCGCTTGCGTTCGCGCACCGGCCTATAGATATAGCCCGCCTGGCAGAAGCGGCAGCCGCGCGTGCAGCCACGCATGACCTCGACCGCGACGCGGTCGTGCACGATGTCCAGGTACGGCACGACCAGTCTGCCGACGAACGGCACGTTATCCAGGTCCGCCACGACGCGGCGGACGATCCTGTCCGGCGCGTGCGAAACGCGCTTGGCAAGCCCCTGCTCCGTCGCCTCGTAGTACGACGGGATGTACACGCCCTCGATGCCCGAGAGCAGCTTGAGCGTTTCCGCGCGCGAGAGCCTGTCCGCCTTGGCCTTTTGCACGGCGCGCACGAACTCCGGCAGCAGCTCCTCGCCGTCGCCGAGCAGCACCGCGTCGAAAAACGCCGCGACCGGCTCCGGGTTGCACGCGCACGGGCCGCCCGCGATCACGAGCGGGTCGGTCTCGCCGCGGCCGGCCGAAAGCAGCGGGATGCCGGCAAGGTCGAGCATGGTCAGGATGTTCGTGTAGCACATCTCGTACAGGAGCGAAAAGCCCACCACGTCGAACGTGTTCAGCGCCCGCTTGGTCTCAAGCGAGTACAGCGGCAGCTTTTCCGCCCGCAGCACGGCCTCAAAGTCCGGCCACGGCGCGAACGCGCGCTCGCACGCGACGCCGTCCATGCCGTTGAGGATGTGGTACAGGATGCGCGAGCCGAGGTGCGACATGCCGATCTCGTACACGTCCGGGAAGCACAGCGCGACGCGCACGTCCGCGTCTTCCTTCACGATCTGGTTCAGTTCGCCGCCGGTATATCGAGCGGGCTTCTCGACCCTGTGGAGAAGCCCGGCAAGCGTTTGTGGGTCCAAGCGCGTAACCTCCGTAGCGGGGTTTCTTTTCCAGTATCGTATCACATCCGGCCCGAGCGGTCAAACGCAAGGATCTCGCCGACGGACACGCCGGCGCCGAACCGCGCGATGCCCACGAGCAGCCTGCCCTCGTCGATCTCACCGAGCGTGCGCATGGACGCGTCGAGCACGCGCAGCACGTTGTAGCGGTTCGCGCTCAATATGCGCACGGCCTCCTCGGCGGCCATGGACTCGTGCGCGGCGATCTCGCGCACGGTCACGC
>CAZIRB010000027.1:14869-23878 GCA_964541695.1 uncultured Oscillospiraceae bacterium
CGCTGCTCGAGCAGGCAGCGCAGCATCCGGCCGCCGTCGAGCGGCAGCGCGGGCAAGAGGTTCACCGCGGCGAGCGTGAGGTTGAAGGCCAGGAACGCCTTTAGGCGCAGCGCGACCGCCGGGAAGAAATACCCTGTTGCGGCCGTCATGCCGCCGAGCACGACGCTCGCGACCGGCCCCGCGCACGCGATGCAGAACTCCGCGTACGGCGAGAGGTTTGCGTGCCGGATGCGCGCCACGCCGCCAAACGGCAGCACCTCGACCGACAATAGCGTGCAGCCGAACGCGCACGACACGATGGCGTGCGCAAGCTCGTGCAAAAGCAGCGCCAGCACCGCCAGCAAAAAGTCGTTCGCGCGGCCGAGCACGAACGCGCCCGCGATCACGACAAACACGAGCGGGTGCAGCCGGATCTCCGTTTTGCGGATCGAGAACAGCCGCATGTCAGTAGCCTGTCGACGTGTCGATATAGTCCGTGGGGTCCATGCTGCTGCCGGACTGCGAAACAGTCACGTAGATCGTGCTCGTTTCGGGCATCACGCCGAGCGTGTCGAGCGCCAGCAGCGGCTGGCCCACCTCGACGCGGATGTCCGCGATGCCGTAGTACACGCTCTCAAGCCCGTTGCCGTGGCTGATGCGCACGGCCGTTCCGTAGGCCGGGTCCTCGAATATCTCGCGCACCTCGCCGCCCGCGGGCACGGAGACGCGGTCGCCCGCGTTGGCCTTAAGCGAGAGCACGCTGCCGCCGGGCAAAAGCGACGCCTCCGTCGCCGCCACGGGCGAGGTCCAGCGCTGGTTCACCGAGAACACGCTCTGGGCCGCGTCCGCGCTGACAAACTGCAGCCTCCCCAGCACCTCCCCGTCCGTGTCCGAGCCCGAGTCCTCCGACGTGCCCAGAGCCGCTACGATCTTCCCGTTGCGACCCGAGAGCAGGAACACCTCCACGGCGATCACGATCATGAGCGCGAGCGCGCAGATGGCGATCTTGAGCCACATGCTGCGCACGGCGGCCATGTTTTCCTCGCGCTCGCGCCGCTGCCGGAGCCGGCGGCGCACCGCCTGCACGCGCTCCATGCGCTCGCCCGTTTTTCGTACGACGAACTCCGTCGTTCTCATTCCATCCTGCTGCATGAAAAAGCCCTCCCGCATCAATTTATGTTGCGGGAGGGCGCCGGTATGTGCCTTTGGGCCCTACGAAACGGGGCGGATAGGCCCGATGCCCGCGTCGAGGAACATATCGTAGGGGTTGATATACGTAAACTCCGGCGAAACCACGGTCAGGTGCAGGTGGTTGGCCGCGCTGTTGCCCGTGCTGCCGACGAGGCCGATGCAGTCGCCCTGCTTGACGAACTGGCCCTCGGTCACCTGCTTCGATTTTTCGACCATATGGTAATAG
This sequence comes from uncultured Oscillospiraceae bacterium, assembly GCA_964541695.1. Lineage (GTDB taxonomy): Bacteria > Bacillota > Clostridia > Christensenellales > CAG-138 > CAZKGE01. The sequence continues at coordinate 16,266 of CAZIRB010000027.1, forward strand.
TGGTACTCGAAGCCGTACGGGTCGCGGATCATCACGTAGTTGCCCGGTATGTCCGAATAGCCGATGTACAATACGACGCCGTCCGTCATCGAATAGATCGGCGTGCGCGAGGGCGCGGTGATGTCCGTGCCCGTGTGGCGGCGCGTGCCGCGGTCCCGGTTGTCGTACCAGCCGTTTTTGATCAGGTAATCGCCCTGCAGCGGGTGGATCAGCGTCTTTAAGTACGCATCGCTGACCGGGTATTTTTCGTAATCCTTGACCGCGCCGGAATCGTCGTACACGGTGTTGAGATAGGCAAGCGCAAAGCGGCACTGCATGAACTGCTCGCGCTCGCCCTGGCAGGCGACCTCCTCGAACAAGGGCAGCTCGAGCGAGAGCGAGAATACGCCGCTGTCCGTAGCCTCCAGGTCGACCGCGGCCGCGGCCGCGATCTTTGCCGGCAGGTCCGGCCCGTACGTGCGGTACAGCGCGGCGATCTCCTTCCAATGGTACGTGCGCTGCGGTCCCAGTGCCGGCCGGATCACGCCGCCCGTGCCGGCGAGCTCCTTCCGCAGCATCGTCGCCGCACCGGTCGCGGCGTCGCGCGCGGCGCCGTTGATCTCGTCCGTCATCTCGACGAACACGTCGTGCGCGGACGCGAGGCTGTCGTACTGGTTCAGCTTATACTTTTTCAGCTTGGCGCGATAGCCCGTCAGGTCGGGCGCCATCCCGGCGCGGATATAGCGGTCGGCCTTCTCGCGCGTCCTAGGCAGGTCCAGCCTGCCGCTGTCCGCAAGGCCGGGCAGCTCGGCGGACGCGCCGGACACGTAGCGCGCCAGAGCGGCCGCGCCGGATGCGCCGCGCGTGCGCACGACGATGCTGTCCGCGCTCTCCTCGTCGTAGCAGCCGCAGGCGTCCTCGAGCAAACACTCCACGTCGTGCTGGTCAAGCCCGCCGCTGCCGTCGGCGTCGTAGCTGCCGGGCACAAACTCCGCGCGCGCGCTGGAAAATCGCGCCAACAGAAAAAGCGACAGCGCGAGCGCGCATGCCGCAGTTCTCCGTGTCCAGGTTGACCGGTACCCGCCCATATCAGGACGTCCCCGTCGCAAATTCCGGCGTTGACGTCGGAACGGGCGTCGGCGTGGCCGTTTCGGAGGGCGCCGGCGTCACCTCCGCGCCGGGCTCCGGCGTCGTGCCGGTCGAGCCGTCCGCGCCCGGACTCGGCGAGGCGGTCTCTTCCTCGTCGTCGCTCTCCAGCTTCGGAACCGGCTGTTTCTCGTTCTTAAACGGCAGGATCGTCGACGCGTCGAACGCGGCGAGCAGCGAGTCGATCGTCCAGTTGTCCGTGTACGGCGTCTGGCCCGCGACGATCTTCAGCCGCGCCGTCGGCGCGACGGGCAGCACGAGCTGCTCGCGGATCCTCTGCGTCACGGTATCGTCCTTTGAGCCGTCGCGGATCTCGCAAACCGTGCCGTAAGCGATGTTGTACCAGATCCAGCGCGCGTCCGGCACCGTCAGGCGGATGCAGCCGTGCGACGCCTTCGTGCCGAGCTGCTCGTAGGTTTCGATCTGGTACGTGGAAAGCTTATCCTGCTTATCGTACAGGACCGAGTGGAAGTAGGTTCGGCTGTGAATCAGCGACCAATACTGCGCCGCCTCGCCGCTCAAAAAGTGGCCGAAGCGGATGCGCGGCACCAGCATGTTGAACGTGCCGCGGCGCGTCTCGCCGCCGTCCTCAATGCGCGGGTTGCCCGTCGAGCACAGCATGTAGCGCACCGGCACCGTATACTCGCCGTTTGCGTCCTTTGAAAACACCATCGTCACCTGCCAATACACGTCTACGATAATTTTATACGTGTCGGCGGGCGGATATCCCTTGGGCCAGTTAACCTTGCTGCTGCCCATCTCGCCGAAGTCGGACGTGCCGCCGACGAGCTCCTCGAACGTCATGTTGACGGTGGGCGCATAATAGGAAAACGGGACGGGCGTCTGGTCCGGCGTCGGGGACGGCGTCGGCGCGGGCATCGTGGCCGCGGCCGCCTCCTGCGCCTGCTCGGTCAACTCAAACTGCACGATCACGGGCGTGTCGGTAGGCAGCGGCGTCGCGGCGGACGCGGGCGCGAGCATATCGCAGCCGGCGAAAACAAGCGCCGCAAACATGGCGCAGATCAGGCAGGGCAACGTTTTTGCCCGGACGTTTCTCATCGTTCGTTCCATCAGGTCCTTCACTCAAATTGCAAGCAAAAATATATGCGTATTCTATCACAGGTGCCGCAAAATATGTTGCCCGCTTTCGAAATTTCACATTTTATTCTGTTTTGCCGCGTGTCAGATCCGCGCCACGCCCGTCCTTCTGGCCGCCTCGGCCACCGCGGCGGCGACCGCCTTGCCCACGCGCGGGTCGAACGCCTTGGGGATGATATAGTCCGCGGACAGCTCGTCCTCGGAGATCAGTTCCGCAAGCGCTGTCGCCGCGGCGATCTTCATCTCGTCGTTGATGTCGCGCGCGCGCACGTCGAACGCGCCGCGGAAGATGCCCGGAAACGCCAGGACGTTGTTGATCTGGTTCGGGTAGTCGCTGCGGCCCGTCGCGATCACCGCCGCGCCGCCCGCTTTCGCATCGTCGGGGAATATTTCGGGCGTGGGGTTTGCGCACGCGAACACGATTGCATTGCCGTTCATCGAGCGCACCATGTCGGCGGTGACCACGCCCGGCGCGGATACGCCGATGAACACGTCCGCGCCGGCGAGCGCGTCGGCGAGCGTGCCGCTCTTGCCGCGCTTGTTCGTCACGAGCGCCATCTCGTCCTTGACCGGGTTCATGCCTTCCTTGCGCCCCGCGTACACGATGCCCGTGCGGTCGCACAGCGTGATGTCCGCGTACCCGGCCGAGAGCAGCAGCCTCGTGACCGCGATCGACGCCGCGCCCGCGCCGTTGATCACGATTTTGGCTTCGCCGGCGCGCTTATTAACGACCTTGAGCGCGTTCGTCAGCCCCGCGAGCGTGATGACCGCCGTGCCGTGCTGGTCGTCGTGGAAGATCGGAATGTCGCACTTCTCCTTGAGCTTTCTCTCGATCTCGAAGCAGCGCGGCGCGGCGATGTCCTCGAGGTTCACGCCGCCGAACGAGCCGGAGATGAAGTGGATCGTGTTGACGATCTCATCGACGTCCTTCGACTTGATGCACAGCGGGAACGCGTCCACGCCGCCGAACGCCTTGAACAGCACGCACTTGCCCTCCATGACCGGCATGCCCGCCTCCGGACCGATGTCGCCAAGGCCCAGCACCGCCGTGCCGTCCGTTACGACCAGGCACAGGTTCCAGCGGCGCGTCAGTTCGTAGCTTAGGTCGACGTCCTTCTGAATCTCCAGACAGGGCTGCGCAACGCCCGGCGTGTAGGCAAGCGAGAGATCCTCGCGCGTCGAAACCGGCACCGTGGCCACGACTTCGATCTTGCCCTTCCACTCCCGGTGCAGCCGGAGTGATTCCTTCGCGTAATCCATATTCGGTTCCCCTTATTCTGATTCAATATCCGCATTATATCCGTTTTTTGGGCGCCGCGCAATGAAAACGGCCCGCGCAAGGGGGCGCGGGCGCGTTGGGACTGAGGGACGGGACGTTGGGGGCGCTGCCCCCAAACCCCCGCTTCTTTTCTTGAAGAAAAGAAGCCAAAGAGCAGGAAGGCTACCTTGTCAGATGTTTTTCGCCGAGTTTCCAAAGGGGGTTTCCCCTTTGGCGGGGTGCAGGGGTAGAACCCCTGCAAAAGAGAGCGCCCCTGCAAAAAATCCGTTACTCCCCCGTCCGCTTATCAATAGAACAGCGTGACCGTATTGACCACGCCGTCGGCGAAGTTGAACGTCAGCGCCACTTCTTCCGTGCCGACGACGATCGCGGCCTCGGTGGTGAGTTCGGCATTGATGCTGTCGGCGTAGGCGGTCTCGACCTGTTCGCGCGTCGAGCCGACGCCGACGCCGCGCGCGGTCATGCCGGGCGCGGGCGCGTACGCCGAGATACCCGTAACGACCTTTGACGAGTTGAGGTAGGTTGCGATATAGCCCTGGCTCATGTAGAACAGCTGCATGGTCTCCATCTCGATCGCGGGGAAATCGTCCGCCTTGCCGAGCTTTTTCTCAATCGCGCCCGTCTTGCCGCCCGGCTTGAGTCCGTCGATCGACTCCTCGGCCTTGACGCGCTCGGCCACGGCCTCGTTGTCGACAGCGGCCGCGGGCTCGGCGGCGTCGGCTTTTGCATCGGCGTCGGCGCTATCGTCGCTTCTCGGCACGTCCGCAAGCGAAACGACGATGGTCTCGCCCTCCGTCTCCGTCTTGACGCACAGCGTCAGGTCGTCCACGGCGACGCTTGTCGGCACGTCGAACTTGAGGCCCAGCTGATAGAAGACCGGCCTGCCGTCGTCGCCCTTCTCGCTGTTGTCGCCGACCCCGAACTGGATCATCGCAAGCGCGTATTCCTGCTTGCCGGCGTCGCGCACGGAGAAGTCGCCGCCGTTGAGCATGTGGCTGATGTCCTCGATTGTGAACGTCCCGTCCATGGACATCAGACCGACCTTGACGAACCTGCCCTTGGGCTGTTCGCTCTCCGAGCTGTCGGTGACAACGTCGATTGCGTACAGCACGCCGCAGGTATGGCTTTCCCACGGGAACATCTGCGGCTCGGCGGTCGGCTGCGGCTCGGCCGTCGGCGCGGGCGTTTCCACGGGCGCGGCTGTCTCGGCCGGCTCCGCCGTCGGCGCCGCCGTGACGGTCACGGCCGTTTCCAGATTGGCTTCCTTCTTCTGCACACAGCCGGCAAACGCCGACACGAACAAAAGGCACGTAAGGAGAAGGGCTATTATGTTGATACGTTTCATCGGTTTAGAAATCCTCCCTGTCTTCATTGGATGTATTGACCGGATCGCCCGAAACGTCGCGTTCGGAGCGCAGCGTCAACGTGTAGGCGTAGTTCTTCTGCAGCTCGAACACGTCCGTCGAACCCGCCTCCAGCACCTGGTACGTCCCCTCGTCGCCGAAGAGGTCGGTCTCGCCGAACCATTCGCCGTACCCGTAGGCCGACTTGATTTGGTAGCTGCCCGCCGGCAGCCAGACCTTGCCGCTCTTGCCTTCGCCGATGCCGAGGCAGCTGACGAGCTCGCCGGACTCGCTGTAGATCTTGATATAGGTGCGGCTGCCGTCCGACGTCGGCGGTTTGATCGCGAGCGAGCAGCTGCGGCTCTTGAACGCTTCGTTGTGGTACGTCTCGCCGCTCGGGAAGTCTTGCACGCACTCGGCCATGCGGTCGGCCGTGTCGGAAAACCCCTCCAAACCCATGAAGAGGCCGTACGCCTCGTAGTATTCGCCCGCGTCGAACAGCGACGCGGCCTCCGCATACGTGTCCATGTTGCGGCAGTAGATCCCCTTCTCGCCCGCGTCGGAGAAATACGGGATTGACTCGAACCGCTCGGCGGCGGCCGCGTAATCGCCGGCTTCCATCATCGCCGTCGCCTCGTTGTAGGCGGCAGTGCCCATGCAGAACTCCGCCTTGACCGCAGCGTCGCGGTATCCGTTCAGCGACTGGAACAGCGCGCCCGCGGCTGAGTAGTTCCCCTGCTCGAGCAGCTTTTCCGCCTCGCCGTACCGGAACGCGTCCTGGCACGCAAGGCCCTGCTCCTCGGCGTCCTGGAACGCGCCCAGCGCCGCGAAGGCCTCGGCCGCCTCCTCGTATTGCTCGCTGTTCATCAGCCGCTTTGCGGCCTGGTAGTCCCGCATATTGCGGCAGTACAGAACCATGTCCGGCGAATCGTCGAACTCTTTAAGCTCGGCAAACAGCGCCTCCGCCTCGTCGTACTTTCCGGTCTCGAGCAGCGTCACGCCCTCGTTGTACTTGGTCTGCTTCGCGTTGTGGATCAGCAGCGGGATCAGCACTGCGCAAAGCAGCGCGGCGAGCACGCCGCCGCCGATGATCAGCAGCTTCTTCTTGCCGCCGGCAAACCAAGCCTTCAGCCGCGCGGCGGGCTTGCCGAGGCCCTCCCCCGCAGGGCTTTTTTCGCTTGCCGCGCTGCCGTCGGAAGCAGCGGCCTGCGCCCCCTGTGCCGCGGCGGCAGGTTCTTCGGCCGCCTCGGACGGCTCCGGCGCGCCAGCCTGCGATTGCGCCTCGGCCGCCTCCGCGGCGGCCTGCACCTCGGCCCGCACGTCGCGGCCGCACATCGGGCAAAAGCGCAGCGCGTCCGGGATGACAACCTTGCATTCTGGACAGATCATATGGCTCTCCTTTACCTGTCATGATTTAAGTGCGTCGCAGCCGCTCTTTCCTAGAACAACTGCGTAAACGTCTGCTGCGCCACGTCGTAGACAGCCCAGGTCGACTCATCGTCCTTGCCGCCGTCCGGGTAGAGCACAATCTTATACGGGTCGGCGGTCGTGTCGAACTCGAACGTCAGCGAGTCGGTCGTCGTGCTGACGCGCGTCCACTCGTACGTTTCGCCGTAGAGAGCAATGACGGAAGCCTGCACGGGCACGATCAGCCTATCGTTGCGGATCGGGATCACGGCCCCGATGCCCGGCGCCTCGACGGTAACCGTGAGCTTGTAGGCATCGCTTAAGCCGATATCGCCGATCGTGCAGACGTATTCCTTGTCCTCGAAGCGGACGACGGCCGACGACGTTTTTGTTCCCGCCGGTTCCTCCGTCTGCTGCGCCACGGCCGCCCACTCTTCCGCCGCAGCGCCGTACGCGGCGTCGTAGCGGACAAACTCCACCGACGCGCTGCCGAGCCCCACGGTCTCCTCGACGCTGCCGTCGAGGCTGCGGTAAAAATACGAATACGTCAGCACCGCGCTCGCGCGGTCCCCGTCGATCACGACGTCGTCAAGTTGGCAGCGCCCCATATCCATGGTCCCGCCCACCACGTACGGGAACGACATGGCAAACTCCTCCGTCACCGTCCAGTCCGACACGTGACCGCCGGATTCGGGCAGATCGAAGTCCATGTTCTTATTGTGAATCTTGATATTGCGCACCTTTGCGCCGTCCGCGCTGAGGATAAAGGCCATCGTCGATTGTTCCGCCCAGTCGAATCGCATCCTGCCGATGTACAGCGTCTCGCCTTCATCGTAAATGGGCGGGTCGCAATCGAGATCCGCAAGCGTCATCGACGGCGTCACCTCGCCTGATACGGCCGCGGCCTGCTCCGCCGTTTCCGTCGGCTGCGGCGTGTCCTTGATCGCGGCCGCCGCCTTGCCCGCGCCGATGGCGCCGGATTCGGGCGCTTTTGTTCCGGCCGCGTCGGGCCGCCGGACGAGTATCATGGCCAGCATGCCGAGCGCGAACGCGGCGGCGGCGATGCCGGCGTAGACGAGCCAGTGCAGCCGCGGCTTGCCCTTGGGCTGCGCGGGCGCGGCCGGAGCGAAAGCGGGCTGGGCGGGTGCAGACTGGGCAGATACTGGCGGGACAAGCTCCGTCGGCGCGGGCGCCGTAACTTCAGCCTGAGCGGGTACCGTAACTTCAGCCTGCACGGGCGCGGGCGAAACGGGCTTCACCAGCGCAGGGGCCTCAATCGTGGCCTGCGTCACCGCAGGTATTACAATTTCGGCCTGCTCCGGCGCTGCGGGCTGAGCGGCTGCGGGCTGGGCAAATACCGG
>CAZIRB010000028.1:0-21886 GCA_964541695.1 uncultured Oscillospiraceae bacterium
CCGCCAGCTCCAGCACAGGCGGAGCGGGCCCCCTGCCGGTCATCAATACGCTGCTTGCCGCCCCGATCAACGTCGTTTCGACGTCGATCAACACGAGCGGGATGTCCGACACGACGAACCTCCTGATATTCACGTGTACGATCAACCTTCCGCTGGGAATCAGCGTGAACCTCAACTTCCAGATCAACAGGCTACGCAACGACGGCGCCTCGATCAAGGTCGGGCCGACCTTCACGTTCGCGACACAGGCTGTGGTCCTCGAGTCCGAGGCCTTTGCCTTCCAGTTCGCCGACAGCAACGTATCCGCCGGCGACTATACGTACGCGGTCGAAATCTCGACCAACTCGCTGATCGACATCACGCCCGGCGCATCCGTCAATAACGCGACCCTGTCCATCCTCGCGTACAACGACTAAAAACGTTCCGCCGCAAGAGCGGTTTCAATAGAATTAAACAGCTTGGAAGCAAATCGGGCCCCCGAGATCGTTCGGGGGCCTTCGGCGCGGGGGAAACAGGAAGGGGCGCGGCCCTACACCCCGCTTTTGCGAGGGCGCTGCCCTCGCGCTCCTGCCAAAGGGGGAAACCCCCTTTGGAAACCCAGGGAAGAAACGTTGAACAGTATCCTGTTCCTGTCAAAGGGGGAATCTTCTTTGAAAACGCAGGGGAGAATCGTTGAACAATTGGGGTTTCCAAGGGGACCGAAGCCGAGCGCCGCCTGTGGCGGATAAAGCGAGGCTTAGGCCCAGTGAGCAAGGGAGCACAGGCCCAAAGGGGCGTGGGCGACCATTGCGAACTGTGGGCCGCAAGGCTTCGGCCCTTTGGCGGGGTGCGGGGCAGCGCCCCGCCGTGCTTCGTTGAGGACGGAGCCCTCGACGTACCTCGTACATCCCCCGTTCAGCCCTCCGTATTCGCGCCGGAGTCGTCCGGCGTTGCGGCGGGGTGCTTGGAGGGGACGAGCGGCAGCATCGTTACGGCCGCGTCGGGCGAAGGCGTGGCGGCCGCGGGAGCGGCGGGGACGGGCGAAGCGGCGTCCTCGATGTACGAAAAGACTTTGCGCAGGCCGTCCTTGCTGTCGTGCTGGATCACGATGTTGTCGGAGAGCGTGAAGTGCATGCCGTCCGACGTGCTCTTGTAGTAATGGCCCCACAAAAAGCCCGCGCGGTAGAACGCCAGTTCGTAGAGTATGTAATTGATGACGGTCTGCGGCACGCCGCACGGCGCGTTCGGGTAGGAGCCGGCGTACGTGAAGTCATAGTATTGCTGCCCGCCCTCGGTAAGGATGCCGTTGTAGCCAAGCAGGTTTCGGACCTCGTCGTTGATTAAATCGATGTTGACGGGCTGGTTGAGGTTCGGCGGCATCTCGGAGTTGATGTCGGACGCGGTGCCGAACGCGTGGTGGCTGATCGTCTTTTTCGACGACGTGAGGCGCGATACGTACGTGCCGCTGTAGCTGCCGACGAGCGTCGTAAGCTGCAGCACGCCGGTGTCGCCGTTGGTCCCGTGCACGCGCACGTATGTCTCGGCAAGCAGCTTGAACGCCTTCTCATAATACGGCACGGCGTCGATGTGGACGGTCCACTTGCGGCCCGTCGGGCCGTCGATCTTCGTGATGTACGTCTCCTCCCAGTCCGGGTCGGCGACGACGTACCGGCCGTAGACGGGCTGATATCGGTATACAAACCGCTTAGGGTCGCCGAAGAATTTCAGCGCCGCCTCGTACGAGCCGTTGAAGTCGGACTCCTTGATCCATTCCCAAGTGTCGGAGAGCACATAATAGCGCACGCTGAACACCTTGTATGTCTCGCCGTCGGCCGTGCTCTCGGCCGAGACCGTCAGCGTGTGTACGCCGGGCGTGAGCACGGCAAAGTCGAACATCTCGTTGAGCGACGCGCCCTCGAGCGTGTTCGCGCTGGTCAGCGAAAACTCCGTGGTATCGGGCCGCAGCGTGACGGTCTGCCGGTACGGGTACAGCGCGTCGTCGTTGTGACTGCACACATCCGATACCGTAACCGACGCGATGGGGTAGTTGCACGTGATCCTGCCGAACAGCGGCCGGTCCTGTCCCTGTGCGAGCCGCGCGTTTGTGGCCGGGAGCGGGTTGCGTTCGTTCTGCGCGAACGTAAACTCCGTGTCCGGCGCGATCGTCGGCGTAGGCAGCAGCGAGAACGTCGCGGTAAGCGGCCATCGGTCGTTGACAAACGCGGGCGTGTCGAGCGTCGCCGCGATCAGCATCAAAAGCAGCAGAAGCGCGCCCGTCACCGCCAGCGCGATTGCCCGCGCAGGACTGCGGCGGCGTGTGCGGTTGGCGTTGCGGTTGCGATACTGCCTCATGGATGCGTCCAGTATACCATGCTCCGGTCGGGCCGCGGCGTGAACAAACGGTGAACGCGCCGCGACAGGGGAACGGGGAGACGGGGAACGGGGAGACGGGGAACGGGGAGACGGGGAACGGGGAGACGGGGAAAACATGTTGGGGACCCCGTCCCCAAACCCCTGCCAAGGGTCTGAGACCCTTGGAACCCGCAGGAAACTTTGAGGCTTGCGGGTTTCCAAAGGGACGAGTCCCTTTGGCGGGAGATCGAGGGCAGCGCCCTCGATCGTTCCTGTCCGTTCCAGCGACTGTTTTCTCGACTGCCTCCTCCATCCTATTCCGCTCGTCCAAAAATAAAACGCGGAGGGCTTTCGCCCTCCGCGTTTTCACACCCCCGTTACAGCCCCAGCGTCTTAGCCAGCTGTCCGAGCGCGTTCTCCACGTCCGCGTCATCGAAGCAGTAACGCATGTCGCGGTGCTCGGCGCGCAGCTTGGCTACATCCGCGCGCACGTCTTTGCTGCGCAGGACGAGGTCCGCCATCAGGTCGGCGAGGCGGTCGAACGCCGCGCCGTCAAAGCCGAAACGCGTCATCTCGGACACGCCCAGGCGCAGCGCGCCGGAGGCGGTGAAGCCCTCCTCGTCGGGCGTGGCCTGGTAGTTGACAATGATGTTGTTGCTCTCGAGCTTCTCCGCGATCTCCGGCCCGTGGCCGTAGCCGACGCGCACGATCACCTGGTGTGTCTCGGTGTACGAGATGGCCGGATCGCCCGCCACGTCGAGGCCGCGGTCGTGCAGCGCCTCGGCGAAATGCTTGGCGTTGAGCACGACGGCGCTTTGGTACGCATCCTTGAAATGGTTCATCTCGTACGCCGCCATAAGGAGGCCGAGCTGCGTGCCGAGGTGATGGTTGCTCACGCTGCCCGGGAACGCGCGCGTCTCGATGGTCTCCCACAGCCCGTACTTGAGGTCGGTCTTGTTGTAATTGACGCCGATCACGCCGCGCTGCGGCCCGAAAAACGTCTTGTGCGTCGAGCCGGTCACGATTTCCGCGCCCTCCGCGAACGGCTGCTGGAAGTGCTCGCCGACAAGGCCGAGCACGTGCGCCATGTCGTACATGATGGTCGTCGGGATGCCCTGCTCGTCGACGAACTTCCTTATCTCGGCAACGGGCTCCTTATGCAGCACCATGGACTTGCCGAATATGATCAGCTCCGGCCGGTACCGGTCGACGACCTTCTTGGTCTCCTCGACGTCGATTTTGTAGATATTGCCGCGCAGCACGGGGAAGTTGACAATAGCGGCCTTCTCGGTCATGGGGTCGACGGCGATGTAGTCGTGCAGCGCGCCCATGGGCTGCGCGCTTAAGTGCCCGCCCTTGATGATGTGGTTGTTCAGCACGTAGCCTAGGCGCTTGGCGTCGCTCTTGCGGTCGAAGCGGTTCTTAAAGTCCACGAGCGCGGAGAACACGGCGGCGTTGGACATCTGTCCGCTGATGACGCGCGTTTCGACCTCGGCGCAGCCAAGATAGCGTTTCATCTCGGACACAAGCAGCCGCTCGACCTCGTCGATGAACTTCGTGCCCTGGTAATAGAAGACCTCCTCGTCGTAGAACGGCTTGGATTTTTTATGCTCGGCGTAGCGGAACGCGGGGTCGGACGCGCACAGAAGCCGCACCGCGCGCGACGGCGTCATCTCGGACGGGATGAGGTTGATGCAGTCGTCCTGCCGCCAAGCGTGGTTTTCCCGCGCCTTCCGAATCAGCGCAAGCGCGCCCGTCCGCTCGTCGGCCGTTTCCGCGGCGGCTTCCCTGCCGTAGCCGTACACGATCGGCCGCGCAAACGGCGGCGCGTCCTGGCGCATGTGATACGGCACGACGACGGCGGGCACGCGCTTGTCGCGGATCTCGATCTCGACGAGATCGTCGTCGAGCACGGTGCTGTCGAGCAGCGCAAGGCCGATCGAGCGCAGCAGCTTCTCGTCGAGGATGCTCGTGCCGAGCCCCGACCCTTCGGACGCGTAGTACGGCACCATCGTGCCGCTCGTCACATAGCCGATCTCGCGGCCGTCCTTGTAGACGGCAAAGCCCGCGCGCATCACGCCCTTGCCAGTGAGCGCGATCGGCCGGATCCGCCGCGGCAGCGCGGCAATGTCCGAGAAATCGCGGTTCATGACGCGCTTGTAGGCCGCAAACTGCTTTTCGAGCGGCTCCCTGCCGATAAAATCGCCCTTTTCCGGCGAGAAGCTGACCGCAAAGCGCGCCAGCGGCACCGCAAAGAGTGGGATCTCGGCGCCGTCCTTATCCAGCCCCATCTCGTGGCCGTACAGCGGCAGTCCGGCCTCGAGGCGCAGCGTATCGCGCGCGCCGAGGCCCACGGGATGCGCGCCGCATCTCACGAGCGCGTTCCAGAGAAACGCCGCGTCGTCGCGGTCGACGAACAGCTCGTAGCCGAGCGGCTCGCCCGTGTAGCCGGTCTTGGCGATGCCCGCGCGCTTCCCGAGCAGCCGCACGGTGTTCAGCGCGTTTTTGACCGGCTCGGTGAGCAGCGGGTCGTCGGAGAGTTCCGCGAGGATGCGCTTAGAATCCGGTCCCTGGATCGAGAGCAGCGCAATCTGGCTGGTCAGGTCGGTCATCCGCGCGTCGTAGCGGCGGATTTCGTTTTGTAGGTGCGCCCAGTCTTTCTCGGTGTTGGACGCGTTGACGACGAGCAGGAACGAGCCGTCCTCGAAGCGGTACAGGTACGCGTCGTCGACCGCGCCGCCGTTCCCGTTCGGGATGATCGCGTACTGCGCCTGGTTGACTTCCAGCGCGAGCGCGTTGCTCGAGAGCACGTGCAATAAAAACGGCACGGCCTCGCGGCCCTCGATGCGGAAGCGCCCCATGTGGGACACGTCGAACAGGCCCGCCTTCCTGCGCGTGTACAGATGCTCGTCGACGATGCCGCCGGGGTACTGGATCGGCATCTCCCAGCCGCCGAAGTCGACCATCGTCGCGCCCGCGGCGACGTGCGTATCGAAAAGTACGGTGCGTTTTAACTGGCTCATAATTCCTCCGTCGTAAATTCATAGCGCAGCACGGGGCTGCGCGCGGCCGCGACCTCGTCTGGCCGGCCGACCGGCGCGCGCCTTGGCGCGCCGTGCAGCGCGTCGGGGTCGGTTTTCGCCAGTTCGAGCAGGCGGATAACAACGTCCGCGGCCGCGTCGAGCGTCTCGGGCGACTCCGTCTCCGTCGGCTCGAACATCAGCGCCTCGTGCACGATCAGCGGGAAGTACATCGTCGGCGGGTGCAGGCCAAAGTCGATCATACCCTTGGCGATGTCCATGGCGGACACGCCCGTCTCCTTCTTGAGCTGCTCGAGCGAAAGCACAAATTCGTGCATGCAGCGGCCCTGCGTGGCGACATTTGTATGCGGCTTGAGCTTCTCCATCAGATAGTTGGCCGCGAGCACCGCGGAGACCGATGCTTCGCGCAAGCCCTCGCCGCCGAGCGAGAGCATGTAGCACAGCGCCTTGACGACGACGAGGAAGTTGCCGTAGAACGCCTTGACGCTGCCCACGGACTGCTCCGGCGTGGCAAACGCGAAGCCGTCCTCCGTGCGGACCACCTGGTTGACCGGCATGTAGGGGAGGAGCCGCGCTTTCGCGCCGACCGCGCACGCGCCGGGACCGCCGCCGCCGTGCGGCGTGGCGAACGTCTTGTGGAGGTTAAGATGCACGACATCGAAGCCCATGTCGCCCGGGCGCGACACGCCCATGACGGCGTTGAGGTTCGCGCCGTCGTAATAGGCTAGACCCCCCGCGTCGTGCACGATCCTCGTGATCTCGAGGATGTTCTTGTCGAACACGCCGAGCGTGTTCGGGTTTGTGAGCATGAGGCCCGCGGTGTCGGGGCCGACGGCGCTTTTCAGCGCGGCAAGGTCGACGCAGCCGTCCGGGGCCGACGGGATGTTGACGACCGCAAAGCCCGCCATCGTCGCGGACGCGGGGTTCGTGCCGTGCGCGGAGTCCGGCACGAGGATCTTCGTGCGGGCAACGTCGCCGCGCGCCGCGTGGTACGCCTTGATGAGCAGCAGGCCCAGGTACTCGCCGTGCGCGCCCGCCGCGGGCTGGAACGTCATGCCGTCCATGCCGGTCAGTTCGCTCAAAATCTCGCCCGCGCGGCAGAGCACCTCGAGGCAGCCCTGCGCGGTTTCGGCAGGCTGCAGCGGGTGCACGCCGGTAAAAGCGGGCAGCGCCGCTGTCGATTCGTTGACGGCGGGGTTGTACTTCATCGTGCAGGAGCCGAGCGGGTAGAAGCCGTCGTTTACGCCGTGCACGCGCTTTTCAAGCGCGGAATAGTGGCGCGACACGTCGATCTCGGCAAGCTCCGGCAGCCGCGCGGCCTGTTTGCGCAGATATCCCTCTGGCGGCGCCGCCTCGGGCACGTCGCAGTTCGGCAACAGGCTGCAAGTCCGGCCGGGCACGCTCTTTTCAAACAGCAGTTTGACCGGTTCGCTCATTTTACCGCCTCCTTTACCGTGTCGATCAAAGCCTCGATCTCGGCGCGGCCGTTCATCTCGGTCGCGCACCACAACAGGCCCCCGTCGACCGGCAGGCCGCCGAGTATGCCCTTTTGCGCGAGCGCGGACAGCAACTGTTCGGCCGGGACCGGGGTCTCGGTCACAAACTCATGGAAGAACGGCGCGTCGCGATGGCGCAGGGCGAAGCCCGGCAGCGCGCCGAGCTGTTCCGCCAGATAGTGCGCCTTGTGGTAGCAGAGCGCCGCCGCCTGCTTGATGCCGGAGAAGCCCATCGCCGCCATGTAGGCCGCGGCGGTGAGCGCGCACAGGGCCTGGTTGCTGCAGATGTTGCTCGATGCCTTCTCGCGGCGGATGTGCTGCTCGCGCGCCTGGAGCGTCAGCACAAAGCAGCGGCGGCCTGCCGCATCCTGCGTCTGTCCGACGATGCGGCCGGGAAGTTTGCGAGTCAGCTCCTTTTTGCACGTCATAAAGCCCAAGAACGGGCCGCCGAACGAGAGCGGCATGCCGAGCGGCTGCCCGTCGCCGACCGCGATGTCCGCGCCGAGCTCGCCGGGGGACTGCAAGAGCCCGAGCGAGATCGGGTTGACGACCATGACGCACTTTGCGCCCGCGGCGTGGGCAAGGCCGATCAGCCCCGCCGCGTCCTCGATGACGCCGTAAAAGTTCGGGGACTGGAACAAAAAGCCCGCGATCTCGTTTGAAAGCAGGCTTTTCAGCGCGGCCGCGTCCGTTTTGCCGTCCTTTGCCGGCACGACGACGCAGTCCGTCCCCGCGCCGAAGCAATAGGTTTTGACCGTCGCGATCGTGTCCGGATGGCAGGCCGCCGAGATCAGCGTCACCGTGCGATTTTTCTCGCGGCACATCGCAGCCGCCTCGGCCGCGGCGACCGCGCCGTCGTAGACCGACGCGTTGGACACGTCCATGCCGGTCAGTTCGGCGATCATGGTCTGGTACTCGAATATCGACTGCAGCACGCCCTGGCTGATCTCCGGCTGGTAGGGCGTGTACGCGGTGACGAACGCCTCCTTGGCGGCAACGCGGCTTACCACCGCAGGGATAAAGTGCTTGTACGCGCCCGCGCCGCGAAACACCGCGGGGAACACGGTGTTTTTGCCGGCGATCGCGTTCATCCGGCTGACGAGCTCGAGCTCGGACAGCCCCTGCGGCAGCTTCAGCGTGCCCGGGGCGAGGCGTATGCTCTCGGGCACGCTGTCGTAGAGCTGCTCCGCGCTTTTTACGCCCACTACTGCGAGCATTGCCTCGCGCTGCGACGGCGTCGTGGGGATATAGCTACCCATCGGGCTTTCCCTCCTTACTGTTCGGCGGATGAATTGTAAAGCGTTACGCTTCGGCCCGGCAGGCGGCCTCGTACGCGTCGGCGTCGAGCAGCTCGGCGGTTTCGGTCACGTTCTCGACCTCGAGAATCCACGTGTCGAGCGCGGCTTCGTTGATCTTCTCCGGCGCGTCGGCGAGTGCCTCGTTGACGGCGGAGACGGTTCCGGTCACGGGGGAGAGCATTTCGGAGACGGCCTTGACGCTCTCCACGTCGCCGAACGACGTTTCGGCGGTCACGGTCTTGCCCACGGCGGGCAGGTCGATGAACACGATGTCGCCGAGCTGGGACTGCGCAAAGTCGGTCAGGCCGACCTGCACCTTTCCGCCCCCGAGGTCCTTGAGCCACTCGTGGGAGCGCGTATACTTCCGGTCGCTGGGATGCTGCATGATAAAACCCTCCATATTCGTTATTCTAAGTAGTTTGAAATCGGTCCGTATCGCGTATGCGCGCACAAGAAAGGGGCGCGCACAAAGCTTCGTGCGCACCCCGTATCATCGACCTGAAAGATTCTCCCGCCAAGCGTTTTTTGCGGGATTGCCTCGTCGGTGCCGCCAATGCAGGCGGCTTTCCGGAGCTTCGTCAAATACCGGTCCTTTCTGCCTGAGAGTTTTCGCGTTCCCCTTCGGCGTTGCGGCTTCCGCAAGCTCTCCCGGTATTCTCATCCGAATATGCGCGCGGCAAAAAGCTCGCCGCGCCGCGATTCAATTTTTACCCAATCAGTGTACTATGACCGGCCCGAATAGTCAACGGTTTTCGCCGCAAAGAAGCGCGCGAAAAATCCGCCCGCGCCCGCTTTTTTACAGGCGGCAGCGGTACGAGTGCAGCGTCATGGGGTCGTTGGCAACGTGGAAAAGGAAGTTGCGGTTCGCGCCGCCCCAGTCCGTCACGCTGCCGATGTTTTCCTCGGCGGCGTACTGCAGCTTCGCCTTCTTGACGATCGAGCGGAAGAAGCCCATCAGGTAGTTTTGCGGCGCGCACGTCGGGTAGAGCTGCAGAAGCTTTCTGTGGCTCGCGCTGGCCGGCTCGAAATAGAAATACGTCCCGAGCACCTCGGAGTTCTCGTGCAGATGCGGCAGCACGATGTCCAGCAGGCTGCCCTCGGGGTTGAATACCGCGTATTCGTTGATGGAGCAGTAGTCAATGTAGAGGTCGACGCAGCCCTTCTTGATCGGGTAACGGAACGAGCTGTCCGCGAGGAACAGGATCTTCAGGTCCGGGTTCTGCTGCTCGATCAATCCCTTAAACAGCGCCACGATCTCCGGGTATTTGTCGCTGATGATGTAGTAGGCGTTCCTGTCGATCTTGTCCAGGCGGCTGAACAAAAAGAAATAGCAGTTGATATGGTTCTCGAGCACGACCTTGCCGGAAAGATCCATGCGGGACATCTGCCCGAGCATCCAGTTGAACGAGCGCTGGAACAGCGTGACCCAGGACACGGGCAGGTCCTTGTAGAACTTGCGGTCGAGGTCCGGGGAGTCCAGCTCGCTGATCGAGCGCCCCTCCGTGACGAATATGCCGTTCTTGATGCTGGCCTTGTAGCCGCACGGGCAGCTCACGTCCGCGCGCATGATCTGGCCGCTGACGAGGTCCGCCTCCTTGAGGCTGAGCGACGCGCCGCAGTGCGGGCAGCAGAGGTACTGCAGCATCTCGATCGGCACGCCCATCTTCCGAGGCAAAGCCGCCGGGCGGTCGTACTGCTCGCGCACGGTTGCGATGTACTTGCCGAGTTCCTCGGCCGCCTGCTCGTAGCGCAGCGACTCGGCGCGCAGCACGCCCTTCTTGTTCTCGAGGATGTTGATGAAGTCCGCCACGTCGTCCTTAGCGGTGAGGTTCGAGAGGCGCATGAGCGACAGCGTGGACTGGATCTCGGCGATTGAGAAATCGAACTGTTTAAGCAGGAGGATCAGCTTCATGTCCTCCGCGCACTTTTCGTTGAAGCGAAACTGTTTGTTGTGCACTTCCGGCAGCAGTAGACCGCAGTTGACGTAGTAGCGCACGGTGTTGATCCCGATGCCAAAGCGCTTGGCGAACCCGCTGATCTTCACAGGACACGCTCCTTCCGAAAATCCGAAAAAGGTATCTACGCTTTAATATACCCATCATATACGATTCCTGCCGGGAAGTGGGTATTCTTTTGCGAGAATAATGCCCCGAATCCCGGCGGTTTGCGGGCCGATGCGGTTGATTATACCGCGATTATGTGATGTTAACATCACGTATGCGCCGCATAGGCCGAGGACGGCCGGAAAAGTTCCAGATAAGTGGAATTTGTCTGAAAAACCCGCGATAATTCCATATTGACATTGAGTGCGAAGCAGATAATACAATGAAAAAAATCAAACCGCCCATCCTATGGATTCTTTCGACCGCTTCAGACAACGCGGAAAAACGCCGACAGCACAACCGATTCGTAATTCTATCTAGATGTAATTAGGAGGAAGCATAAAATGGCATCCATCGACTGGAAGAAGATCGCCGAGTGGGACAAAAAGTACAA
Organism: uncultured Oscillospiraceae bacterium; assembly: GCA_964541695.1. GTDB lineage: Bacteria > Bacillota > Clostridia > Christensenellales > CAG-138 > CAZKGE01. The sequence goes on from CAZIRB010000028.1 coordinate 10,663, forward strand.
TGTGCACGCCTTCAGCGCCGCGGACGAATACGGCACGATATTCGTCGAGAGCACAAAGGGGAACGACCTGATCCAGCCGGACGGCACGCATCTGCTGGACTTCTACAACCAGCTCTACTGCGTCAACGCCGGCCAGAACGTTCCCGAGATCCAGGAGGGCATCAAGGAGGCGCTCAACCGCTACGGTTTCGTATGGGACATCTATACGACCGACTACAAGGCCGAGGTCTCCAAGATCCTGATCGAGGACCTGCTCAAGGACAGCGGCTGGGCGGCGAAGGTCCGCTATGCGCTCGGCGGCGGCGACGCGGTCGAGACGGCGCTTTTAATTGCCAGGCTGTACTCCGGCAAGCCGCTCGTGGCCACGCGCGAGCACGGCTACCACGGCGTGTCCGCGGGCGCGGCGCAGCTCACGCGCATGGTGCCGAGCCGGTCGTTTGCTTCCTATGCGGATAAGGAGATCAAGCCGGTGCCGGGCAGCAGCTTCCAGAACACGTTCGTCTGCCCCGCCCCGTTCTGCTACCGCTGCTCGCTTGGGCATAAGTATCCGGAGTGCAAGTGCGCGCGCGCCGATGGCGTGCTGCCCTGCGTGGCGCAGACGGAGGAGATCATCAAGAGCCACAACGTGGCCAACGTCGCGGCCATCATCACGGAGCCGGCGTTCGGCGCGGGCACGATCATGCCGCCGCCGGAATACCTGCCGCAGATCGAGGACATGAAGAACCGCCTGGGCATCGTCTGGATCGTGGACGAGGTGCTGATGGGCTTCGGTCGCCTCGGCGCGTGGTTCGGGCATCAGGCGGACGCGGTCACGACGCGCCCCGTCAAGCCGGATATGATGACCGTCGCAAAAGGGCTGACGAGCTCGGCTCTGCCGCTCGGCGCCGTCGTGGTCAACAAGGACATCGCGGACTTTATGGACTCCATCCGCTGGAACCACGTCTGCACGTTCTCGGCCCATCCGGTCTGCATGGCCGCCGCCAAGCACAACCTGCAGTACATGATGAAGACCGACATCCCCGGCCAGGCCAAGGCGATCGGCGAATATTTCCGCAAGGGCCTCGATGAGCTGGCAAAGAGGCATAAGACCATCGGCATGATCGCGGGCGCGGGCATGTTCTGGCAGCTGGAGATCGTCAAGAACCGCGACACGCGCGAGCCGTTCGTGCCGGAGGACCGCTTCACGACGTTTTCGGGCGACCTGTCCAAGTGGCCGAACCACCTCATCAGCGAGGCGGCCGCCAAGAAGGGCGTGCTGATCGGCGGCTTTGTGCCGAACACCCTGCGCATGGGCGGCGCGTGCAACACGACCACGGAGGAGATCGATAAGGTCGTCGACGCGCTCGATTACGCGTTCATGTACATGGAGAAGACGCTGCTGTAACAGCGGTTGTTCGCAGTCCGCCGCGGGGTTTCGGCCTTTCGGCGGGCTGCGGAATTTTTGATTTTTTGGGACAAATGCGCCGGCCCGCGAGCGATCAACGCCCGGACGTGCTCTTGCTTCCCGCCGCACCCCTGAAAACGACTCAACGCAAAAGGAGAGACGCCGTATGGAAACAAACAGCACCCTCGTCAAAAAGACGGTCATCGTGAACGGAACCGAGCACGCGCTGCTGGTAAGCGGCGACGAAACCCTCGCGGACGTACTCCGCAAGCGCCTCAAGCTGACAGGCACCAAGGTCGGTTGCCGCTCAAACCAGTGCGGCATCTGCACGGTGCTGCTGGACGATAAGCCCGTCCGAAGCTGCGTCACCAAGATGAGCCGCGTGCCCGAAGGCGCGCGTGTCACGACCATCGAGGGCGTCGGCACGCCGGACAACCTGCATCCGCTGCAGCTCGCGTTTATGAAGCGCGGCGCGGTGCAGTGCGGCATCTGTACGCCGGGCTTCATCGTGTCGGCCTACGGGCTGCTGCTGACGAACCAAAACCCGACGCGGCAGGAGGTTCGTGAATGGTTCCGGGTCAACCGCAACGCGTGCCGCTGCACCGGCTACAAGCCGATCGTCGACGCCGTGATGGATGCGGCCAAGGTGCTGCGCGGTGAGATGGACGCGTCGGAGCTTGCGTTTAAGCCGCGCGCGGACGGCCGCATATTCGGCACGGACTATCCGCGGCCGACGGCGATTGCCAAAGTCACGGGCACCTGCGACTACGGCGCGGACACGGGCATCAAGGAGATGGCCGGGGCGCTCCGGCTCGCGCTCGTGCAGGCCGAGGTCTCGCACGCGAACATCCTGTCGATCGACACGTCCGAGGCCAAATCGATGCCGGGCGTCGTCGCGGTGCTGACGCACGAGGACGTGCAGGGCACGAATCGCATCGACGGGCTCGTGCTGTACCCGTGGAACAAGAACGACGGCCTCGACCGGCCGATCCTATGCGACAAGAAGGTGTTCCAGTACGGCGACGCGATCGCGATCGTCTGCGCGGACACCGAGGAGCACGCCAAGGCCGCGGCGAAGGCGGTCCGCGTCGAGCTCGAGGAGCTGCCGGCGTACCTCAACGCGCAGGAGGCCGCTTCACCGGACGCGATCGAGATCCATCCCGGCGTGCCGAACGTGTTTTTCGAGCAGCCGATCGTCAAGGGCCCGGACCAGAAGGAGCTGTTTGCCGGCGCCGCCGCCGTGCTTGAGCGCAACTACTACTCGCAGCGGCAGCCGCACCTCGTGCTCGAGCCCGACGTCGGCTACGCGTATTTCGACGAGGAGGGGCGGCTCACGATCCACTCCAAGAGCGTGGCCCTGTACGCGCACCGGCTGATGATCGCGGCGGGCCTGGGCCTTTCCGAGGATCAGCTTCGACTCGTGCAGAACAACGCGGGCGGTACGTTCGGCTACAAGCTCAGCCCGACGATGGAGGCTCTCCTCGGCGTGGCGGCGCTGGCAACGAAGCAGCCCGTCTACTGCGAGTTTACGATGGAGCAGCAGCTGACCTACACCGGCAAGCGCTCGCCGTTCTTCATCCGCGCCAAGCTCGGCGTGGACGAGGCGGGCAAGATCCTCGCGCTCGAGCACGACGTGCTCGGCGACCACGGCGCGTACTCCGAGTTTGCCGACCTGCTTTTAACCAAGCCCCTGCAGTTTTTGAGCGCGGGCTATAACGTGCCGAGTATCCGCGGCTACGGGCGCATCAGCTTTACAAACCACGCGTACGGCGCGGCCATGCGCGCGTTCGGCGCGCCGCAGGCGTTCTTCGCGTTCGAGTCGCTGATTGACGAGATGGCGGCAAAGCTCGGCATGGACCCGTTCGAGCTGAGATATAAAAACCTCTACGACACTGGCTCCACCGCGCCGACGGGCAACACGCCCGACGTGCTTGCGATGAAGCCGCTGTTCGACAAGCTCCGCCCGCGCTACGAGGAGGCCCGGCGCATCCAGAAGGAGAAAAACGCCGGCGATCCCAAAGTCAAGCGCGGCGTAGGCCTCTCCGTCGGCATCTACTGCTGCGGCGACGACGGCTTCGACACCGCGTCCGCGGCCGTGGAACTGTTGCCGGGCGGCAAGGTCAAGGTCTTCCATACGTGGGAGGACCACGGCCAGGGCGCCGACATGGGCGCGCTCGTCTCGAGCCACGAGGCGCTGCTGCCGCTGAACCTTGCGCCGGAGGACCTCGTGATCGTCGCCAACGACACCGCCAAGTGCGTCAACAGCGGCTATGCCGCGGGCAGCCGCTCGCAGATCATGGTCGGCAACGCGATCCATAACGCCGCGACAAAGCTGATGGATGCCATGCGCAAGGACGACGGCACGTTCCGCACCTACGAGGAGATGCGCGAGGCGGGGCTCGACGTTTACTACGAGGGTACGTACGCCACGAGCGACGTCGTGACCTCCATCGACCCCAAAACCCTGCAGTTCAACCCCTACCCGGCCTATATGTACAGCGCGTACGTCGCCGAGGTGGACGTCGATACCGAGACCGGCAGGACGAAGGTTGCGCGCATGACCGGCGCGTACGATGTCGGCAGGATCGCAAACCGCACCGTCGTCGAGGGACAGGCGTTCGGCGGCATGCTGCAGGGCATCGGCATGGCGCTCTCCGAGGAGTTTGAGGACTTTAAAGCGCAGAACACGCTAACTAAGTGCGGCTTCCCGACCATCGACATGATCCCCGACGAGCTGGACGTACTGTTCATCGAAACGCCGCGCCCGAACAGCGCGTTCGGCTGTTCCGGCGTCGGCGAGGTCGTCACCGCCGGCACGCATCCGTCCGTCATGAATGCGATCTATGACGCCTGCGGCGCGCGGCTCTACGAGATGCCCGCGTACCCGGAGCGCGTCAAGGCGGCGATCAAGAAGTAGGGGACGGGGACGGGCAGAGAACGGGCAGGGGCTTTGCCCCTGCACCCCACCAAAGGGACACGTCCCTTTGGAAACCCAACGAAAAACTGTGAAGGTTCTCGCATCTTTTGCTTCTTTTTTTAAGAAAAGAAGCGAGGGGCGCGGGGCGGCGCCCCCGCAAAAGGGCCGGAGTCCTCGTAAAGCTGGATTTCCTCACACGCAGGGGCGCGCAGCATGCTGCGCGCCTCTTTGACACAGAATCTTACGGGATGGTACAATAAAACATGCCTATGAACGCCGACGACATGATGAAGACCGAGGCGCTGTGCATCGAGGAGCACGCGCCGTACTGCCGCGCGGCCTGTCCGCTGCATGTGGACATGCGCGCGGTCTGCGGGCTCCTTGCCGGCGGCGAAAAGACCAAGGCGCAGGTGCAGTTTCTGCTGGCCGCGCCGCTTCCCCGCATCACGGCCAAGCTCTGCGACGCCCCGTGCAAAAGCGCGTGCAAGCGCGCTGAGCTCGGCGGCAGCGTGGACATCGGCGCGATCGAACGCTACCTGGCCGCCGACCCGAACTGGGCGCCGCCCAAGGTTTCGGTCCGGTTCCGTTCGCGCCACCGGGTCGCGATCGTCGGCGCGGGCGCAAGCGGCCTGTCCGCCGCGGCGTACCTTGCGGCCAAGGGCTTCCTCGTGACTGTGTACGAGCACGCGGCGACAATCGGCCCCGCGCTGATCGGCAGCCGCGGCCTGACCGAAGAAGATGCCGAGCGAGACGTTGCGCCGTTTTCTGAACTCGTCGAGTGGAAGCTCTCCACGCGCGTCGGCAAAGACATAGCCTGGGACGAGCTGCTTGCCGTGTTCGATGCGGTGCTCGCCACGGGCGAACGGCCGGAGCATATCTTGGGCGATCCGGACACGCTGACGCTGCGCGCTGCGGATTCCAAACTGTTTGTGGCTGGCCGGAAGCTTCTGCATAACCCGTCGTTTGCCTCCTCGCTGTGCTCCGGCAAGCGCGCCGCGATCAGCATGGAACGGCTCGCCAAGGGCATTTCGTTGACCGCGATGCGCGTCAACGAGGACGCGTACGAAACCGGGCTGATTACGCCGACGGACGGCGTCGAACCCGCGTCCGCGGTGCCGGAACCCGCGGGCGGCTATTCGGACGCGGACGCAGGGGCGGAGGCTGCGCGCTGCATGCAGTGCCGCTGCATGATCTGCGTGCGCGAATGCGCGTTTTTGCAGAAATTCGATAAATATCCGCGGCTGTACATCCGCGAGATCGCAAACACGATCTCGCTCCTGCGCGACGGCGTGCGCTCCGGCAAGAACCTGCTCGTGGCGTGCAGCATGTGCGGCCTGTGCGGCAGGCTCTGCCCGAACGGCATCCCAATGGACCGCGTCGTGCACGACGGCCGCGCCGCGATGGCCGATAAGGGCGACCTGGCCGAGGCGATCTATGATTTTCCCGTGCGCGATATGCTGTTTAGCAACTCCGACGAGGCCGCGCTGTGCCGCAACGCGCCGGGGCTGGAGCGGAGCCTGTTCGCGTTCTTCCCGGGCTGCCAGCTCGCCGCGAGTCTGCCGGAGCTTGTACCCAAAACGTACGCGCACCTGCTCTCGCTCGAGCCCGAGACCGGCGTCATGCTCGGCTGCTGCGGCGCGCCCGCGGACTGGGCGGGCCGTTCCGCGCTGTACGCCGAGACCGTGGCGGGCATCCGCGAGAAGCTCGCGCGGCTGGGGAACCCTACGCTGATCGCGGCCTGCCCGACCTGCGTCAAGCAGCTTACGGCCGAGGGTATCCCCGCGGTGTCGCTCTACGCGTTTCTTGCCGAGCGCGCGCTGCCGGAGGCTATCCGCCACCCGCAACGCGTGGCCGTACACGACAGCTGCACCGCGCGCGGCGAGAAGGATACGCTCGACGGCGTGCGCAAGCTTTTGTCGCGCTGCGGCTGCGAAATTGAGGAGCTGGCCATATCGCGCGACAAAACGCGCTGCTGCGGCTACGGCGGGCTCGTGTTCTACGGCGACCGCGACGTGGCAAACCGCATGATCGAGGCGCGCGCCGCCGAGAGCGGGCTGCCGTACATATCGTATTGCAGCGTCTGCCGCGACTATCTCCGGCGCGCCGGCAAACCCGGCGTGCACGTATTAAACGTGCTGTTTGGCGAGGACGCTGCGGCGGATTATGAAAAACGCGGCGCGTCTATTTCGGAAAAGAACGCGAACCGCCTGCGCGCGGCGGCGGGCATCCTGCGCCTCTACGGCGAGACGCCGAAAGCGCCCCCCGCGGACGAGGGGCCCGCGCTCGTCATTGCCGATGATGTGCGCGCGCTGCTCGAGGACCGGCTTATCACAGAACAGGCGATCCGGCGCGTGATCGCCGAGGCGGAGTCGTCCGGCAGGCGGCTCGTCCGGCCCGCGGACGGGCACCGGTTTGCGAGCCTGCGCCCGGGCATCGTGACGTACTGGGTGGAGTATCAGGAGCGCGGCGGCGGCTATGAGGTGTTCGACGCCTACAGCCACCGCGTGGACATTTCGGAGGCGCGCGTATGAGCATGACGGCGGCCCCTGCGATTCAAAACGACGAGCACATCCGCTGCGAGCGCTGCGACCGCGAGCTCGAGCCCATGGAGGTGCGCGCCAAGTACCTCAAGAGTGACTTCCCGACGAAGGTGCTCGCGTGCCCTGTCTGCGGGCAGATCTACATCCCCGCATCGCTCGTGTTCGGCAAGATCGGCGAGGTGGAGCGCACGCTGGAGGAAAAGTGAACGCGCTGTACGAGAACGACGCGCTGCTGGCCGCGGCGGACTTTTGCGTGCATCCGGGCGGCGCGGAGCTGACGTTGCGCGCGGTAGGGCTCGCGAACCTCGCGCCGGGCGCGCGCATACTGGATGTGGGCTGCGGCGCGGGCCGGTCGGTCCGCCTTTTGCGCGAGAGCGGCTACGACGCGCACGGCGTCGACGCGTCGGAGAAGCTCGTGCGGCTTGCGGACTCGCCGTATGTGCGGCTCGGCGACGCGCACAAAATCGTTGGGACATACGACGCGCTGCTGCTTGAATGCGTGCTGAGCCTGCTTGCGGACAAGAAAGCGTTTTTCGCTTCCGCCCGCGCCGCGCTGCGCAAAGGCGGCAAACTGATCCTGTGCGAGCTGTACCCGCGCGGCGCTTCGGGCGCTCCGGTGTCCGCCGTGACTTGCGCAAACGGCCTGCTTGCACCGGACGCGCTGTCGGCGCTGCTGAACGAAGCGGGGTTTACAAGCGTCGCGTACTGCGACGAAACGGACGCGTTCACAAGCTTTTTGGCCATGCTGGTGATGGAATTCGGCTCCGTGGACGCGTTTTTATGCGAGATGGCGGGCGGCTGCCAACGCGCCGCGCCGGCCGGTCTCAAGCTCGGTTACGCGGTCTCCGTGTGGGAGAGACGATAGGGGGAAAATGCACTGTACGGCGGCGATGCCGGCCGGAAATTTGCGCGGTTTATGCGTGGAAAGACAAAATGAGGGAAAAAACGTGCCGCGCTTTCGTGACGCGTTGACCGGAATCCGCTCGGGTTCCGTTTGGATGACGAAACAGACAACACGCCGCAATATATGCGGCCGACGGCTTTGCGCCGGTTGCGGCGGCGAGCCGAACAAAGCAATAGCGATCCGGAGGGAGGGCAGCGATGGAAAACGAAACGTACAGTCTCTGCCCGGTCTGCCTGCGGCGGCTTCCGGCGCGCTATGAGGCCGACGGCAGGGACGTGTACCTAACCCGCGAGTGCCCGGAGCACGGCCCGTTCCGCGCCGCGGTCTGGCGCGGCGCGCCCGCGCTTTCCGGCTGGCTGCGCGAGGAGCAGAACAAAAAGCCCGCGGAACCGGACACGGAGCCGCGCCTCGGCTGCCCGTACGACTGCGGGCTGTGCGAACAGCACGCGCAGGAAGCCTGCTGCGTGCTTCTTGAGGTGACGAAGCGCTGCGGCCTCGGCTGCCCGCTGTGCTTTGCGAGCGCGGGGAGCGGCGCGGACGATATGCCGATCGGGCAATTCGACGAAGTTTTGGAGTTTTTGAAGGCAAAAACCCCCTCGTCGCCGTTCAATCTGCAGCTCTCCGGCGGCGAGCCCGCGGAGCGCGACGATCTCGACGCGCTCGTTTCGCACGTCAAGCGCGCGGGGTTCCCGTATGTGCAGATCAACTCGAACGGCCTGCGGCTGGCCGCGGAGCCGGAGATGGCGATTAAGCTGCGCGCGGCGGGGTTGGACTGCGTGTTTTTGCAGTTCGACGGCACGGACGACGGCATCTACCGCAAGCTGCGCGGCAGGCCGCTGCTCGCGATAAAACGCGCGGCGCTGGACAACTGCGCGCGCGCCGGGCTGCCGGTCGTGCTGACCATGGCGCTCGTGCCGGGCGTGAACACGGAGAACATCGGCGCGACGCTGGACTTTGCGATGGCGCGCATGCCGAACGTGCGCGGCATCCATTTTCTGCCCGCGGCGCAGATGGGCCGGTACTTCGCCGACGCGGGCACGGCGCATTTCACGCTGCCGGAGCTCCTTCGCGCGCTCGAGGTGCAAACAAAATTCCGGCTCTCCCGCGCCGACTTTCTGCCGACCGTCAGCGGAAGCTGCCGCTGCGCGCTCTACGGCAATTTCTTAATCGATCCGGACGGCTCGATCACGCCGATTACGAACCCGGGCGGCGGTTGCTGCTGCAGCCGCGACGCGGTCGCGTCCGCGCGCGCATACACGGCGCGGCGCTGGGGCGCGGCGTACGGCGGCGAAGCGGACGAATGGGACTTTTTCATCCGGCGCACGGAGGAGCGGGGCTTCTCGATCACGGCGATGCTGTTTATGGACGCGTGGAACTTCGACGTTTCGCGCGTTAAAAAATGCCGCTTCCAGGTCGCGACGGGTGACCAGAGGCTGATCCCGTTCTGCTCGTATTATCTGACCTCCGCTTCCGGGGAGAGACTGTATGCGGACGGCTGAGCCGCTGCTCGACAATTGGATCGGGCAAACCATCGGCGTGGCCAGGCCGACGCTTGCCGACGTGCGCGCGTATCAGCTTGGCCGCATCCGGGCCGTACTCGATTACGCGTTTCTGCACGCGCCGTTCTACCGCGCGCTGCACAAAACGCCGCCGATGCCGCGCTCGTTTGCGGAATTTGAGCGGCTGCCGGTCGTCGGCGCCGCCGATCTGGTCCGGTCCGGCGGGCGCATGCTCTGCGTGCCGCAGGACGAAGTCGCGCGCGTGGTCACGAGCGGTACGACGGCCGAGCCGAAGCGGCTGTACTTTACGCAGGCGGAGCTGGACCGCACGGTCGACTATTTTACCGAGGGTTCGCGGCAGTTCATCCGCGCGGGCGAAAAGACGCTGCTGCTGTTCCCGTGCGCGGCGGAGAGCGGCGCGGCGCGGCTGTTCATGCGCGCGCTTGCGCGCCTCGGCGCCGCCGCCGTGCCGTACGGCGTGCCGAAGGACGGGGCGGAGGCGTGCCGCGTTTTGCGCGCCGAGCGGCCGGACCTCGTGCTGGCCGCGCCGCAAACGGCCGTGCAGATGCGGGCGGCAAGCGACGGTACGGAGCGCTTCGATACGCTCCTGCTCTCGGGCGACGGCATGGCCGAAGCGGAGATTGCGGCGCAGCGCGCGCGGTTTTGCTGTGACGTATTTTTGCAGTACGGCCTGACCGAGACCGCGTTCGGCCTCGGCGTGGACTGCCGCGCGTTTGCCGGCTATCATCTGCGCGAGGCGGACTTCTACGTGGAGATACTGGATCAAAACAACAAAACCCTGCCGCACGGAGCGTACGGCAGGGTCGTGATCACGTCGCTGCACTGCGGCGCGATGCCGCTCATTCGCTACGATACGGGCGATGTGTCGCGGTTTCTCCCCGCGCCCTGCGGCTGCGGCAGCGCGTTCCCGCTGCTCGACCGCATCCGCCCGCGCAACGTGCCGAAGGGATACCGCGCCGGCGGCTGAGGGGTTGCGGGGGAGGAGCCATAGTGGACGGCGGAAGACGCCGCGCTGGATGACCGGATCGTTACGGTGTTCGCCGCGTTCGGCGAAACCGGCAAGCTTTCGCCCATGGTGCCAAAAGAAAACAACGTTCGCCGCGTTCGGCGAAACCGGGAAGCTTTCGTCTGCCCTGCATACCAAGAGAAAAAATGATCGCCGTGTCGGTCAAACCCGCATGCCACGGGCTTGCGTCGGTCAAGCATCTGCAAAAGGGGGGTGTCTCCGCGTTCCCCTCAGTCGCTGCGGGGTTCGAATTCGGCTGATCCAACACCTCTGCATGGCCGCTTGCTCCGGCCGCCGCGCCCGCCTGCTCGCACTCCGGCGCTCCCGCTTGCACCGCCCGACGTGCTGGTTCGCTATCTATTATTGATGCGACGCGAGCAGCTCGTCGAGCACTTCGCACGCGGTCGCGACGTATGACGCGCAGTTTTTCATGCTCCCTTCCGCGCGCGCTTTGGCTGCGCCTTCCGGCGTCGTGATGTCGCCGCCGAGCAGTTCGCGGCAGGTGCTCGCGCCGCAGCGCTCGGAAAACGCCGCGATCGCGCGCTTTTGCAGCGACATCGTGCGCAGCTTTGCGTCGATGTCCCCAATCTCTGCGCGGCCGGCGTACAGGCCCAGCACCATGATGGCGCCGAGCAGCGCGCCGCAGGGCATGTTAGCGCCGTTTAAGAACGCGCCGCCCAGGCCTTCGCCGAGCCTTGTCGCGGCTGTTTCCTCAAGCGAAAAATCCTCCGCGTACGCCGCGAGCACGGACTGCGTGCAGTTGAATCCGCTGGCAAACAGCGCGGAAGCCCGCTCTGCCCTGTCGGTCATTTTTTGATCTCCTTCCAATGCGTCCGCGCATTCGCGCGGCTTTTTCTCTGAATATACAACCCGTCTCTATGGGAAAAACAACCGGCAGGGATGTGCGCTTCGCCTGCGCCCGCTTGTTCGCGGTTCGCGCAGCCCGTCTCTGA
>CAZIRB010000029.1:0-21784 GCA_964541695.1 uncultured Oscillospiraceae bacterium
CATCGTAGGCGCGGTTGCCGATACGCTGGCCCGGCCGTTTTCCGGCTGCTAGGGCGCTATAGAGCTTTCGCACTTCCGGCGCGGCGTTTTTGCCGCGCCGCTTCAATTTTGCCGATACGGCTAAAAACTGTGGATTTTTGATGACGCCGTTACTTTTCGCGTCTGTGCGGTCGCCCAAGCATGCGTGCGTGCTCGAAGGCCGGCTCCCAAATTCACCATAAAGGCCGCCTGTTCAGGCGGCTTTTGTTTCGGGTTTCCGAAGGGGGTTCCCCCTCTTTGGCGGGTGTTTGAGGGGAGCTGAAGCTGAGCGCCGCCTGTGGCGGAGCAAGCGAAGCGAAAGCCCAGTGAACAAAGCTGCGCCAGCCCATACCGGCTGGCGCAGCTATTGCGAACTGTGGGGGAGCCCTCAATGTATCCTATCGACCGGGTATAATGTTATGAAAGACGTCATCAACCCTCGTCCCAGGCATGTGTCGCTTGGGTGAAAAAGCTGATCGATGTCTTTTTCATATCGGCATCATTTTTATAGTTATTCCGTATACATGCGCGGCACGCGCGCGGAGATATCGAGCAGCACCTCGTAGCTGATCGTTCCGGCCCAGGCGGCCAGATCGTCGGCGGTGATCGCGCTGCCGCCCTGCCGGCCGATCAGTACGACCTCGTCGCCGACGGCGGCCTCCGGCGCAAGGGAGACGTCGCACATGCACTGGTCCATGCAGATCGTCCCGACCTGCGGCACACGTCTGCCGTGCACGAGCACCTCGGCCTTGCCGCTCATGGCGCGCAGGTACCCGTCGCCGTAGCCGACCGGCAACGTCGCAATCCGCGCGGGCCTCTCGGTCACATAGCGCAGCCCGTAGCTGACGCCCTCGCCGGCAGGCACGTCTTTGACGTGCGTGATGCAGGTTTTCCAACTAAGCACCGGCTCGAGCGGGTATTGTTCGACCGCGTGGCCGATGGGGTGGTAGCCGTACATCGCGATGCCGCCGCGCACCATGTCGGCCTGCAATTCCGGCAGCTCGAGCGCCGCGCCGCTGTTGCACATGTGCACGAGCGGCGAAAAGCCCCGCGCGCGGGCCAGCTCCACATAGCGCATGAACCGCTCGGCCTGCAACAGCGTAAACGACTTGTCCGGCTGTTCGGACACGGCAAAGTGCGTAAACATCCCGTCTAGCGTCAGGTTCGGGTAGCGCTCAAGCAGATCGAGCGTACCGGCAAACGCGTCGGGGTCGCGGAATCCGATGCGGTTCATGCCGGTGTCGATCTTGAAGTGGAACGGCTGCACGGCGTTTTTCTGGGCGGCGCGCCGTTGCAAAAGCTCCAGCACGTCGGCGGAGAACACCGTCGGCGTGACGCGCCGCTCGATGATCCCGTCGATGTCGCCGGCAAACGTCGGCCCGAGGATCAGAATCGGCAGCTTCACGCCGCGATCGCGCAGCAAGAACGCCTCCTCGGCGATCGCGACCGCAAGGTGCTCGGCGAGGCCGTTCTCCTCGATGTACCGCGCGACCTCGGGCATGCCGTGCCCGTAGGCGTTGGCCTTGACGACGGCCATGTATTTTGTCGTCGGCAGAAGCCGGCTCCGGATCTGCGTAATATTGTGGCGCAGGTTTTCAAGATGAATTTCCGCGTGGGTGGCGCGCAGCATGTCGTCCGGTTCTCCTTTATTTTTTTGCCGACGCTTGTTCGATGTCGTAGGCGAGCGTTCCGTTGATATAGGTCCTCACACAATGCGTACGGTAGTCGAGCGGGTGGCCGTCGAATATGGCGATGTCCGCGTCCTTGCCGGGCTCGAGCGTGCCGACGCGATCCGCGATGCCGACGATCTCCGCGGCGTTTTTCGTGATCGCCTCGAGCGCGGCCCGTTCGGACAGCCCCTCGCGCACGGCCACGGCGGCGCACAGCGGCAGGTACTGGATCGGGATTACCGGATGGTCGGTCATGATCGCGAACGGGATGCCCGCGTCCTCAAGGATCTTCGGCGCCCTGACCGAGAGGTTGCGCAGCTCGACCTTGCTGCGTTCGGAGATCAGCGGCCCTATGATGATGCCCGCGCCGAGCGCGGCAAGATACTCCTTGAGCACGCCCGTGATCAGATGCCCCTCCGTGCAGTGCTCGATCGTGACGCGGATGCCGTATTCCTTGGCCAGCCGCAGCGCGGTCAGGATGTCGTCCGCGCGGTGCGCGTGGATCTTCATGGGCAGCTCGCGGTTAAGCACGGGCAGCAGCGCCTCGCTGGAAAGGTCGAGGTCCGGCTTCTTGTCCGGGTCCGCCTTGGCGCGCTCGAGCGCGTCGCGGTACTCCATCGCGGTGCTCATCGCCTTGCGGAACAGCGAGGCGATCGCCATGCGCGTGTACGGCGCGGCCTTCTGCTCGCCGTAGATGCGCTTCGGGTTCTCGCCGACGGCGGCCTTCATCGCGACGGGGTTTTTCAGCAGCATGTCGTCGAGGCAGCGTCCGTGCGTCTTGACCGCGGCAAACTGCCCGCCGATCACGTTCGCGCTGCCGGGGCCGGTGACGGCCGTGGTCACGCCCGCGGCGCAGGCCTCGGCAAAGCAGGGGTCGAACGGATTCAGGCCGTCGACGGCGTAGAGCTGCGGCGTCAATGGGTCGGAGTATTCGTTGCCGTCCGCGCCCTCGTCGCCCATGCCGTCCTCCCACATGCCGATGTGGCAGTGCGCGTCGATCAGACCGGGCAGAACGAACATTCCGGACGCGTCGAACACCTCGGCGTCGGCCGCGTTGATCGCGCCGCCCGCCTGCGTTATCTTCCCGCCGTCAATCAGCACGTCGCCGGAAAACGGCTCGCCGCACATGGGGAACACGCGCCCGTTTTTAATGAGAATCATGCGTTTACTCCCGTTTTAATTGGATTTTTGTATTGCTGTCACCATCATAGCACGTTCGGTTGGACCGGAAAACCGAAAATCGGGTTTTTCGGCAAAGAAAAGCGGTTTTTTTATGTTGTTACGCCGAAATTTACCTGCGCATAGGCCGCTTTCCATTTTTCGTGCGGCGCTTGTATAATCCGTGTTGGAATGTTATAATACGGTATCTGTATGGACGGAGGCTGCTGTTGCGGATCATCGCGGGAATTGCAAAGGGCAGGCGGATCGAGGCGCTGCCCGGGCTGGAAACGCGTCCCACGCTCGACCGCGTCAAGGAGTCGCTGTTCGGATCGATCCAGTTCGAGATCGAGGGAAAAACCGTGCTGGACCTGTTCTCCGGCAGCGGGAATCTGGGGCTGGAGGCCGCGTCGCGCGGAGCCGCGCACGTCGTGCTGAACGATATCAGCGCGGATTGCGCGGCCGTCATCCGCAAAAACGCGGAGCGGACGGGCCTAACCGACCGCGTCACAGTGACGCAGTACGATTTCGCCCGGGCGATCGAAGTTTTCCTGCTCCGGAGCATGCGCTTCGACATCGCGCTTTTGGACGCGCCGTACGCATCCGACAGCGCGCAGCGCGCCGCGGAGCTTTTGTTTGCAAAGGGGCTGATCCGCACGCCGGACGGATTTGTGATCGTCGAACACGCGGCAAAAACGCCGCCGCGCGATGTGGAGCGGTTGATGCGCGCGGTGTGGACGCGCCGCTACGGCGACTGCGGACTGACCATGCTGAAAGGGGAGCCTGCCTGAATGGGGACCTGCGTCTATCCCGGCAGTTTTGATCCGTTTACCAAGGGGCATCTGGACGTGCTGCGCAACGCCGCGCAGCTGTTTCCGTGCGTGCACGTGGGCGTGCTGAACAACGCCGCCAAGCATCCCGTATTCTCCGCGGCGGAGCGCGTCGACATGATCCGCGCCGTCGTTGAGGCCGACGGGCTAGCCAACGTGCGGGTCTCGTCGTTTGAAGGCTTGTTGGTCGATTTTGCCCGGAGCATCGACGCGCGCTATATCATCCGCGGCCTGCGCGCGACGACGGACTTCGAGTATGAGTTCCAGATCGGGGCCATGAACCGGCACCTCGCGCCGGATATCCGCACGATGTACTTTATGGCGAGCCCCGAACACTCGTTTTTGAGCTCCTCCGCCGTCAAGGAGATCGGCATGTGGGGCGGGAAAATTGACGGCCTCGTGCCGGAATGCATTTCGAAAACTATCGCAGAAAGGCTGAGAAAACCATGAGCAGCGCACAAACCATGAAGATTTACAGCATCCTGTCGCGCATCGAACAGGAGCTGGAGGAGAGCCCGAAGACGAAGTTTGGCACGCAGAACAAGCGCGTGGTCGAGATCGACCGCCTGTTCGACCTGCTGGGCGAATTGAAGGTGACGATTCCGGAGGATATCCGCCGTGCGACGGGCATCATCTCCGAGGCCGAGAATACGATCCGAGACGCAAAGGACAGCGCCGCAGACATCATCGAGCAGGCCAAGCAGGACGCCGACACGATCCTCCAGCAGGCGCAGGCCTCCGCGGAGAACCTGTACCACCAGGCGGAGATCGAGTTTGAGGCGCGCGTCTGCGAGTCCGCCGTCTATCAGGAGGCGTTTACGCGCGCGCAGCAGGTGGCGGGCGAGGCGGAAACGAACGCGAACGCGATCTATAACGGCGCGCGCAAGTACGCCGACGACATCCTGGGCGATCTGCAGCGTTACCTTGCGGAGTATCATCAGATGATCGACAATAACCGCAAGGAGCTCGGCGTCATTCCGGAGCCGCCGATGCAGGTCAAGCGGCCCGTGCAGCCCACGCGCGAGGAGATGACGCAGCGCGTTCTGGAGCGGCAGGCCGCGCAGCGCTCGGAGCAGGAGCAGCTGCTGGCGTCCCAGGCGGAGCAGGAGCGGCTCGCGTACGAGCAGGCCGCGCTTCGCGCACTGCAGGAGCAGCAGACCGGCCGCGCACAGCGGCCCGCGGCCGAGCGCGCCGAGACGCGCTCCGAAGACGGCGAAACGAGGCGGTTCGAGCGGCCCGCCGAGCCGAAGAAGCGCAAGGGCTTCGACGAGGAGTTCGACGACGAGGACGACGACGAGGACGAGGACGAGAAGCCCGCAAAACCCAAGAAGAAGGGCGGCCTGTTCCAGCGCATGTTCGATTCGGACGACGACGATGACGACGACGATTGGGACGAGGACGACGACGATTTTGACGAGCCGAAGAAGCCCGCCAAGTCGGCGGACAGTAAGCCCGCGCCCAAGAAGCGCAAGCGCCTGATCGAGTTCATCAACGAAGAGGACGACGAGGACGACGATAATTAGCGGCTGAGCCGCGCGGGCGCTTCGCGCCGAGGCGGCTTGCCACCAGCGCAACAAGATAGATAAACGCCATGGTTACTGCGGAGATAGCGAAGAGCGATCCGCCGGCCATGGCGTTTTGCATGATCCGCTCGGCGTCGTCGGCCATGACCGGTATGCCGGCGGGAAAAAACAGCGGCGCGATAAAGAACGCGATCAGGTACGCGACGACCGCCTGAAACAGCTTTTCGAGCAGATAGCGCCACGGGCGAGCAAACGGCAGGAACATGCGCGCCTGGATGAACACGCACAGGCCCCCGAACGAGATGATCGCGGCCGAGAGCGCGACGGCCTGACGCGGCGCGAGCTGGAGCGCCGCCGCCGCGCGGCAGCCGCTCGTAAACTCCATCAGCCCCGTCAAAAGCGCGTGGACCAGCTCCGGGTCGACGCCGAGCAGCTTAAACGGCGCGGACAGCGCGGAGAACACGCCGGTCGCGTCGCAGAGCGCGGAGATCACGAGGAAGAACACGATGCTGCCGCCGATGCGCAGCATCGCCGTCACGCCGTCCGAGACGGAGTCGATCAGCGAGAACGGCCGCGGCTCTTGCAGGGGTTCGGCCGGCCCGGCGGACGCGGAAAAGCCGAACGCGAGCCGGTGCACGAGCGCGCCGACGATGGCCGCGCCGTAGTGCGCGCAAAGGATCGGGAACGCGTACTCCGTGCGTCCGAGCATGCTGTGCGCGACGACGCCGACGATGAAGATCGGGCTGCACAGGTTCACGTACGCGACGCTCTCCTCGTCGGCAAGCGAGCCGCAGATGCGCGCACCCGCGGGATAGCCAGACACGGCGCCCACAAGAAAGCACGCGATCAGGTTCCGCGGCAGCCTGAGCCGGTCGGAGAGCCCGGCAAACAGCCGTGACAGCGCCGGGAACAGCCCGCCGGCCTCGAGCATGCCGACGCAGACGAAGAACGGGAACAGCGACGGGAACACGGCGTTCCACCAAAGATTAAGGCCGTTCTGGGCTGCCTCGAGCGCGGCCTCGGAGCGCAGCAGCAGTATGGCGGCGAGCACCAGCCCGAGCGCGCCCACAATCCGCCGTTTAACCACGTTCCGCCTCCCGTGACAAAAGAATCTATGCTATAATGTGTCGTCACGAGAGCATATGTATGGATGGCTGGAGGCATGCAAATGAGAAAACGCAAGGTCGGCGTCGCGCTCGGCGCGGGGAGCACGAAGGGATTCGCGCACATCGGCGTGCTGCAGGCGTTGGAGGAGAACCACATCCCGATCGACTGCATCACGGGCTCGAGCATCGGCGCGATCGTGGGCGGCATCTACTCGGTCGGCAGCGATATGCGGATGCTGGCAAAGCTCGCCGTCGCGATCAACCTGCGCGATTATTTCGACCTGCGAAACCCCGCCACGGGCGGCCTGTTGCGCGGCGACCGCATGCAGGAGATCATCAAGCTTTTAACGCACGGCAAGACGTTCGACAAAACGAAGACCCCGTTTGCCTGCGTCGCGGTGGACCTAAGCTCCGGCGAGCTGGTCTGCCTAAAGAGCGGCCTGCTGCACGAGTCCATCCGCGCGAGCATGTCGATTCCCGGCATATTCACGCCCATGTCGCTCGACGGCCGCACGTTCGTCGACGGCGGCGTGATCGAACGCGTGCCGTGCCGGGCGGCCAAGGACCTGGGCGCGGACGTGATCATCGGCGTCGACGTGGGCTACCGCGGCGGCTTTGATAGTGAATCCGTCGGCATCAACGCGTACAGCCAGTTCAACCGCTGCGTGGACATCATGCAGTGGGAGATCACGAAGCTACGCATGGGGCTTGCGGACATCACGCTCGCGCCAAACGTGCGCGCCTTGACGCGCGGCCACTTCGACACGAGCGAGGCGGAGCAGTGCATCGAACAGGGGCGGCGCGCGGTCGTTGAGGCGCTCCCCGAGATTCGCAAGATATTGAAGAAAAACCGGATTGCTTTTACAGAATGATCGGCGCGATGTGGTCGCGTCGTAAATCCGCGGGCAGCGCGAAGTTTAGGATATCGGTGCTCAGCGCGTCGATGGCGAGATTTTTCTGGACGAGCGGACCGCACTTGGCGATGTCGGTGTTGCGCAGAATGATCGGCGCGGACGCGGCCTTTCCCATCATGGAGAGCAGCGGCCGCGCGCTGCGGTTAAAGCCCAGCACGCGCAGATACGCGCCGTCCTGGCTCTCGACGGTTTCCCTGTGGTGGTCCGTCGTGATGCCGAGCAGGGCGTTGATCGCGATGCGCTTGCAGCGAGCAAGCGTATAGCGCTTGCTCTTGACGTTCTCGTAGAACACGTCGAGGCTGCCGGTCGAGCGCACCGCGCGGTAGATCACATTCTCGAGCCCCTCGGCCACGTCCGGCACGGCGGCAAGCTCCTGCACCGTCATGCGGCGCAGCGCGTACAGGATTAGGGCGCCGATGTCCTCCTGCGTGATCGGGAACTGCGGGTCGTACAAAATAGGCCCGCCGACGAACAGCGGCACGGCGGAGAGCACCTCGCGGTTCCCCTCGGAGAGCGCGCGGCGGATGGCGGTCGCGCTCGAGTATTCGCCGGTCAGCTCCGTGGCGTGATAGCCGGAGTCGATGCGCCTAATCGGCATCGGGCTGATATTGAGCTTGTTTGCGCGGATGGCGCGCAGGTACTCCACGGCGAGGATGTTGTTCGGCTTGGCGATGGCGGCCAGCATGTGGTCCGGTATGCCGAACGCGCGCAAAGCGTCAAAGCGCGCGCGCGGGTAGGATTTGCCCATGCGCAGCTGCTCGGTCAGCTCGCGCTTGTACGCCGGCGGCTCGCTGACGATGATGTCGCAGAGCTGGTAGAGCGTGTTGATGTCGGAGTCCTCGCAGCCGAACGCGAGATCCGTCACCACGCCGGTCGCCGCGAGCGTGCGCACGCCGCCGAGCGCAAAGCGCTCCGCGCTCGACACGGCGTATACGCTCGGCAGCTCGAGCACGACGTCCGCGCCGGCCTGCAGCGCCCATTCCGTGCGCGTGAGCTTGTCGGTGCACGCGGGCTCGCCGCGCTGCACGAAGTTGCCGGACATCACGACCACGCAGTACTCGGCGTCGGATTGCTTCCGCGCCTGCTCAAGATGGTAGATGTGCCCGTTGTGCAACGGATTGTACTCGGCAATGATGCCGACAACGCGCATAAAGTTTCCGACCCGCCGTATTTTTTACAAGTATACCATTTTTCGCGCGATATGGCACGCTTTTACAGAAACTCAAATACGGCGTTGCTTGCGCTTTTTGGAATTTGTGTGTATACTGGTGCTCGTAAATCGTTTGGAGGGGAAACAGCATGAAGCATATTCAGACCATTCAAAAGCCCTGCATCCGTTCCGGCCAGGGCACCGCGTGCGGCGAATGCCAGTCGAGCTGCCAGTCCGCGTGCAAGACTTCCTGCACCGTGGCCAACCAAAAGTGCGTGAAGGAAGACAAATAAACTACGAACGGTCCGGTACGGAAAGGCCCCGGCGGCCTTTCTTTCATTTCTGGGCGCCTGGAGGGGACAGTTGATCCACGCTTTTACTTTTTTGGACACCCATATCCTGCTTGACGTCGAAAGCGGCGCGGTGCACGAGCTGGACGCGGCGGCATACGCCGTCGCGCGTGCGCTTGAGACAGGGGAGGACCCGTACGCCGCCGATGTGCCGGAGCATATCGTGGGCGAAGTGCTCGGGGAGCTTGCTCAGCTGGAGCGCGAGGGCGCGCTGAACGCCGCCCCCGCCGAAGCGCCCGAGGTGGGCAGCGGCGCGGTGGTCAAGTCCATGTGCCTGCACGTGGCGCACGACTGCAACCTGCGCTGCCGGTACTGCTTCGCCTCGACCGGCGACTTTCACGGCGAGCGCATGCTGATGACCGAGGACGTGGCAAAGCGCGCGCTGGAACTTTTGGTCAAGTGCAGCGGCAACCGCAAACACCTCGAGGTGGACCTGTTCGGCGGCGAACCGCTGCTGAACTGGCCGCTTTGCGTCGAGATTGTGCGCTACGGCCGCGCGCTCGAGAAGGAATTCAACAAGGAGATCCATTTCACGATCACGACCAACTGCGTGGCGCTGACCGACGAAATGGCCGACTTCATCAACCGCGAGATGCACAACGTCGTCATCAGCCTCGACGGCCGAAAAGAAGTGCATGACGCGCTGCGCCCGACCGCAAACGGCAAGGGCTCGTACGACATCATTCTTGAGAAGGCGAGGCGCCTCGTCGCGGGCCGCGGGGAGAAAGAGTATTACATCCGCGGCACGTTCACGAGAAACAACCTTGACTTTGCCGAGGATGTCAGGCACCTGGCCGCGCTGGGCTTTGACCAGATCTCGGTCGAGCCCGTCGTGCTGCCGGACGGCGACCCGCTCTCGATTACGCGCGAACATCTGCCGCGGGTGCGCGCGGAATACCTGCGCCTGGCCGAGCACTACCTGGCCGAGCGCAAAAACGGCCGGTGGTTCAACTTCTTCCACTTCAACGTCGATCTCGAGGGCGGCCCCTGCCTGCGCAAGCGGCTGACCGGCTGCGGCGCGGGCGAGGAATACGTCGCCGTCGCGCCCGACGGCACGCTGTACCCGTGCCACCAGTTTGTGGGGCAGGCGGATTGGGTGCTCGGCAATGTGTTCGACGGCGCGCTCGACGCGGACATCCGGAAAAAGTTCTCCGGCTGCAACGTGGCGACAAAGCCCGCCTGCAGGGGCTGCTGGGCAAAGTATTTCTGCAGCGGCGGCTGCGCGGCGAACGCGTTTTTGTACAGCGGCGACATCATGGTTCCGCACGAGATCAGCTGCGAGCTGATGCGCGTGCGCGCCGAGTGCGCGCTCGGCATCTACGCTAAGGAGCGCCGATGACGCGGTTTGTGCCGTCGTACGCGGAGCGGTACGACGAAAAGCGAATCGTCGAGATGGAGAAGCGGCACAATGTAACCGCGCTTTTGGCGCGCGCGCTGATCCGCCGCGGGATCGTTTCCGACGAGGAGATCGATCGCTTTTTGCACGCCGCCGACCAGCCGCTGCCGGACCCGTACGCGTTTGCCGACATGGGGAAGGCGGTCGCGCGCATCCGCGAGGCGGTGCTGAACGATGAGCGCATCTGCGTCTACGGCGACTACGACGCGGACGGCATCTGCGCCACGGCGATCCTGTACGGCTGCCTGTCGGAGCTCACGCAGTACGCGCGCTACTACATCCCGTCGCGGCACGACGACGGCTACGGCCTCAATGAAGCCGCAATCAACGAACTCTCCGCGGACGGCGTGACGCTGATCGTCACCGTCGACAACGGCGTTTCCGCCGCGGCCGAGATCGCGTATGCCGTGTCGCGCGGCGTCGACGTGATCGTGACCGACCACCATATGCGGCAGGGCGCGGAACCGGTCTGCGCGGCCGTGCTCTCGGCCGCGGCTTTGCCCGGCTGCTCGCTCTGCGGCGCGGGCGTTGCGTTTTTGCTGGCAAGAGCGCTGCGGCCGGACGTGCCGCCGGAAAAATATCTGCCGCTCGCCGCGGTGGCCACGGTGGCGGACATCGTGCCGCTCGCCGGCGACAACCGCACGATCGTGGCAAGAGGGCTGCCGCTTATCCAAACCCACCTCGGCCTGCGCGCGCTGCTCGCGCCGCTTGCGCCGATGCAGAAGGCCGTCACGGAAGCGAACGTCGCGTTTTACATCGCGCCGCGGCTCAACGCCGCGGGCCGCGTCGGGGACGCGAAGAAAGCGGTCGAGCTGTTGCTGTGTCAGAACCTTGCCGACGCGCTTTCCTTGGCGGGCGAGCTGGAGGCTGCCAACGAACAGCGGCGGGCGCTGGAGGCCGAAATTTTTGAGCACGCGCGCGCGCAGGCCGCCGAGCGCCGCTTTTTGCTGGACCGCGCGCTCGTGCTCTCGGGCGAAAACTGGAACGTCGGCGTGGTCGGCATCGTCGCGTCGAAGCTTGCGGAGCAAATGCATCTGCCCGCGCTCGTGCTCTGCGACAACGGGGACACGCTGACCGGCTCGGGCCGCAGCATCCCCGGCATCAATCTGTTTGCCGCGCTGTCGGCCTGCGCCACGCATTTGACCCGCTTCGGCGGGCACGGAATGGCCGCGGGCGTGACGCTCGAGAAGGGCGCGCTCGAGCCGTTTACGCGCGCGCTGCAAACGCACCTGACCGAGCAGTACGACGCGTCCGCGTTCCAGCCCACGGCGCTCTACGAGGAGAAGCTTCCGCTTTCCGCGCTGACGGAGGAGGCGGTGCGCGACCTTTCGCGCCTCGCGCCGTTCGGCGAGGGGAACCGCGAGCCGCTGTATCTTCTGGAACGGCTGCGCTTCTCGGACGTGCGCGCGATCGGCCGGAACAAGCAGCACGTCTCGGCAAACGGCGCGCAGGGGCGGGTTGCGCTGCGCTGCGTGGGCTTTGGGCTGGGCCGGCTTTCGGGCATACTGGCCACGGGCGGCGCGTTCGACGCCGTCGGCACGTGCTCGATCAACGCGTTCAACGGTACGACGCTGCCGGAGCTGTATCTGCAGAGTGTGCGCAGGTCGCCCGACGGGCAGGAAAAAAATCTGGATGCATTTTGGAAAGAATTTTTGTATAATACTATATACATGCAAAAATGGGGGGACTTCTCCGAGCGGTTGCGGCCGTACACGAAGCTGTTTGCGGGTTTGGAGTTCTCCCGGGAGCGCGAGCAGGCGCTGTACCGCGCGCTGCAGGCGTTCCTGCTGACGGGCGAGGCGTTTGCGGACGATTTGATTCCGCTGCTGACGGCGGAGCAGGTCGCGGCGCTTCTCGTGTTTGTCGAGCTGGGCTTCTTTTTCTTTGACCCGGCGCGCGCGAGCTTCTCGGTCCCCGCAAAGGTGCGGCAAAGCGACCTGAAAAAGAGCCGGCTATACGAATGGCTCGGGACCCTGTGAACGAATTTTTTCTGGAGGCGACGACGATGGACCTGGCTGCAAAGATCCGCAGCATTCCCGATTTTCCCGTCAAGGGCGTCCTGTTCCGGGACGTGACGACGCTGTTTCGCGACGGCGAGGGCTTTCGGTATCTGATCGACGAGATGGCCGCCTCGCTTGCCGGAAAACGGGTCGACCTCGTGATCGGGCCGGAGGCGCGCGGCTTTGTGATCGGCTCCGCGCTCGCCTATGCGCTGAAGGCCGGCTTCGTGCCGGCGAGGAAGCCCGGCAAGCTGCCCTGTGCAACGCTGCGGTATGAGTACGCGCTCGAGTACGGCACCGACGCGCTCGAGATCCACGCGGACGCGATACAGCCCGGCCAGAAGGTCGTGGTCGTGGACGACCTGCTCGCGACCGGAGGCACCGCGCTCGCCACCATTCGACTAGTCGAGCAGGCCGGCGGCGAGGTCGTGGGCGTACGGTTCGCCGTCGAGCTTGCTAGCGAGTTCGACGCACGAAAAACGCTGGAAGGGTACGACGTAGAATCGGTGCTGAAATTCTAGGGCGTGTCACGAAGGAGAACAGCGTTTCGGCGTTGTTCTCTTTTCAAACTTTGACAAAGAGGGGAGGGGTGCAGATGAATCCGCTGATCGCCGAGTTTGCGGAGCGGTATACGCCGGAGCAGACGGTGTCGTTCGAGCGCGCCGTTTCGTTTGCGACGTACGCGCACGGAAATCAGCTCCGCGAGTCGGGCGAGCCGTACATCTCGCACCCGCTCGCCGTGGCCAAGATCGTCATGGACATGGGCATGGACGCCGACAGCGTGACGGCGGCCGTGCTGCACGACGT
This sequence comes from uncultured Oscillospiraceae bacterium, assembly GCA_964541695.1. Classification (GTDB taxonomy): domain Bacteria; phylum Bacillota; class Clostridia; order Christensenellales; family CAG-138; genus CAZKGE01. The sequence goes on from CAZIRB010000029.1 coordinate 12,923, forward strand.
GGTCGAGGACTGCAAGGGCGTTACGATCGCGGACATCGAGTCGCAGTTCGGCAAGGAAGTCGCCATGCTGGTCGACGGCGTGACCAAGCTGACCATCTCCGGCAAGCAGACGTATATTACGAAAAAGCAGGAGCAGGCGGAGAACCTGCGGAAGCTGTTTTTAGCCATCGCGGCGGACGTGCGTGTCGTCATCATCAAGCTGGCGGACAGGCTCCACAACATGCGCACGATCGCGTACTGCAACCCCGTCAAGCGCGCCAGGAAAGCGCGCGAGTCGCTCGAGGTGTACGCGCCGCTTGCGCACAGGTTCGGCATGGGCGCGCTCAAGGGCGAGCTCGAAGACCTCTCGTTTCAGTATCTGATGCCGGCCGAATACGAGGACATCAAGCGCCAGTTCGAGCAGCAGCAGAAGGAGCGCATGGCCGTGCTGGACGAGGCGATGCGCCGCATCAGCGCGCAGCTGCGCGAGGCTGGCATCAAGGCCAGCATCAGCGGGCGCCCAAAGCACCTGTACAGCGTCTATAAAAAGATGCAGCGCATCAACAGCACGATCAACGAGATCTACGACCTCATCGCTATCCGCGTGATCGTCGAGTCGATCAACGACTGCTACGCCGCGCTCGGCGTCATCCACGCGAGCTGGAAGCCGCTGCCGGGGCGGTTCAAGGACTATATCGCGACCCCGAAGCCGAACATGTACCGCTCGCTGCACACGACGCTTCTGGCCGACAACGCCATCCCGTTCGAGGTGCAGATCCGCACGCAAGAGATGCACAAGACCGCCGAGTACGGTATCGCGGCGCACTGGATGTACAAGGAGGGCCGCTCGATCCCGACGATACTGGACCGCAAGACAAGCTGGCTGCGGCAGATCGTCGAGGCGAAGGACACGACGGAGGACAGCCGCGAGTTTGTCGACAACATCCTCAAGGATTTCCTCGGCGAGTACGTGTTCGTGCTCACGCCGCGCGGCGAGATCATCGACCTGCCCAAGGGCTCGACGCCGCTGGACTTTGCCTACCGCATCCACACGAACATCGGCCACCACTGCCAGCACGCCAAGGTGAACGGCTCGCTCGTGCGGCTCGATTACAAGCTCAAGACGAACGACGTGGTCGAGATCGTCACGTCGAACAGCCAGGCGGGGCCGAGCCGCGACTGGCTCAAGATCGTCAAGACGCAGTCGGCAAGAAACAAGATCCGCCAGTGGTTTAAAAAGGAGAACCGCGACGAGAACCTCGCGCGCGGCCGCGAGCTGCTCGAGGAGAGCGCCAAGCGCCAGGGCAAGCAGCTCTCGACGCTGCTCAAGCCCGAATACTACAGCGAGGTGCTCAAGCGCTTCAACTTTTCGACGCTTGACGACCTGTATCTAGCCATCGGCTTTGGCGGCGTGTCCGCGGGGCAGGTGCTGCATAAGCTGCTCGACTACAAGGTCCGCGACGAAAAGCGCGAGGAGCTCGAGAACCGGCTGCTCGCCGCGCCGTCGCAGGACGAGGGCGAGAAGGCGCACATCCCCGTCAACGGCATCATCGTGCGCGGCGATCCCGGCATGGCGGTGCGCTTCGGCAACTGCTGTAATCCGCTTCCCGGCGACGCGATCATCGGCTACATTACGCGCGGCCGCGGCGTGTCCGTGCACCGCGCGGACTGCCCGAACGCGGCGAACCTCTTTCTCGAGAAGGACCGAATCATCGAGGTCGAGTGGGCGATCAGCGCCAAAAGCTCGTTCAACGCGTCCGTGCAGATCCACGCCGAGGACCGGCCCGGCACATTGTCGGCGATCTCGGCGCTGCTCTCCGGCCTGAACATCAGCATCCAGAACATTTCCGGCAAACGGACCACGGAAGGCAAGTACCTCGTCGAGATGACGTTCGTGGTTACGAACGCGGAACAGCTCGACGTCATCATGAAGAATCTGCGGAAGCTGAAGTGCGTCAACGACGTGCACAGGATCAGCCGCTAGGGGGCAACATATGCGGGCAGTCGTACAGCGCGTCAAATCCGCGTCCGTCACGGTCGACGGATATTGCGTCGGGGAGATTGGGCGGGGGCTCATGGTGCTCCTCGGCGTCGAGGACGGCGATACCGAACTCGACGCGGAGTACATCGCGAACAAGCTTGTCGGCCTGCGCGTCTTCGACGACGACGCGGGCGTGCCGAACCGTTCGGTGGACGGGGTCGGCGGCAAAATCCTGCTCGTGTCGCAGTTTACGCTGCTCGGCGACGCGCGCCATGGCCGCAGGCCGAGCTATATCCGCGCCGCGCGGCCGGAGCTCGCCGTGCCGCTGTACGAAAGCTGCAAATCCAGGCTCGAGAAGCGCGTGCCGGTCGAGACCGGCGTGTTTCAGGCGGTCATGGACGTGCAGCTTGTCAACGACGGGCCGTTTACGATACTGCTCGACAGCAAAAAGGGGTTTTAAGTGAAGCTGATACCGCTCGTCACCGGCATGCTCGCCGTGAATACGTATATCGTTGCGGCCGGGGACAGCGATACCTGTGCCGTGATCGACCCGGGAGACGCCGCGCCGGTGCTGGACGCGCTAGCGGAAAACGGCCTTGCCTGCACGCACATCCTGCTCACGCACGGCCATTTCGATCACATCGGCGGCGTCAAGAAGCTGCGCGAGAAGACCTGTGCTATGGTTTGCATCCACTCCGCGGACGCGGAGATGCTGAGTAGCAACCGCAAGAACCTCTCCGTGCTCACGGGCGACCTGCTCGAGCCGTTCGAGGCGGACCGGCTGCTCACGGACGGCGACACGATCGAGGCCGGCGGCCTGCGGCTTGCCGTGCTGCACACGCCCGGGCATTCGCCGGGCGGCGTGTGCTACGTCGTGGACGGCGGGAACGTAATCTTCTGCGGCGACACGGTGTTTTTCGAGGGCGCGGGGCGGACGGACTTCCCGGGCGCGAGCCAGAGCGGGCTGTACCGTTCGATTGCGGACAGGCTGTTCGCGCTGCCGCTCGACGATGCGGTTCTGTACCCCGGCCACGACGAGCCGACCACGCTTAGGCACGAACGCGCGCACAACCCGCTATATCTGCTGGGAAAAAGGCTGAATTGGTAACCGTCTACACGAACAAACCCGAATACAGAAACGACATCGCCGAGGAGCTTCGCCTGTTCCTCGGCAATGTTTCCGTCGCGTTTGCCGAGGACGAGGCCGCGGCCGGGCCGGATGGCTTTTGCATTCTTTCGGACACGGGCGGCGGGCGCACCGAGGCGGCCGCGCGCGCGGTTTCCGGCGGTCAAAGCGCGTCCGCCTCATTCGAGCTGCCCGACGACTCGAAGCTCGTTCGCAAGCGCCTCGAGAAGCGCGCGCTCAAGATTGCGGCGTTCCGGCTGTTTCGGCAGCTGTACGGCACACCGACGCCCTGGGGCTCGCTGACCGGCATCCGGCCGACGAAGCTGTTTCGCGAGCTGACCGAAACCGGCGGCGAAGCGGCTGCGCGCGAATCGTTTCTGCATACGTTCGACGTGTCTCCGGAGAAAACCGAGCTGGCCGAGGCCATCTGCCGCGCGCAGCGGCCGATCGTCGGCAGCGTGGCAAATAACGACGTCGATGTGTACGTCCACATTCCGTTCTGCCGCTCGCGCTGCCTGTACTGCTCGTTCGGCACCGTGGCGTCCGAGAACGAGGCCGCGTTCGAGCCGTATCTCGCCGCGCTCCATCGTGACATCGCCGCGGGCGGCGAGCTTATGCGAAGAAGCGGCCTGCATGTGCGCGCGACGTATTTCGGCGGCGGCACGCCGAGCGTGCTGTCGGAGCGGCAGCTCGCGGCGCTGCTCACCTGCGTGCTGGACGCGTACGGCACGTTCGGGACCGAGTGTACGTTCGAGGCGGGCCGGCCGGACACGATCACGCCGGGGAAGCTCGCGGTGCTGTGCGCGTTCGGCGTCGGCCGCGTCTCGGTCAACCCGCAGACGATGAACGACGACACATTGCGCCGCGTCGGCCGGTTGCACACGGCTTCGGACGTGGCCGCGGCGTACGAACTGGCGCGCAAAAGCGGTTTTTCGACCGTCAATATGGACGTGATCGCGGGTCTGCCGGGCGAGACCGCCGAGGACATGGCGCATACGCTCGAGCGGATTTGTGCCCTCGCGCCGGATAATCTTACGGTGCACACGCTCGCGGTGAAGCGCTCGTCGCGCCTGCACGAGCGTCTGGACGAATACGCGCTGCCCGCGGCGGACGAGGCGGAACGCATGGTGCGGCTGGGCGCCGAGTATGCCGATAAGATGGGACTTGCTCCCTATTATCTGTACCGGCAGAAGTACATGCAGGGCAACCTCGAGAACGTCGGCTACGCGCGGGCAAACGCCACCTGCGTCTACAACGTCGACATGATGGAGGAGCTCGTCGGCATCCTCGCGCACGGCGCGCATGGAATCAGCAAGCGCGTGTTCGGCGGCGAGAACCGCATCGAACGGCTGCCGAACCCCAAGGACATCCCGACTTACATAAGCAAACTCCCCGCGCTGATCGAGGCGAAGGACCGGCTGTTCGGGCAGGCCCGTTATAATGCGGATACCCGGTGCATGCCCGGCGGTCCGCCTCCGTGAGGAATTATCGCGAATTGCGATTGACATTCCCAAACCCCGTGCGTATAATGTTTGGAAAGGTTACGACCGGGACAGTAGCTTCCGATTTTTGCAAGACCAGAGAGCGCGGCGGCAGGCTGAAAGCCGCGCTTGCGAAAAGGAATGCGAACGGCACCCGCGAACCGCGCCGCTGAGACAAAAGGGTAAGCGGCGACGCTGCTCCGGCGTTATCGGAAACCGAGTGGGGCAGCCGACTTTGGCTGTTCAATCAGGGTGGCACCGCGGGTTTCCCGTCCCTCATCAGGATCGGAACCTGCTTTTTTATTGATACGCAAGGAGGGAACCGCGCATGGCATTGCAGGCGCCGAAGGGCACGAAGGACGTGCTGCCGGGCGAAAGCTACCGTTGGCAGTATCTGGAGGCGGCGATCCGCTCGATCGCGGCAAAGTACGGCTTTTTGGAGGTGCGCACGCCCGTTTTCGAGCATACCGAGGTCTTTTTGCGCGGCATCGGCGACACGACGGACGTCGTGCAGAAGGAGATGTACACGTTCGAGGACAAGGGCGGACGTTCGGTCACGCTCAAGCCGGAGGGGACCGCGGGCGTGGTGCGCATGTTCATTGAAAACGCACTGTTTAACGAGCCGCAGCCGGTCAAAGCGTACTACCTCTCCACGCCGGTGTTCCGCTACGAGCGGCCGCAGGCGGGGCGGCTGCGCGAGCACCACCAGTTCGGTATTGAGCTGTTCGGTTCGCCGCTTCCGACCGCGGACGCGGAGTGCATCCTGCTCGCGCTCGAGCTGTTCGGCACGCTCGGCTGCACGAGTCTGACCGTCTGCCTCAACAACATCGGCTGCCCGGTCTGCCGCAAGACCTACCAGTCCGCGCTGCGGGAATACCTTGCGGATAATTACGACGCGCTGTGCGACACCTGCAAGATGCGCTACGAGAAGAACCCGCTGCGCATACTGGACTGCAAAACGCCGTTCTGCGGCGAGATCGCCAGGGGCGCGCCGCTGATTACGGACTACGTCTGCGACGACTGCAAGGCGCATTTTGGCGCGCTGACCGGTCTGCTCGACGCATTGAACGTCTCGTACTGCGTCGTTCCGACGCTCGTGCGCGGGCTGGACTACTACACGCGCACGGTGTTTGAGATCGTGTCGGACTGCATCGGCGCGCAGGGTACGGTCTGCGGCGGCGGCCGCTACGACAACCTTGTCGAGCAGCTCGGCGGGCCGAAGACCCCCGCCGTCGGCTTTGGCCTCGGCATGGAGCGGCTGCTGCTGTTGCTCGACCAGCTCGGCCGGACGGTGCCCGCATTAAAACCCTGCGACCTGTACATCGCGTCGATCGGGGCGGAGGCGGCCAAGCAGGCGTTCCTGCTTGCGCACGAGCTGCGGGGCAGGGGCGCGTTCGTTTTGACCGACCAGGTCGGCCGCAGCGCGAAGGCGCAGTTTAAATACGCGGATAAGCTCGGCGCGCGGAACGTCCTCACGATCGGCGACACGGAACTTGCCGACAAAAAAGCGAACATAAAGCGGCTTGCCGACGGGCGGGAGACCCCCGTCGCGCTGGACGCGGATACGGTTTATAAAGCGATATTGGAGGAATAGGATATGGGAGACCTGCTTGGCGGCTGGAAGCGCACATGCTACTGCGCGGAGCTAGTGGAGAAAGACGTCGGAAAAACCGTGACACTGATGGGCTGGACGAACGTGCGCCGCGACCTAGGCGCGCTCGTGTTCGTGCAGCTTCGCGACCGAACGGGGATCATGCAGGTCGTGTTCGATTCGGGCACGCTGCCGGAGGCGGATTTTGCGCGCGCGTGCACGATCCGCTCGGAGTATGTGCTCGCGGTGCGCGGCGAATTGGTCAAGCGCACCGGCAGCATGGTGAACCCGAACATGAAGACGGGCGCGCTCGAGGTGCGCGTTTCGGAGTTTAAGATCCTGAGCAAGAGCGAGACGCCGCCGATCGATGTCGAGGACGAGTGCAAGTCCAGCGAGGCGCTGCGGCTTAAGTACCGCTATCTCGACCTGCGCCGCCCCGTGATGCAGAAAAACCTGATGATGCGGCACAGGATCGCGCTGTGCACGCGCAAATACTTTGCCGACAACGGCTTCCTCGATATCGAGACGCCGATGCTGACCAAGTCCACGCCCGAGGGCGCGCGCGACTATCTCGTGCCGAGCCGCGTGCATCCGGGCAAGTTCTATGCGCTGCCGCAGAGCCCGCAGCTGTTCAAACAGCTTCTGATGCTCTCGGGCTACGACCGGTACATGCAGATTGCGCGCTGTTTCCGGGACGAGGACCTGCGCGCCGACCGCCAGCCGGACTTTACGCAGATCGACATCGAGATGTCGTTCGTCGACGCCGACGACGTGATGGCGGTCAACGAGGGCTTTTTACAGACGCTGTTTGCCGAGACGCTGGACGTGGACATAAAGCTCCCGCTGCCGCGCCTGACCTGGGCGGAGGCGATGGAGCGCTACGGTTCCGACAAGCCGGACACGCGCTTCGGCCTCGAGCTCGTTAACGTCAGCGAACAGGTCAAAGGCTGCGGCTTCTCCGTGTTTGAAGGTGCGGTGACAGAGGGCGGCTCCGTGCGCGCGCTCGTCGTGCCGGGCGGCAGCGAACGGTTTTCGCGCAAGGAGATCGATTCACTTGCCGACGTGGTCAAGACCTACCGCGCCAAGGGACTGGCCTGGATCAACTATAAAGCCGACGGCGTGCAGTCGCCGTTTGCCAAGTTTATGGGTGAGGAGAGCTTCGCCGCGCTGGTTAAGCGCCTCGGCATGAAGGAGGGCGACATCGCGTTCTTCGTCGCGGACAAGGACGAGACGGTGTTCGCGGCGCTGGGCGCGCTGCGACTGCATCTTGGCAACAAGCTCGGCCTGATCGACCCGGGCAAGTACAATCTGCTTTGGGTCACGGAGTTCCCGCTGCTTGAATGGAACGAGGAGAACAGCCGCTTCGTCGCCATGCACCATCCGTTCACAAGCCCCATGGACGAGGACCTGGCGCTGCTCGACACGGACCCCGCCAAAGTCCGCGCCAAGGCGTACGACATCGTGCTCAACGGCGTCGAGATCGGCGGCGGCTCGATCCGTATCCATTCGCAGGAGCTGCAGGAGAAGATGTTCTCCGTGCTCGGCTTTACGAAGGAGGAGTCGTGGAACCGCTTCGGCTTTTTGCTCGACGCGTTCCGCTTCGGCCCGCCGCCGCACGGCGGACTGGCGTACGGCCTCGACCGCATAGCGATGCTGATCTGCGGCTGCGGGAGCATCCGCGACGTGATCGCGTTCCCGAAGGTGCAAAACGCGTCCTGTCCGCTGACGGGCGCGCCGGACACCGTGGACGCAAAACAGCTTGCCGAGCTGCACATTGCGTGCACCGAGGTGGAAAAGCCGTGACGGAGCCGGGCGCGCACATCGGACGCGTCGTTTCGGTCGAGGGCGCGGAGGCGGTCGTAAGGTTTGCGCGCGGCATGGCCTGCGCGCACTGCGGCGCCTGCCTGACGCTCTCCGACGGGAACATGGAGACGCGCGTGAAAAACACGCTTTCGGCCGCCGTTGGAGATCATGTCGAGGTGCGCCTTGCGGCAAACCGCGTCGTGTCCGCGACGCTGCTTGCCTACGGCGTGCCGCTTGTCGCGCTGCTAGCCGGCCTTGCCGTCGGCAGCCGTATTTCGGACATTGCCGCGATGGGGCTGGGGCTTTTATTCTGCGCGATCGCGTATCTTGTGCTGCACCTTCTGGAGCGGCGCTGGAAAGAACGCGAGACGTACCGGCCCACGATGATTCGTGTGCTGACGAACGAGGAGGAATAACGCTTGGAACAGGGACAGGAAAAGGTACTGCATGTAAAGACAACGGAGTTCGACGCCGTCATCGCGTCTGAAAAACCCGTGTTTGTGGACTTCTGGGCGCCGTGGTGCGGGCCTTGCCGCATGATCGGGCCGTTTATCGAGCAGCTTGCCGAGGAGTTCGACGGGAAGGCCGTCGTGTGCAAGGTCAACGTGGACGAGGAGCCGGAGCTGGCCGACCGCTTCCACGTTTCGACGATTCCCACCGTGGCGGTGTTCCGAAACGGGCAGATCGTCCACATGGGCACCGGCGCGCGCCCAAAGCAGGCGTTTGCCGATATGATCCGGGCGTCCCTGTAGGGGACTGCCTTTACAAATGAGTTGGGGGATAAAAAACGCATGACGTCGATCGATTGCGTCCGCAGCGCCGATCCGGTGCTCGCGGAGTATATGGAGCAGGAACTCAACCGGCAGAGAAACCATCTGGAGCTGATCGCATCCGAGAATTT
>CAZIRB010000030.1:0-5713 GCA_964541695.1 uncultured Oscillospiraceae bacterium
TTAGTCGATATGCATTTGGATGGGATTATAGATAAAGCTGCTTACGAAAAAAAATATGAAGAGCTTGAGTTAATCTTAAGCAGTATGTCAAACGAGAGAGATCATCTCAGAAAATCTACGCAAGAAGAAATAGGCTTTGAGAAAAGGATAGCACACTTTCGTAAAGTATTGGAACAGAACAAAGTATTAACTACCTTTGATCGATGTGTATTTGAAAGTATAGTTGAAAAGGTTATCATTGGCGAGCTTGACGAAAGCGGGAATATAAATCCATATAAGCTGACCTTCGTATATAAAACCGGATTCATCAATACTGTGCAGAGTAAGATGCACAAGCAAATGGGCAATCGAAGACGGGAAAATGATATTGTCAATGCGCCTTCCTATTACGCGGGCGATACACGTGGAGAGCGTGGTGCTGATGGAGAGAGTGCGGGTATGGTAGAAGGCGTAAGGGGGAAGTTTCTTTGAAAGTTTACTTAGTAAGGCATGGCCAAGATGATGATACAGTTCGGGGAGGTTGGGTCAGTCGGCACTGACGGATGAAGGCAAGGCACAAGCCTTACGGCTTGCAGAGAATATATCGGACAATAAAATTACAGTATAATATAAAACATATTTATTCGAGTGATTTGCCACGAGCTGTACAAACTGCCGAACCGATTGCTGCCGCTTTAAATCTGCCAATCATTGCACTGAAACAATTTCGCGAAGTCAACAATGGTGATCTTGCAGGCATGAAAAACGACATCGCGAACTCAAAATATCCGGGTTTATATTGGGATACCATTGAATGGGAAGAGCATTATCCGAACGGTGAAAGTCCAAAAGAATTTTTTTGAGAGAGTACGGGAAGCCTGGTGTTGGTTATCAGGTCAAATTTGTGATATTAATGAGAACGCTCTGCTTATAACTCATTCCGGTGTAATAAATATAATATTACACCAAGTAAACGCTACTGTTTACACAATTAAGGCAAAACAACTATCTATAAGACACGCAGGATTAATCGCGCTGAAACATGAGCAGGGCAGATGGAGAATTGGCGAGGCGTAAGACAATAAATATAAAAACCAATTCACTGCTTTATGTAAATGTCAGCTGCCATTACAGCAAAAGATGCATTCGGAAGGCCAAATATGTTTTCGATAAGGCATGCAACCGAGAAAGACAAGCTTCATTGGCTTTTTAATGGAGGAAATCAAAAAACAAATCCATTTTACGGAACAGTATTTCGACAGCAAAATACGGATGTGACGCCATTCCTCTAGCTCGCGCGAGCGTTGCACGGCGCACAACCGCAATAGCTTATCATATTACCGCGCATGGGGAGCGTCGCACGGCGAAGATGTAAGCCCCTCCGCCGCGCCGCCCGCCCCAAAGCCCGCGAAGCGGGCTATCGCAGCCTGCCGAGAAGCTGAAAAACCGCTCCCCCGCAGGCGAGGATGAACACGACCGTGGCAATAATGTGCATGACCTTTGGGAGCGAGAGCGGGCCGCTGCCCGCGCTCATCCACGCGCCCGAGGCAAACAGCGCCAGTACGGCCAGCGCCGCGGCGATCAGCAGGATCACGATCGCGCCCGTCGGCGGGACGCTCCTGAGCGCGCGGAAAACGAACAGCGCGCTCAAAACGGCGGTGGCGAGGCCGGCTAGCTTGTGCAGCGTAAAGAGCGCGTTGCCGTACGGCTTGCCCGCAAAATGAAGCCATACGCCGAACGCCAGCGTGGGCAGCAGCAGGAGCAGAGCCAAAAACGCATACAGTTTGCCCGGTGAATCCATATTGAGCAATTTCCTTCCCCATTCGGTATTTCCCATCTGCGCGGCACCAATATATGCCAAAACCGGGCGCGTGTCAAACATTTTGAAATCGGGGCGGCATAATAAAACATGCCGCGCGCCGGGCCGGGCAAAAACCGCGCCTTAATATTCCGGCGGGCCTGGGAGAAACCGATATGGACCCTCGCTTTGAGCCGGCGGTCTGGCCGGAGGATACGTCGCCTGCGGAGGCCGCGCGCTACGCGCAATGCGAAATCTGCACAAACCGGTCGCGCGTGATCTGGGGGGAGGGTAACCCCGGCGCGCCCGTTCTGGTGATACTGGACAACCCCGGCGCGCGCGAGGACAAGGACGGCGCCGAATACGTCTGCGGGACGCGGCAAACGCTGCAGGAGGCGATCCATCGGGCGAACTTGTCGCCGGACGACGTTTACCTGACCTATCTGCTCAAATGCAGGCCCCTGCGCCGCTATCACAGGGCGGAGGTCCGCGCGTTCAGCAAACCGTTCCTCGTCCGGCAGATCAACGCGCTGCGCCCAAAATACCTCGTATGCCTCGGGGACACGGTCGTGCAGTCGATGTTTGACGACCCCGAGGCGCACGTCAAGGACCTGCGGGGCGCTTGGCATGGTATACTGGGCTATCCCTGCATGGTCTCCTATCACCCGCTGGCGGTTCGCCGGCGGCCGAACCTGATGCGCCTCTTTATGCAGGACTGGGACATGCTGGCACGGCGGTTACGCGGCGGCGACGGCGATACACCGCTTCTGATATAATAGTCATATAATCCGGTCAAGAACCGGCGCTTGCGGCTTCCCCGCCCTATCGCGCCACGGAAGCGGGGCCGCCGGAACGGATCGCATACACGGAGGTTGGAGGTTACTATGGAACGGTTTACCAAAGAGGAGCTGAATGAAGCGCTGCGCGCGATCGCTTCGATGATCTATAAGTGCGAAAAAGTGCAGGAAAAGCCGACGCTGGGCGTCTCGCAGCGGACGCTGCTGAGAAACAGGATCCATGCGCTGCGGATCGCCTCGTCGCTGATTACGCAGGCGCTCGACGAGCAGTAGCCGAACAGCGCAAAACGCCATGGCGGGCGGCGGTCCGCCGGGCTCTGACCCGGCCGGGCTTATAGCATATCTTTACTGCCGGTCCCCCGTGCATTATAATAAAAAAGATGCTGCGGCAGGGTGCGGGCAAGTTCATTTTCGTTGATTTGCATTCTTATGATGATAATTAAGTGACAACCGAAGGGGGATTGAACATGAACGGAAAACGCTTTGCGCTGTCGGTCGTACTGCCGCTGCTGCTTATCGCGCTTCTTGCGGGCTGCGCGGGCCCCGCCAAGACCGGCTTCCTTTCGGGCGCGCAGCAGGCGCTGCAGCCGACGCCCACCACGGAGATCGCGCCGCTCATTCCCATCACGGCGACCCCCGCGCCTTCCTCCGAGCTCGCGCCGCTCATCCCCATCACGCCGACGCCCACGCAGAAACCGACGCCCACGGCTACGGCCGGCAACGCCGATTGGGTGCTGAGCGTGGACGATTCCGTCACGCTCACCGTCGCGGGCGCCACCTACCATGTCAACCTCTACGTCTCGATGAACAAGGCCGGCGGCAAGGACGCCACAGGCGTCTATACCGGCAAGATCCTGTACACGAGCGCCATGGACGAAGCGGAGCTGAAGCGGCTGCTGGAGGCGGCCAACCCGGAGGAGACGTTCGACGCCGGTTATCTGGATTACACGATCGAGGCCGCTTCCGCCAGCCTCGAGGTCGTCAAGTTCAACGAAGCGGACTGCGAAGCGCGCTGGGGCAGCGTGCCGGCAAAGGCGGATCAGATGGCGATCGGCACGATCGACATGGTCATGCGAAATCACGCGTGGGCGCATCTCCATGGGTACCGCAGCGAAGGCGAAGGCTCCATATCCGACGAGGCGTACGATATGCCGGCCGACGTCTGCTTTTTGATCACCGGCGGGCAGGTAAAGGCCTACATCGGAATCCATCCGGGCGACGACGCGTTTTCCGGAACGCTGACCGGCACGCTTAACTGACGGCGCGATTTGCGCGCGCCGAGCGACCGGGCGGGCAACGCGCCCGGGTACGCGGCAAAAGCGGACAAAAAGCGCCCCGGCGCGCGCTCGGCGCATGCATAGCGTGCATGGTTCCATATTATGCGGCGCCGGTTGCAAACGAATGGAAAGGCGAATAAAGCATGGAGCTTGGCGAGAGCGCGGCGGTTCCTTCGGGAGCAAACAAACCTCTGATACCGGGCCTTTGGCCGCACGGTATCTCTATCGTCGCCGTTTGCCTGCTGGCCATCCTTTTGACGTTCCTTCCCTATTTTCCGGGCGAGTATGACCATTTGGCGATGATGCTCTCCGCCGTCGTGCAGATCGCGGGCTTTGTTTCACTGCCGCTCGTTCCCATCGGCGTTTCGTGGCTGCTGTACGAACGGGCGCGGCGCAAAAAAAGAGAGACCACTCCGTCCAAAAGCGCCCGCTTTGCCATCGCGGCCTTGGTGGCGCTGTGCTTGGTCGTGATCGCCTCCTCCGTCTCCGCGTGGGGCGGCATCGGCAGCTTCAGGGGCTCGTTGACGCTCGGCATCGCCCTGCCTGCCGTATTTGCGTACATCGTATTTTTAAAAATCATCGCCCGGATCCGGCGAACGAAGGACTCCGCCGCTCAAAGGATCCGCTTTGTTCCGCTCTATCTGGCGATCGTCCCGGCCGTCGTTATCGCCGTTCGGTGCGCGTGCATCGCTCCCGCCGAAAGCTACAGCATAAACCGCGCCATCGGCCGAAGCGCCGCCTTGATACGGGATCTGGAGGCGTATTATGCGGAGCACGGCCGGTATCCCGGTTCGCTGCAGGGGCTGTGGAAGGACTATCAGACGGGCTGCATGGGCGTCGAAAGATTTGTTTATGAGCCGAGCGGGGAAGCTTACCATCTGTTCTTCGAGCAGTTCTCCCCCGACCTGACCGCGCGGGAGATCGTCATGTACAATAAGCTGGACGAGCATGTGATCCGTAGCCATCCGAGCTTCGTTTCCCGCGTCTCGCCGGAGGAATTTGAGGCATACCGCGGGTATTTTGCCGAATTTGACCTGCCGCAGCCGCATTGAAAGCGGTTTATGTTTGATTGATAAAAGCGGGGTTCCCGCGAACAAGCGCGGCGGGGAGCCTTGCGTCGTTATATAATGGTGAAACGGATTTTGACCGGAGGGGGACAATGCGGATCTATATTGTGCGGCACGGCGACAAAGCGGAGGGCGCTTATTTTAACCCGATCCTGCGACAGCGGGACCAGCCGCTGAGCGAGCCCGGCGAGGCCCGGGCGGCGCGGCTCTGCGCCTATTTTGAACCGATCGACGTTTCCGCGATCTACACGAGCGAATACCTGCGCGCCAAGCAGACCGCCCGCTATGTGGCCGAGCAAAAGGGCCTTGTCCCGATCGTCGACCGGCGGCTGAACGAGATCGACGCCGGTCTCGTCGACGGCCTGTCCGAGGCGCAGATGCGGGAGCAATACCCGGAATTCTACGCGGACTTCTTCAGCTGCACGAAGGACGTCCGGTGCCCGGGCGGCGAAAACGGCGCGGAGGTGCACGCCCGGCAGCAATCGCTGCTCGCGGACATCATTCAAAACGGGCGGGACGTGCTGCTGTTCAGCCACGAGGGCTACATCCGCCTGCTCGCCTGCCTCGTACTGGGGCTGCCGCCGTACCGGAGGAACCGGTTCTGGATCGACTTTTGCGGGATCACGGAGATGGAATACCGGCCGGAGCGGGACGACTGGCGGATCATCCGGGTGAATCACACGGTTTCGGACGCGGACTGACCGCGGGGGGTTGGCTGATCCACACGCAGTTTTTTCTGCTTCTTCTTCTTTCGCGAAAGAAAAAGAAGCAAAAGAAAGCTAAGGAAATAGCGGG
>CAZIRB010000030.1:5813-16629 GCA_964541695.1 uncultured Oscillospiraceae bacterium
CTTTTGGTTCTTTTCTTTCCGGAAAGAAAAGAACGTCCGTTCCCCGGCCGCTTTTTGTGCGTGGAGCGGTGCCGGGTTTTTCTTCTTCTTTCGCGAAAGAAAAAGAAGCAAAAGAAAGCTAAGGAAATAGCGGGCAGCCCACGGAACTGTTCCCGACTTTCTTTTGGTTCTTTTCTTTCCGGAAAGAAAAGAACGTCCGTTCCCCGGCCGCTTTTCTCTTTTGCACGCGGGGAACGCGCCGGGTTCCGCCGCCAATTCTTGACAACGCCCGCCGCGGACCATACAATTATTTTATCGGGCCGGACCATCCGGAATGATAGGGCTTTCCCTGCGTTTTGCATATCTTGGCCGTTTCACAAAACAAGTTCGCCGCCGGCGGAGCGGGCACTCCATATGAGGCAAATCTTTAAACAAACACGACCGGCAAATACGGAGTGAGGCGGCATATGATCGACACATGGCAAACGCTATTAAGAGCGAATCCGACCGGCTGGCTGCTGGAGGAGAACAATCCGTCCGTACGCTATTTTACCCTCCTGCAGATCTGCGGGCGACCGGAGAACGACGCGGACGTGCGTGCCGCACGGCAGGCCATCCAGCGGTCCGGCATGGTCCCCGCCATGCTCGCCCTGCAGCAGGAGCCCGCATACCGCGACGCCTATCCGCGCTTTTACACCAATAAATACAAGGGGTTGGTGTGGTCGCTCATCACGCTCGCGGAGCTGGGTGCGGAACGCAATGCGCAGATAGCGGAGCAATGCGAGTACCTGCTGAAGTTCTCGCAGGAGACGAATGACGGCGGATTTGCGCAAAACGCGTCCGCAAAGGCAGGCGGCGGCCGGATCAGCGAGGTGATCCCCTGCCTGACCGGCAATATGGTGTGGATCCTGATCCGGTTCGGCTACCTCGGCGATCCGCGCCTGCAAAAGGGAATCGATTGGCTCACGCGGTACATGCGGTTCAACGACGGCACGGAGGTCGACCCGCAGGTGCCGCCGTATGACCGCTATGAGATGTGCTGGGGCAGGCACACCTGCCATATGGGCGTCGTCAAGGCGCTCAAGGCGCTTGCCGCCATCCCGCCTGAACAGCGAACGAACGCCATCGACGATACCATACAAAAGGCGGCCGAGTTCATGCTGCTGCACCATATCTACAGGCGCAGCCACGACACGGCCAAGACCGCAAAGCCCGGATGGCTGAAGTTTGGCTTCCCGCTCATGTACCAGACGGACGCGCTGGAAATATTCGACATCCTGGCCGGCCTGGGCATACGGGACCGCCGCATGGACGACGCGTTCCGCCTCATCCTGTCCAAGCAGGACGACATGGGCCGATGGAACGTCGAGAACGTCTACAACAGCGACCGGCTGCTGATTCCGTTCGGACCCCAGGGCGCTCCGAGCAAATGGCTGACCTTTCGGGCCGTGCGGGCCATTAAGAATTATACGGCTTAGCGGGTGCGCGATTACGGGCTCGCGCGCGGGGCGGGCGTGTTTGAGTTTTGATCGGTGATGTCGGCCAACAACGCGGGCCAACGAAAACTGTCCGGCCTGGCGGCCTCGCGCTTGTATGTTTGTGTGCAGAACGAACGCGCTGAATTTTAGTGGGTTACGCATGCCAACCACGCAGGCCGGCAGTGACTGCACGGTCTGGCGGTTGCGTCCTTGTGTGTTTGCGCGCGGGCGCGCGGAATTTTCGTCGGGCATGCGGGCCAGACACGCAAACCCCCGGCCGGCCGCCTGTGGACAGCAAACAATGCAACGTAAACTAGCCCCTCGCGGGGCTGTTTTTTTCGCCCTTTTACCACGCGTTGACGTGCGTAATGTGCAGCAGCCGCGCGCGGGTATAGTTGTAGCTTTTCAGCGGCCGGTTATCGGCGTCGTACGTGTGCGCGGCAACGAGGATGTTTTCCGGGGCTGCTGGGTTGCCGACCGATACGACCACGGGCGTATGCTGGAACCCCCGTTCGAACGCGAGCTGTACGACGTCCCCCGGCTCCGCGCGCATAAGCTCCGCCTCCACCGCGACGGGCCCGGCCCGGAGGTTCTTCGTCAGGAACCGGTACAGGTACTCCACCCCCGTCCACGCGGGCGCGTAATCCCCCACGCCGCGGTAGTACCAGCCGAACGTCGGCGTAAAGTTCATCACGCCCGCCCCCGCGTACAGCACCTGCGACGCGAAGTTTGTACAGTCGCCGCCCAGATTCTGAAAATCATAGTACGCCGGGTTGCGCGCCATCGCCCACTTGTGCGCATACGCCACGGCCTTCTCGCGGTCGTAACGCTTTGTCCGCATGTGCCGCCGCCTCCTCACCCTTTTTTTAAATCATATGCGGGCGGGGCCGGCGACCGTGAAACGCGGGGGACGGTTTTGGAAATGGGAACGTTCGAGGGCTTCCCCGCAGTTCGCAATGGTCGCGCACGCCCCTTTGGGCCCGCGCTCCCCTGCTCACTGGGCTGGCTTCGCTTCATCCGCCACCGGCGGCGCACGGTTTCGGCCCCCTTTGGAAACCCTTCATCGGGAACGCCCTGAAACGGGGCGTTCTCGGATAGGTGACCAAGGTTACAAAAGTGCAACGCGCCTAGATTCTCGGATTGCGCGCAAAAATTAGCGGAGCAATTTGGGATTCCCAAGGGACGTGTCCCTTGGGTGGGGGTTCGGGGGTAAAGCCCCCGAAAAAGCTCTCGGATCATCCAGCCGTCTACATCCGTCCAAAACCCAGCTCCCCCCAAAAAACAACCGGGAGCGGTTCCCCGCCCCCGGCCGATTTCAGCGGGCAGCGCCCGCTACTTGCCCTTGTGTTTCTCGATCTCCTCCTCGACCTCCTCGGCACCCTCGCGATAGAACCTTTCCTCGTCGGGCGCGAGCTCGTGCAGAAGGCGCAGAAACTCGCCCGCGTGCACGCGCTCCTCGTCGGCAATGTCCGTCAAAACGTCGATCGCGAGCGCGTTGTCGGTCGATTCGGCGAGCTGCATGTACAGCTGGATCGCCTCGTATTCCGCGGCGACCATGAACCGGATCGCGCGGATCAGCTCCTCGTGGGTCATCTTGCGATCCTTCTTCATCCCCGCAAAGGGACTTCCAAACTCCGGCATACGAAACCTCTCCTTTCTCAAAATCACAGGGTTATTATGCGCGCTTCGGCCGCGCCGGCAACCTGCCCGGCGCGGCCGATGATTCCGCTATTTCTTCTCCTTCTTGAAGCACATGAACCAATCCAGGCAGTAGACGTCCTCCGCGGGCGTCTCCATACGCTCCTTGGCCACGCCGCAGGAACCGGCGGTCGGCACGATGGTATCGTCGCCGGGGCGCCAGTCGGCGGGCGTCGCCACGCCGTCCTTGTCCGCTTTTTGCAGCGCCTGGATAACGCGGCGGATCTCGTCGAAGTTGCGGCCGGTCGAGAGCGGATAGTACAGGATCAGCCGGATGATGCCCTTTGGGTCGATCACGAAGACCGCGCGCACGGCCTGCGTGCTGGACTGCCCCGGCTGGATCATGCCGAACTTGTTGGCGACGTCCATGCGGATGTCCTCGATCAGCGGGAACGTCACCTCGACGTTCTTCATGCCCTTGTACTCGAGCTCCTTGATCTTGCGGAGCCACGCGATGTGCGCATAGAGCGAGTCGACGGACAGGCCGATCAATTCCGTATTCATCGCCTTAAACTCATTCATCATCGACGCGAACGTCATAAACTCCGTCGTGCAGACCGGCGTGAAGTCCGCCGGATGCGAGAACAGGATCACCCACTTGCCCTTATAGTCGTCCGGGAACCGGATGTCCCCCTGCGTCGTCTTGGCCGTAAACGCAGGCGCGGGATCGCCGATCAGCGGCATTCTGTGTACGTTCATTTCTTCCATTGCATTGCCTCCTTTTTATGCGTTACTATTTATTTGGAAACGGCTGCGGGCGGCCCGCGCCGGCGGATGGCGACTGATCAAATCCAACCTTCCGACCCCTTCGGCTTCCAAATTCATCTTACTAAGCCGGCGCGCATTTTTCAATGCCGCTGCGTGACAATATCACACTGCGCGGGGCTCTTTTGGCCCGGCGCGGCGCGACGGACCCGCCCCCCCGCAGGCAAACGGCAGGAACAATATGGAAGGAGAACCTTGCATGGAACCGTATCAACAGGCACTTTTGGAGATGCAGAAGCTGTTCGGCAAGGACCGGCAGTTCGTGCTGGCCACGGCCAAGGACAACGCGCCCTCGTCCCGGTATATCGACGCATATTACGAGGACGGGAGCTTCTATGCGGTCACCTACGGCGAATCCCGCAAGGCGCGCGAGATCGCCGAAAACCCGGCCGTCGCGCTGTGCAACCGGACGAGCCGCTTCCTCGGCGCGGCGCACTCCATCGGGCACCCGCTCGACGCGGGCAACGGCGCGATCCGGGAGAGGCTGCGCGGCGTGTTCGCCGACTGGTACGACCGGCACAACGATGAGTCCGACCCGAACATGCGCTATGTCCGGATCGACGTTACGAGCGGATTCTTCCACGCGGACGGCACGGGCTACGAGGTCGACTTTTCGGCAAAAACGGCCAAGGTATTTTCGTTTGCCCCGGACGTGTGCTTCCTTGACTGACGCGGCACGCCGCCGCCCGGCGGTCAGCGCCCGCGCATAAAAAAGGCGCGCTTTGGGCGGCCGGACTTGCGTCCCGCCGAAACCAGCGCATGCGCACAAAAAACGCGCTTCCCGCGGCCGGGCTCCCGTCCCGCCGAAACCGCGCGCTGGCATTTCTCCAATGAAGCTTTAAACTGCGGCTCTTATCCTCGAACCAAACAAAAAAACGCGGGGTACGCCCCGCGCTTTCAATGCATCGGTCCCGCCGTCTCACGCATCGACCCGCTCTTTTACGCCCCAGCCCCGCCGTCTCGCGCCCCAGCCCCGCCGTCTCTCGCTACAACCCGCCCTTTTACCCCGCCTTTTCCGCCGCGCCGCGGTACCGCGCCATCTGGAAGCACAGAATCGCTACGCCCGCGCAGAGCAAAAGGTCGCCGGGGCTGGCGTAGCCGAGCGCCGCGCCGGAGGGCCCGAGCCGCAGCACGTCGCCCAAAAATGGCAGCCGGGTCGCCTCGTCCGCGGCCGCGTACGCGTAGATTTCCCCCGCGGCAAGCCGCGCGGCGCGTTCCGAGCCGTCGGCAAGCAGCGCGGCGGACACCGGCATGCGGCCGCCGTTGAGCAATATTACGAGAAAGTTAGCCAATACGCCCGCCCCCGCCACCGTGGGCCAGACCGGCCGCCGGACGTGCAGCGCCAAAAAAGCAAACAGCAGCCCGTATTGCAGCACGCAGACCGCGACAGCGCCGGTCTGCGGCCTAAACAGGGCCGCCGCGCCAAGCTTGACAACGTAGGCAAGCACCGGAAGGAACGCGCCGCGCAGCGGGTATCGCGCAAGGTTTTTGACGCTTCCGCCGCTCATAAGGCCGGCAAGAAGCCCGAGCGCAGCGGCAAAAAGCAGGATCATACCGTGTACAGCAGCAGCTTTTCGGCCTCGTCGGGCCGGAGGTTCGGCTCGATGGCCAGGAACGCGGCGACCACCTTGGGGTCGAGCTGCGTGCCGGCGACCTCGCGCAGAATCTGCCGGGCCTGCTGCTTCGTCATGCTCTTGCGGTACGGCCGGTCCGAGATGATCGCGTCGTAGCAGTCCGCCACGGCCAGTATCGCGGCGGAGAGCGGAAGCTTCTCCTGGGCCGTGTCCGCGTCGGACGGGTAACCTTTGCCGTCGTAGCGGCGGTGGTGGTACAACACGGCGTCCGTCACGGTGGCGGGCAGCGCGATGCTCTCGAGAATCCGCCGCCCGACGACGGGATGCTGCTTGATCGCGTCGAACTCCTCCTCCGTCAGCGGGCCGGGCTTTCGCAAGATCGCGTCCTCGACGCCGATCTTGCCGGTGTCGTGCAAAAGCGCGGCCATCTTGACGTGGTCCGTAAAGCGCTTGGAGCAACCGAGCGCCCGGCATAGCTCGCTGCTGAAGTACGCCACGCGCTGCGAATGCCCGTGCGTGTACGGATCCTTGGCCTCGATCGCCTGCACGAGCGAGGCGATTGTCCTTAGCAGCATCGTATGGCTGTCGAGATAGATCTTGAACGAGTAGCGGGCCAGAAGCAGCGGCCCCATAAACAGCGCGATCCAAAGATAGCCGTTCGGCTGCGTGAACATATAGCCGATGAGTAGGCCCAGCGGGATCGTGCAGACGATGTTCGGGATGATGCCGCCGATGTTATCGCGCAAAAGCGCAAAGAAGCGCCCCTGCCCGCTTAAACGGAAGTACAGCAGGAAGAAGAAGAGGTTCGACAGGATCGCCGCGCACGAGAACGCGACGGCCGCCCCGACGACGCTCCAGGTAAACACCGACGCGGCGGGTTCGATCGCGTTGTAGACCAGGCCGCCAAGGTAGATGCCGGTAAGCACGTTGCAGACGTTGTACAGCTCCGTCCGCGGCGAGCGCGACCACGGCGAGTAATATTTGTGCGTGACCGGGTCCTGCAAAAACACGAGCAGCGACGAGAGCGCGTACAGCGACACGGCCAGGTACATGCCCTTCGTCACCAGGCAGGCCACGACGGGCACGAAGCTGATCTCCATGGTCTTGTCGGCCGTGATATAGATGGGCAGCATGTGGCAGACGAGCAGCATAACAAGCATCACGGCACTGTATGCGATCATGGAAACGCGCGTCGACGCGTCCGCGTACAGCGCGGCGGAGCGGTATACGCTGAAGCTGAGCAGCGCGATCCCGCACAGGTTGACCAGCGCCATTAAAATTTGCTGCCGTTTTTTTTCTTGCATTCCCGTTCTGTCCCGTTCCTCCGCCGCGTTAAACACTTAACAGGTCCGGCAGTGGCCAAGATGTGGATGGCCTTGTCGCCTATACCAAACTATCTGATATAGAAAAACGCGCCGCTCGCGAGCACGAGGGCCGCGAGGGAAGCAAGCGCCATGAGAATTTTCTTCATATGGATATAGCCTCCTTCTCCGGAACTCTGCCCTCCGCTAACGGGCAGGCTATATCCGCTACGCTCTTGCCGGACCTGTTAAGTTTTCAAGCTGCGCTGTCCCCGCTATTCCCCCTGCGTATATACCTCAAGCTTCCGGTTGATCGCGTCGAGCACGCTCTGCGCGACGGCCGCGTCCGCGTCCTGGTCGGCGTACACGCAGCCGATGAGCGGCTTGCAATCCGGCACGCAGTACACCTGCGTGATCAGAATCTGCCGCCCGCCGGAATGGAGCAGGTCGATGCTCCCCAGCTCAAAGAACGCCGTGCCGCCCGTGTACGCCTTGACCGCGTCGAGCGTCGCAAGGGCGATCGCGCGCTTGCGCGCGAACGGCAGCGTGCTGCCGGACGATTTGCCGGCGTACTGCACCCCTCCGCGCGACAGCGTGACGGTGACCTCAAACTCGTTGAGCAGCGTGTGCAACTCGAAGCCCGCGTAGGTCAGCCGCCCGCCCGGGCCGACCGGCAATCTATCCGATATCTGCGCGACGCTGATGATGTGGTAGTCCACTTCGACGCCGTAGCGCGCCGAGAGCGCGGACTGCACGTCGCGCACGATGGCCTTGGGGCTGCGCCGGTCGCTCGCCAGGATATGGATTTCGACGGGTTGGTTCGCTTCGGAAAACACAACGTGTGACGCGTAAACATCGTTCAGCTTGGAAATCAGAGTCTGCCAGTCGGTAGCCGTTCCGAAAAACGAGTCCATGCCGCCCTCCTCCAAGCCCGCTTGATCAAAAATGCATAATTTTGCACAAATTTCCTTTGTTTATTTATTATATCGCTTCGGGTATGCGAGTGCAAGCGTAACGGCCGCGGATTTTAAGCCGGGCGCGCCGCTTTGTGACAGACATGTAATGTGCGCTTGTCACAGACCGCGGCGGCGCGGACCGCTATGATAGCCGGTAAAAAGAATCTTCGGAGGTCAGAATCGATATGCCGTTCACCTTTTCAAAACCCGACCCCGCGGAAGCGGCTGTCCGGACGCTCACCGTCGACCCCGCGCGCTGCCCGCAGAACCACGCTTGCCCAGCCGTCGCCGCCTGCCCAGCGAAGGCGCTGTCCCAAGCGGACTTTGCCGCGCCCGTCGTGGATGCGGACGCGTGTACCCGCTGCGGCAAGTGCGTGCGCGTCTGCCCGATGGGCGCGCTGAAGCTCGTATAGGGCACGGATGCGGGAGGCGCGGGCATGCGCGCGCGGGGCTCGGCATGCGGGACGCGCAAAATCGCACGGCCGCCGCCGTTTCCGCTCCGTTCCAGCAGGCCCGGACCGTACAGATTGCGCGCATCCTGTGGTATAATGGTCTTGACCGGCGCGTTTTCCGCCGGGGCCGAAACCGCCGGAAAAAACGCGGACGAGGTATGCCATGAAAGACGATTACGGCTATTTTGGCAAGGGGCTTACCGGATACGTGCAATACATGCGGGCGCATGATCGCATCTACGGCGGCGGGAGCGGCGGAGACGGCAGCGGCGGCAAGGGTTCCGGCGGCGGCTGGGTCCGGGCGCTTTTGATCTTTTTAATCTTGTACGTGCTGTACCTGTTCGGCGAGGCCTGCGGCTGACGAGGGTTTTAGTGCCCAACGGACGCGGCGCCGTTCCATAATATCGACCGGCCGGAAAGGGGGGATCGCGGTTTGGCGGACCGCACGATACTCCACTGCGACTGCAACGCGTATTTTGCGTCGGTCGAATCCATCGACCGGCCGGAGCTGAAACTTGTGCCGATGGCCGTCTGCGGCGATCCCGGCAGCCGCCACGGCGTCATACTGGCCAAAAACGAGCTGGCCAAACGATTCGGCGTCGTGACCGCCGAGACGGTCTGGCAGGCGAAAAAGAAATGCCCGCAGCTCGTGCTCGTTCCCCCGCACCACGGCCTGTACGAACTGTACAGCGGACGCATCAACGACATCTACGAGCAATATACCGACCTCGTCGAGCCGTTCAGCGTGGACGAATCGTGGCTGGACATCAGCGGCAGCCTGCACCTGTTCGGCTCCGGCGCGAAGGTCGCGGACGAGCTGCGCAAAAGGATCTGCGACGAGATCGGCATCACGATCTCGGTCGGCGTGTCGTTCAACAAGATATTCGCCAAGCTCGGCAGCGACTACAAAAAGCCGGACGCCACAACCGTGATCACGCGCGAAAACTACCGCGATATCCTTTGGCCGCTGCCCGCGCGCGACATGATGTTCGTGGGAAAAGTGGCCGCCGAGCGGCTGCTCGACGACAATATCCGCACAATCGGCCAGATCGCCGAGGCCGGGCGCGAGCGCATGATCGCGCTGCTCGGCCGCTCCGGCCAGACGATCTGGGAATACGCGTCGGGCCTGGACACAAGCCCCGTCAAGCCGCGGCGCGAGGCGCAGCAGGTCAAGAGCGTCGGCTGCGGCACGACGTACGCGCACGATCTAGTCGGCCGGGACGAGGTCTGTCCGGCGCTGCTGCTATTGAGCGACCAGGTCGGAACAAGGCTGCGGCGGCAGAAGCTCTACTGCTCGACCGTGCAGGTGCAGATGCGCGACCCGTTCTTTAAGACGATCTCGCGCCAGCAAAAGCTCCCCGCGCCAACCAACGTCACGCACGAGCTCTACGAGGCGGCCGTCGCCGTCGTGGAGCGCGCGGGGTTTCTAAATGCGCCGGTCCGCATGCTGACCGTGACGGCGGAGAACCTGACCGACCGCTGCGCGGAGCAGCTGCAGTTGTTCGGCGGCGTTTCGGAACAGCGCGAAAAGCGGCAGAAGCTCGACGGCGTCGTGGACACGATCCGCAGCCGGTACGGCAAAAACGCGATCGCCTACGCGAGCGTCATGAAGCGGCCGGAGGGCGGCGGAGACGCGGACGAGTAGGGCGGCGGTGAAGCGGGAGGCTGCGGCAGGAGTGGAGAGACGGTCTTGGGGAATGGGCGGCGGACGCGCGGATAGGCTCCCGCGGGGACGTTGAAAATGCGGCGGCGCAGGATGGGTTCCCGCGGTTGCGACGAAGATGCGGCAGGCGGCGCGGGTGGAGAAAAAGCCGCTGAGCTGCGTGTTACCGACGCGCCGGAAGCATAGCTTTGCGGTCAGACGATGGGCCACGGATAAGCGTTTCATGAGCGTGCCCGAGATGCGGTTGTGCGGCGCGGGCGGAGAAAAAGCCGCTGAGCCGCGTGTTACCGACGCGCCGAAGGCATAGCCAAGTGAACCGGGCGTGAAAGGCGGGAGCGCGTATGTGCGGACGGTATTTTCTTTCGGACGACAGTCTCGACGAGCTGCTCGACGACGGATGGCTGGACGAGGCGTTGCTGCGCGCTCTGCGCCTTGGCGCAGAGCTGCGCACAAGCGGCCAAGTCCGGCCCACCGACATCGCGCCGGTGATCGCGACGGGCAAAAGCCGCGCGCGCGGCGCGTTCCCCATGCGCTGGAGCCTGCTGCACCCGACGCGCGGGACGCCTGTCATCAACGCGCGCAGCGAGACCGCCTCGCAAAGCCCGCTGTTTGGCCAAAGCGCCGCCGAGCGCCGCTGCCTCGTGCCCGCGGGCGGTTATTTCGAGTGGCTCAAGGATGGGTCAAAGAAGATCCGGTACGCGTTTTACGGACCGGACGATAAGCCGCTGTACTTGGGCGGGTTGTACATCAAAAGCGGCAGTGAGCCGCTGCCGGGTTTTGTCATCCTCACGCGCGAGGCCGCGCCGCACATTGCGCACATCCACGCGCGCATGCCGGTGATCGTGCCGCATAGCCTTGTTGTCGACTGGCTTTCGTCGGAGAACCGGCTGTCCGACCTGCTGCCGCAGGCCGTGACCGGCGTCGAGGCGAGGATTGCTTAGCGTGGCGAG
>CAZIRB010000030.1:16729-19682 GCA_964541695.1 uncultured Oscillospiraceae bacterium
CCCAAAAACCCGGGACGGCCTTTCGGCCGCCCCCTTCTTTCTTCCCCCCATTGCGCCGGACCTACCGCGCTTTCCCCGTCTGCCGGACGGCGACAAGCTCGATATAGCCGCGCGTGCCGATGGGCTCGAGCTGGATGCGCGGGTTCTCCGCGTCGAACGCGTACCCGATGACCGACGGGTCGTAGCGGTCGATCGCCTGCCAGATCTCGTCGATCGCCTGGCAGTAGTCCTCCTCCTGGAACGGCTCGCCCTGAAACATCAGGTATTTGCACGCGGGCAGGTCGATTGTGTCAAAGCCGTCCGGCACAACGCCGTCGTAGCCCTCCGCCACCTCCACGCCCTGCACGTACGCCGAGGTGCCGGCCTTGATGTACCGCTCCGGCAGCCACATGCCGACGGGCTCGCCGCAGATTGAGGGAATGCTCACAAGCAGGCCCCAGACGTCGCAGCCGACCTCCTCGCAGTAGGCAAAATAGTCCTCCGCTTTCACACCGCGGCGGATTATGGCCTTGCGCGCGGGCCGCTCGACCACCTGCATAAACACGTATCGGGTCTGTTCCATCCTCGTCTCCTTTCGAATTGCGGAATATTGGATGCCGTAGGGGATGAACAGGGGCACCGGGACCGGACTCCTGGCGTATTCCGCGGGATTCGTGCCGAACTCGCGCAGAAACGCGCGCTGGTAGCCGTCCACGCTGGAAAAACCCGCCTCGAAGGCCGCGTCCGTGATGCGGCGCTTCTCGTCGCGCAGTTTCAGCGCGGACCGCGAGAGCCGAAGCCTGCGGATATAGTCCGCGGGCGTCATGTTCAGAAAGCGCACGAACAGCCGGTATGCGTACCACGGCGAGTACAGCGCCGCGCGCGAAAGATCCGCCGGCGTGATCCGTTCGCCGAGGTGCGATTCGATATAGTCCTGCATCCGCTGCACGGCCTCGATCTGCTCCCGCATTGCCCCGCGTCACCCCCTTGCAGACTCAGTATACGGATGCGCCGTCCTTGCCGCTCGACCTTTTTTGCTTTTGTAGCGCGCGGCCGCGGTCGACGGTTTTGCATGTTTGTGACATCGTCACAAAAACGTTCCTTCCAATTTATGGCTGTTTCTGGTATACTAAGGCTATCAAACAAGGAGGTTTGCGATATGGCGACTGTGGAAGATCTGGTCAAGCAGTACGAGACCGACAAGGCCCTGCAGGCCGAGGTGGCCGCGATTCTTGCCGACGGCAAGGTCAGCATGATGGAGTTTTTGGCCTTTGCCAAGAAGCACAACGTCAGCATCTCCATGGACGAACTCCCCCAGTACCTCGAGCAGGCCAAGAAGCTCGGATTCATGTAAT
This sequence comes from uncultured Oscillospiraceae bacterium, assembly GCA_964541695.1. Classification (GTDB taxonomy): domain Bacteria; phylum Bacillota; class Clostridia; order Christensenellales; family CAG-138; genus CAZKGE01. The sequence continues at coordinate 18,064 of CAZIRB010000030.1, forward strand.
ACGGATTCATATTCCCGGCGCGCGGAGCCCGGCCACACGGTCGGGCTCCGTGTTTTTTGCGCCGCCGCGGACCGCGGGCAAATCTGCCGGAAGACGCGCTCGCCCGGCGTGCGCAGGTGTTTTAAAGCGGTTTCGGCTCAGCGCCTGCGCGCGACCGGCATGTCGTCGAACGCGAACGTCCTGATGTCCGCATCGTCGAAGCCGTACTTGTCCTGCAGGTATTCAAACAAAAGCGCGCAAGCCTTGGCGTCGTCGAGCGCGTTGTGGTGGTTGACAAGCGGAATATCCAGCGCGCCGCACAGCGTCGCGAGGCGATGGCTGCCGAACACCGCGCGCTCGATGTGGCGGCGGGACTTGGCCAGCGTGCAGACGTAGCGCATGTCGGGCACGGGCAGATTGCAGCGCTCGAGCGCCCGGCCGATGACGCCGAGATCGAACCGGGCGTTGTGCGCAAGCAGCACGCCGCCCGTAAAATACGGCGCAATTTTTCCCCACAGCAGCGGCAGCATAGGCGCGTTCTCCACGTCCTCCGGCCGGATGCCGTGGACGAGGATGTTCCGCAGGTCGAACTCGTCGTCCGGGTTGACCAGATAGTGCGCGTAAAGCGGCACGCGGCCCGGCCCGACGTGCACGATGCCGATCGAGCAGATCGAGCGGCCGTAACCGTTCGGCGTCTCGACGTCGATGGCGGTGTAGCGTTCCAGTTTCATTTCATCCCCCACCCTTTCCGCGGCACAGTCCGAAAGCTCTAATAAAGCGCGAAACCCGTTCCCCGCGCCGCAAATGCCTGCGCCTTCGATTCGGCTCAGTCCCGTGCTCCGCTTCCGGCATGCCAGGGACCCTTTCTTATTTCCGCCGCCCGCTTCTCCGTCCGCCCCGCCGCCCGCTTTCTCAGCCTTATCCCGCGCGCTCCCCGCGCCGCGCATAGTAGAACAGATACTGCTGCATCACGCCCTCGCAGCCGGCGTACCGCTCGGCCGGGAAGCCCGCGGGATATTCGCGCTCGAGCACGCGGTTGATCCATACGTCGCGCGGGAAGCGCGAGAGCCTGTGATACCCGAACAGCAGCACGCAGTCCGCCACCTTCTCCCCGACGCCGGGCACCGCGCGCAGCGCACTTGCAGCCGCCTCGTCGGGCAGCGCGTTCAGCGACGCGAGGTCCAATTGGCCCGATGCGGCCATCTGAGCGGCGGCCGACAGGTATTTGCCGCGGTAGCCGAGCGAGCAGACGGCAAAGCCGTCCGGCTCGAGCGCGGCAAGCCGCTCCGCGGACGGGAACGCGCGGCGGCCTTCCGCGCCGCTCACGGGCTCGCCGTAGCACGCGGACAGCGCCTCGATGCAGTGTCGGATCGCGGGAATGCTCTTGCGCTGCGAGATGATGAACGCCGCGAGCGTCTCCCAGGGGTCCTGCCGCAGCATACGAATGCCCGCGCCGAACGCCGCGGCGCGCGTTAAATACGCGTCCTGCGGGTCGATCAACGCGCGGAGCGCGCCGTAGTCCGTGTCCAGATCAAAGTATCCGCGCCAGACCGCATCGAATTCCGCCTGCGAACAACCGAAGCGCCAGCCGTCCCCGGCGCGCTCGATGGAAAGCGCGCGGCCGAGCGCGACGAGCGCGT
>CAZIRB010000030.1:19782-21180 GCA_964541695.1 uncultured Oscillospiraceae bacterium
TCGAACCGCTCGCGGTTCTCGGTCGGCGGCACCCACAGGTCCGTCGCGAACACGTACAGCCCGTACTCGCGCGCAAGCAGAATCGACGTGACGCCCCTGCCGCAGCCGAGGTCGAGCACCGTCGCGCCCGCCGGGATCGGGTACCGCGCGAGCAGCTCCTCAAGCAGCTTGGCGGGGTTCGGGCCCATGATATTTTCTCTAATAAACTCGCCGCTCAGCGTGAGCGCCTTCTGATACCGCATCGCCTGCTCCTCCCTTTCCCGCGCGGCCAGCGTCCCTCGGCCGGACATGCGCGGTGCATATATGGATTGTAACCCATCGCCCGCGCCGCCGCAATTCCATCGCGCGCCCATTTTACTCTAAGGTGGCCGCCCGGGACCAGTTTATGGTATGATACGGATAACTGCCGGAGCGCGCATCGGCCCCCGGCGCATCGAATCCTTTGGAGGCAAAGCTATGATCCACGCGCTGCTGTCCGCCGCCGCCGGCACCGGGTTCACCTTCCTGATGACGACCCTCGGCGCGGCCATGGTGTTCCTGTTCCGCAAGTCGATGAGCGGAAAGTTTCAGAAGGCGTTCCTCGGCTTTGCTGCCGGCGTCATGATCGCCGCCTCGGTCTGGAGCCTGCTGATTCCGGCCATCGAGGAAGCCGAGGCGAGCGGGCAGATCGGCTGGATCCCCGCGGCCGGCGGCTTCGTGCTCGGCATTGCGTTCCTGTACGGCCTCGACCGCCTCATTCCGCACCTGCATCCCGGCACGAACGCGGTCGAGGGCGTGCATTCGTCCATGAAGCGCACGTCGCTGCTCGTAATGGCCGTGACGCTCCACAACATCCCCGAGGGCATGGCCGTCGGCCTCTCCTTCGCGCTCGCCGCGCAGCACGGCGGCGGCGCGCAAGGCGCTTCGTTTGCCGCCGCGTTCGCGCTCGCGCTCGGCATCGGCATTCAGAACTTCCCCGAGGGCGCCGCCATCTCCCTGCCCCTGCGGCAGGAGGGCATGAACACCGGAAAAGCCTTCCTCTACGGCAGCCTGTCCGGCGTTGTCGAGCCCGTATTCGGCATGCTCACCGTCCTCGCGTTCTCCGTTATCTCGCCGTTTATGCCGTGGCTGCTCGCGTTCGCCGCCGGCGCCATGCTCTACGTCGTCGTCGAGGAGCTCATACCCGAGGCGCACCTCGGCGAGCACTCCGACGTCGGTACCATGGGCGTGATGGCCGGGTTTCTCATCATGATGATCCTCGACGTCGCGCTCGGGTGATTTGGGCGCGGGATGGGGGTACGCCGCCTGCGGCGGGGACTGGGAGACCGCCTGCGGCGGGTTTTGGGATGCGGGGCGCCGCCCCGCACCCCGCCAAAGGGCCGAAGGCCCTTTGGAAACCCGAATCGTTCGGCGGCTCTT
>CAZIRB010000031.1:0-20605 GCA_964541695.1 uncultured Oscillospiraceae bacterium
ACGCCTACGCCGCGCTGCGCGACGGGCTCGAGGCGCTGCGGCCGAGCTGCCGCACTGCGGAGGGCATGTACGCGCTCGGCGACGACGGAATCCAATACTTCGCCGCGCGGATGCAGAACGAGGGCAGCACGCTGCTCGACCCCGCGGACGCGCTGCAGCTGCTCGAGGACGAGATGTCCAACATGATCGTCGCCATGTCCACGATCGCCATGGAGAACCCGGACGCGCTCGACGACCTGAAGAAGGACATCACGACCGGCGACACGGCGGGCGATCTTGACTATCTCGAGAATCTGTCCGCCGGACTGCTGGCCCCGCTCCCGGAGCATACGCTGGCCGTCTCCGACGTGCCCGAGGAGCTGGAGAGCCAGACGAGCCCCGCCATGTACGTGATCCCGGCCGTCGACGACTGGAAGGACAACGAGGTGCTCATCAACCCGTCCGCGAGCACGGACACCATCCTGTTTACGCTCGCGCACGAGACGTACCCCGGGCATCTGTACCAGTATGTCTACCAGCGCGCGCTGACGGACCTCTCGCTCTCGCAGCGCGTGATGAGCCTCAGCGGCTACGCGGAGGCCTGGTCGCAGATGGCCGTCGAGCTGTTCATTGAAAGGCAGGCGGAGTTTAACCGCGACCAGTGCACGATCCAGTACGACAATTCGCTCGTCATCAACACGATTTTGCCCGCGATCATCAGCATCAAGGTCAACTATCAGGGCGAGTCGCTCGAGGACATCGAATCGTACCTGACCACCTATGGCATGCAGTCCATCGCCAGCGTCTATTACCAGCACGCGATCGACTCGCCGTTCTATTTCTTCCGCTACGCGCTCGGGTACTGCCAGTTCGCGCAGATGCTGCGCTCGGCGGAAAACGACCTCGGCGACGCGTTCGACCAGGGCGCATATCTGATGCAGTACCTGAATTACGGCCCCGCGCAGATGAACATATTGCGCGAGCGCATGGACATCTGGGTCGACGCGCAGGCTTCGGACTGAGCCGCGCGCACAAAAAATCCGCGTTCCGCCCGGCGTAAAACGAAACGATTTTTACACCGGGCGGGATTTTTATGCGTTCTTTTGTCCGCGCAGGGCCACAATTGCCGGATTGTTCTTGACTTTTTGACAGACGCGTTTTAGAATTAACTAGGTAAATTATGCATCTTTCGGTGTATTCATTGATAGATTGATCATAGCAGAGCTATATTCTTTTTGATATGAAGCCGCGCGAAGGATGCGCGGTATTTTATTTATATATAGATGGGAGAACGTACATGCAGATTTGGACAGCCATTCTGATCGCCGCGTGCACGCTGCTGATCGGACTTTTCGTTGGATATGTGTACCGCCGCAACGTCGCCGAGGCCAAGGTCGCCAAGGCCGAGGACGCAGTCAAAAAACTCTACGACGACGCCGCGCGCAAGGCGGAGGAGATCAAGAAGGAACGGATTCTGGAGGCCAAGGAAGAAGTTTACCGGACCCGTTCCGAGGCGGAGAAGGAGATCCGGGAGCGCAGGGCGGAGCTGCAGCGCAACGAGCGCCGTATCTTCCAGCGCGAGGAGACGCTCGACAAGAAGATGGATTCGCTCGAACAGCGCGAGCGCGCGATCGCGGAGCGCGAGACGGAGCTTGAGAACGAGACCGAGGCGGTGAACAAGCTGCACGCGCAGCAGCTGCAGGAGCTCGAGAAGATCTCCGGCCTGTCCATGGACGCGGCCAGGGAGATGCTGCTCGCCAACGTCGAGCAGGAGGCACGGCACGACGCCGCGATCCTAATCCGCGACATCGAGACCAAGGCCAAGGAGGAAGCGGACAAGAAGGCGCGCAACATCATCTCGCTCGCCATCCAGCGCTGCGCCGCGGACCAGGTCGCCGAGGCGACGGTATCCGTCGTGCCGCTGCCCAACGACGACATGAAGGGCCGCATCATCGGCCGCGAGGGCCGGAACATCCGCGCGCTCGAGACCGCGACCGGCGTCGACCTGATCATTGACGACACGCCCGAGGCCGTGATTCTGTCCGGTTTCGACCCGATTCGCCGCGAAGTAGCGCGCATCGCGCTCGAAAAGCTGATCCTCGACGGCCGCATCCATCCGGCCCGCATCGAGGAGATGGTCGAGAAGGCCAAGAAGGAGGTCGACGCGTCGATCCGCGAGGCGGGCGAGCAGGCGGTGCTCAACACGGGCGTCAACGGCCTGCATCACGAGCTCGTCCGGTATTTGGGCCGCATGCGATACCGCACAAGCTACGGCCAGAACGTGCTGAACCACTCCATCGAGGTCGCGCATCTCTCCGGCATCATGGCCGCCGAGCTTGGCGCCAACATTGCGCTGGCTAAGCGCGCGGGCCTTCTGCACGACATCGGCAAATCGATCGACCACGAGGTCGAGGGCCCGCATACGCAGATCGGCGCGGACCTGGCCAAGAAATACCGCGAGAACAACCAGATCGTGCACGCCATTCAGGCGCACCACGGCGACATTGAGCCGACCACGATCGAGGCCATCATCGTGCAGGCGGCGGACGCCATCTCCGCGGCCCGTCCCGGCGCGCGCAGGGAGACGCTCGAAACCTACATCAAGCGTCTGGAGAAGCTCGAGGAGATCGCCAACTCGTTCGACGGCGTGGAGAGCTCCTACGCCATCCAGGCGGGCCGGGAAGTCCGCATCATCGTCAAGCCCGACAAGGTGAACGACAGCGACACCGTCGTTATGGCCAAGGATATCGCCAAAAGGATCGAGTCCGAGCTGGAGTATCCGGGCCAGATCAAGGTCAGCGTCATTCGCGAGACGCGGACCGTGGACTACGCCAAATAATTCCATCAGCTAAACGAAAAGGATGCGCCCGCCCGACTGCGCATCCTTTTTTGGGAGGGGAGCATGCCTTTTCCGGTCGCGGACGCGCATTGCGATTTTTTGTACGGCGCCGTGCAATCCGGCTATGACATCAACACAAGGCAGCGCGACCAGGTGACGGCTATTCCGGAACTGGTCGCGGGCCATGTCGCGCTGCAGTTTTTCGCGTGCTGGATCGACACGACGCTCCGTACCTCGCCGCTGCACCAGTGCATCGCAATGATCGACGCGTACCAGCGCATGCTGAAAAATAACCCCGCTTTAACGCCGTTTACCAGGAGCTTTCAGCCGGACCAGGGCCGCATCGCGACCGTGCTGACCGTCGAGGGCGGGGAAGCGGTCGAGGGGAGCCTGTCCGTGCTGCGCATTTTGCACCAGCTCGGCGTGCGCGCCATGACGCTGACGTGGAACGAGAGCAACGAGCTTTCCGGCGCGGCGATGCAGCGCAACGCGCGCGGCCTTACCGCCATCGGCCGCGAGGTCGTCGACGAGATGAACCGCATCGGCGTCGCGGTCGACGTGTCGCATCTGTCGGACCGCGGCATCGACGACGTACTGTCGCGCGCGTCGCGGCCGGCGTTTGCGTCGCATTCCAACGCGCGGACGGTGTTTGCGTCGCCGCGCAGCCTCGAGGACGCACACATCCGCGAGATCGCGCGCCAGGGCGGCGTCGTCGGCATCAATTTCTTCAACAAGCAGCTCACCGACCGAACGACCGCGTGCATCGACGACATCGTGCGGCAGATCCGCCACGTCGTGCGCATAGGCGGCGTCGACTGCTGCGCGCTCGGCTCCGATTTCGACGGCATGCAGAATTATCCGCAGGACCTGCGCTCGGGCCGGGACTACCCAAAGCTGATGCAGGCGCTGCTCGCCGAGGGGTTCTGTAAGGAGGAAGTCGGCAAAATCGCCTACTGGAACCTGCACCGATACATTGCGCAATTTGTTTGACACGCAATATTTCAGTGTGCTATAATTCGCGTGTTGACTTTCTAGGGGCATGATGTAATGGTAACATAGCGGTCTCCAAAACCGTTCTTGAGGGTTCGAGTCCTTCTGCCCCTGCCAATTAGACATGGCCGTTCCGAACGGACGCTGTGTCTTCTTTTTTATCCGTGAAAAGTAAACCTATATTAGGCTTCGGAGGCGGAGAATGAAGAAGCAAACGCTGAAAGACTGCATGCTGTTGATCGAGAACCGGAACCGGGTAAAATCCATTTTTCCGTTGGAGGGCGGGTTTTTGCAGCTTGCGGCCGCCGGCGTCCTGACAGCGAAGGGAATGGCCGTGGACACGGCGGCCCTTGTGGCCTGCCGGGACCTGCTCCGACAGAAAACGGGCTTTTTCTCCAACTTCCGGAGCCTTTCGCGGCTGCCGATCCTCGCGATGCTGGCCGTCTCCGACGATCCCGGGCAGGTTCTGGACGATAGCTTAACGGCATATCGCACGCTGCGGCGGCTGTTCTGGGCCTCCACGTATCTGCCGGTTGCCGCGGTGACCATCGCGCAGCTGTCGGAGCCACCGCGCTTTGAGGAGGTCGCGGCCCGCGCGCGGGGCCTGTACGACCGGATCAAGAACGAACACCGCTTCTCGGCGTCCGGCGAAAACGGCGCGCTATGCGCGCTGACCGCGCTGTCCGAGCGTTCGGACGACGCGCTGATCGAGGACACGGAGCAATGCTACCGGATTTTGAAGCCGAACTTCTTTTACTCAAGCCCCGTCCTGACGCTCAGCCAGGCGCTGTCGCTCTGCGACGCGCCGGCCAACGTCAAGTGCGCCGGAATACTGGAGATGTTCGACAAGCTGAAATCGGCGGGACATCGGTTCGGGACGTATTACGAGCTGCCGACGCTGGGCGTCTGGGCGCTGTCCTCCGCTGATTCCGGCGAAATCGTGCAGGAACTATGCGAGATTGACGATTGGCTGTCGAAGCAGAAGGGATTTGGACTGTTCAGCGGCATCAGCAGCAAGCACCGGCTGATGTACGCCGGCGTTCTGGCGCAGCGGGGCTATCTGGACGATAGGCTTGCGCAGGCCGCGTCGGTAAACGGCGCGATCTCGATCGCGATCGCGCAGGAGGCGGCCGTGTTCGCCGCCGTTGCGGCAAGCGCCACCGCGGCGGCCAGCGCTTCGTCGTCCAGCTGAGACAGGCGGCACGGAGTCCGACCAAGACCAAAGCGCTCGGTTTCATTAGCGAAGCGACGCCATTTCCCGATAAAGCCCGATAAAAGCGAGAGCAAAACCCGCGCAATGCGCGCAATGCAAGAGACCTATGCAATAAAAAGACCCACGCAATGCATAAGGCCCGCCGTCAGGCGGGCCTCTCGCTTCCAATCCAACCGGATCGCTTGCCTTTTACATGTCGGCGTGCATCGTCGCCTCGGCCAGGCCCTTGTGGTCGAGCTTTGCCAGCTCGCGGACCTTGTCTATGTCCAACCCCGCAGCCTTGGCGAAGCGCTCGCCGTACTCATGGTCGGCCAGGTAGCAGTGGACGGCGTGGCGGTACTTGATGTTCTTCGTCACCGGCGCGATGTCCGCGGCGGTGTTCTCAATCAGGATCTGCTTTTTGTCCTCGGTCAGCACGCGCCACAGATTGCCGCCCGCGCGGAAGCAGTCGTCGGTCGGATCGTCCTTGGGGTCGTAGCGGTACATCGCGCCGCCGAGATCCAGCGGCGGCTCCATAACCTCCGGCTGCGCGGTCCAGGCGCCGTAGCTGTTGGGCGAGTACGCGGGCGTCGCGCCGTAGTTGCCGTCCACGCGCATCGCGCCGTCGCGGTGGTATTCGTTGACCTCGACCTTCGCGCGGTTGACCGGGATTTGGTTGTGATTCACGCCCAGACGGTAGCGCTGCGCGTCGCCATACGCAAACAGCCGGCCCTGCAGGAAGCGGTCGGGGCTGAAGCCGATGCCGGGCACCACGTGCGCGGGCGTAAAGGCGGACTGCTCGACCTCGGCAAAGTAGTTCTCCGGATTGCGGTTGAGCTCCAGCACGCCCACTTCGATGAGCGGATACTCCGCGTGCCGCCAGACCTTCGTGATGTCGAAAGGATTCTCATAGTGCTTCTTGGCTTGCTCCTCGGTCATGATCTGCACGTACATCGTCCACTTCGGATAATCGCCGCGTTCGATGGCCTCGAACAGGTCCTTGCCGTGGTACTCGCGGTCCATGCCGTTGATCTTGGCGGCCTCCTCGTTGGACAGGTTTTTGATGCCCTGCTGGGTTTTGAAGTGAAACTTGCACCAGACGCGCTCGTTCTTTTCGTTATACAGGGAGAACGTGTGCTCGCCGAAGAAGTGCATATGCCGGAACGACGCGGGAATGCCGCGGTCGCTCATCACGATCGTGATCTGATGGAAGCACTCGGGCAGCAGCGTCCAGAAGTCCCAGTTGTTCTGCGCGGAGCGGCGGCCGGTCTTCGGATCGCGCTTGACGGCGCGGTTTAGGTCGGAGAAGTTGTGCACGTCGCGGATGAAGAACGTGGGCGTGTTGTTGCCGACGAGGTCCCAGTTGCCCTCCGTCGTGTAGAACTTGACCGCGACGCCGCGGATGTCGCGCTCGCAGTCGGCCGCGCCGCGCTCGCCGGCGACGGTGGAAAAGCGGACGAACAGCTCGGTCTCGGCGCCGGGCTGCAGGACCTTCGCCTTCGTGTAGCGGGAGATGTCGTGGGTCACGTTGAGTTTGCCGTAGGCGCCCCAACCCTTGGCGTGCATGCGGCGCTCCGGGATCACCTCACGGTTGAAATGGGCCATTTTCTCCATCAGCCATACGTCCTGCATCACAACGGGGCCGCGGGGACCGGCCGTGATGGAGTTTTCATTATCGGCGACGGGCGCGCCGACCTCGTTGGTGAGCTTTTTGTGCTCGTTGTTCATAAATACTGCTCCTTTCCATTCTGTTTTTTATGTCAATACCGCGAATACGCACATCTGCCTATAATGACAGGCACATAATCAGCAGCCACAGATACACGCAGGTTTTCGGCAGCATCAGCATGCCGATCGCCGGAAATCGGTTCGAAAAGAGGACCACCGGCAGATAGAACAGAAAGCTGAGCGCGATGGCAAGCCACGCAAATTCAAGTCCCGGCGCGGCGCTGCGGTACAGCCAGAACAGCGCGCAAACGGCGCCGCCCAGCAAAAAAAACGGTATGTTGCGCCAGATTGCCCAGTTAACCAGCGGAAACCGATCCTGCCAGCGGTTCTGCGGCAGGAGGCAGAGCAGGATGCGCGCCGCAGCCAGCAGATAGACGGGGCACGACCAGCGCGCGCCGTTCGGCGGTTGAAAGAGCATCAGCCCTACGTGCCACAGGAGCACATAGAATACGGTCATTGTGATCGAGGTGATCTGCTTCCCGCGCCCGAGCGCGCCGCGCAGCCGCTCCTCCTGCCGCGTGACCGCGGCGATCGTGCGCGGCACGAGATGGAACGCGTCGCCGCAGGCCAGCACCAGCGCCATGACGCCGGCAAGCAGCCGCGCCGGGTTGCCCGCGCCGGCATACGCCAGCGCAAGGCCGATGCAAAACGCGGCGGCAAGGTACAATAGGTCGAAGACAGCCTCCACCGTTCCGAACACCCGTTTCATTCCTTAATAACCTTCCTTTCGCCGGCGGATTTGGCTATCCAGAGTATATGGACCGTCACGGCGGCGCCTACCGCGATCAGCAATATTGCAATCAGGAACGTTTTCGTCAGCAGCATCGAGAGCAGCAGCATGCCCCATAGATAGATCAGGCTGACGGCGACCGTCCGCTGCGAAAGGCCCGTCCTGAGCCTGTAATTCTCGATGTGCTCGCAAAAAAAGGGAATTTTCATGATCCGCGCCCGGACCGACGGCGACCCGGCAAAGCACGCGAACGCAGCTATTACGAATGGCGTTGTCGGCCAGACGGGCAGCAGTAGCCCGATTGCCCCCAGTCCCAACAGCGAAAACCCCAAGGCGTTAAGCAGGAACAGTTTGATGCGCAATACATGATCTCCTACAAGCGAAACTACTAATGATACCTATTATTATTTTAGAGGAAAAATAGCCCGTTGTCAACGGGGAAGAGCGGGGTACAGGTGGTAAAACAAGCAAATATACAGATAAATATGCACGCCGCCGCGCGGGCGGGCAATCCGACGGCAACTCGCGGCCGCACGGCGGGAATTCCATTTGTCAAGGCGGGCATTTTATGATACGCTGGTATCAATCTAGCAGGAAAGGTCAAGTCTTTTGCTATGGAACGCTTTGGAATCATCGGCGTGGGGAACATGGGCGAGGCGATCTTGCGCGGCCTGATCAAGGGCGGCGCGCTGCCGCCGCAGCAGATCGTCATCTACGACATCAGCGGCGAAAAATGCGCCGCGCTGCAAAAGGAGCTCTGCGTCACGACGGCGGACAGCATCGACCAGCTCGCCAAGTGCTGCGACATGCTGCTACTTGCCGTCAAGCCGGACGTATGCGGTTCCGTCATCGAGGCGCACCGCACCGCGTTTGCCGATAAGGCGGTCATTTCGATCGTCACGGGCTGGAGCGGCGAGAAGTTGCGGCACAGCCTGCCGGCTACCACGCGGATTTTACGCGTGATGCCGAACACGCCGGCGCTCGTGGGGCAGGGGATGAGCGTGCTGGAACAGGACGGCACGTTCCGTGACGAGGAACGCGCGTTTGCCGAAACGCTGTTTGCGGGGATCGGCCGCGTGCAGTACGTCAAGCCGGAACTGATGAACGCGGTCGTCGGCGTGTCCGGCAGCGGACCGGCGTACGTATACATGTTTATCGAGGCGATGGCCGACGGCGGCGTGCGCGCGGGGCTGCCGCGCGCGATGGCGTACGAGCTTGCCGCGCAGACCGTGCTCGGCGCCGCCGGTATGGTGCTCGAGACAAAGCAGCATCCCGGCAAGTTGAAGGACGCGGTCTGCTCGCCAGGCGGCACGACCATCGAGGCCGTCGCAAACCTGGAAAAAGAGGGGCTTCGCAACGCAGTGCTCGAAGCGGTAAAGGCCTGCATTCGTAAAGCGGAAGAAATGAGTAATATATAATATATGAAATTGGTCAAGATACACACGGACGGCGCTTGCTCCGGAAACCCTGGCCCGGGCGGCTGGGCGGCGATTTTGATCTACAACGAGCACCGCAAGGAAATCTCCGGCTTTGCGCCCGAGACGACGAACAACCGCATGGAGCTTACGGCCGCAATCGAAGCGCTTCGTGCGCTGCGCGAGGCCTGCGAAGTGCGGCTGCATACCGACAGCGCGTACCTGTGCAACGCATTTCATCGCGGCTGGCTCGAAAGCTGGCGGCACAACGGCTGGAAAACGTCCGCAAAGTCGCCGGTCGAAAACCAGGACCTTTGGAAACAGATCGTCGAGCTGACCGACAGGCACGCGGTCGAATGGATCAAGGTCAAGGGCCATTCGGACGACGAAAACAACAACCGCTGCGACGAATTGGCGCGCCAGGCGATCAAATCCGCGCAGGAAACGGCGTGAATTGGATTTGGTTTGACAGGTTTAGAGGGATTTTAGACGATTTTTGGAGTCCTTCCCCGGTATCTATTTACCACAACTATTCGTTAAACTTGCCTTTAACGAATAGTCGTGGTACAATAAACGCGTGAGGTGAAGCCTATGCCAAATGCGTTTTTGATCGAACGAAACCGCGTCTACACCCAGCGCATCCGCGCCCGCCTGAACGAACTGCCTTCGTTCTGCGCGGCGTTTTTTCGCAGCGTCGAGAACAGCACGACGGTGCTGACGCGCTATGCGTACGCGATCGATCTCGGGGGATTCTTTGCGTATCTTGTCGAAAAAACGGACGAGTTTACGGGCTGTGAGCTCCCCTCCCTCACCCTGGCCGATCTCGACCGCGTCACGACGGTCCATATTGAGCAGTACCTCGAGCAGATGACGCTCTACGTGCGTGACGAGCGTGAACGGATGAATAACGAGCGCGCCAAGGCGCGCAAGCTTTCAACGCTGCGCTCGCTTTTTAAATATTTCTTCAAGCAGGAACTGATCCGTTCTAACGTCGCCGCCCTTGTCGATACGCCGAAGCTGCACGAGAAGGCGATCATCCGGCTCGAGCCGAACGAGGTCGCGGACCTGCTCGACCTGGCCGAGAACGGCGCGGGCCTGACGGAGCAGCAGAAGCGCTATCACGAGGCGACGCGTGTGCGCGACGTCGCGATTCTGACGCTGTTTCTCGGCACCGGCATCCGCATCAGCGAGCTCGTGGGCCTGAACATCGAAGACGTCGACTTTGAGTCCGACGCCTTCGTCGTCACGCGCAAGGGCGGCGCTGAGGATATCTTAAACTTTGGCGATGAAGTTCGCGAGGCGCTGCTTTGTTACGTTGCGCAGCGCGAGCAGGCCCTCCCCATGGCCGGCCACGAGCGAGCGCTGTTCCTCTCGCTGCAGAAGAAGCGCATCACGGCGCGCGCGGTCGAAAACCTCGTCAAAAAATACGCGCGCCTTGCTTCCCCGCTCAAAAAGATCACGCCGCACAAACTGCGCAGTACCTACGGCACGATGCTCTACCACGAGACGCAGGACATCTATCTTGTGGCGGACGTGCTCGGCCACAAGGACGTGAACACGACGCGCAAGCATTACGCCGCGCCGAGCGAGGAACATAAGCGCATCGCGGCAAAAAAAATCCGCCTGCGCGACGAGTAGCGCGGCGGAAACGGCGCTTCGGACGGTTTTATAACGATTTTGTATTGAGATAATACCGCATTTCCTGTCCAAATTGCTTTTTTGCAATTCCCACCCAAATTAGCAGCGTCAGGATTCGAGGCAACGACTTCTTAGGACGACCGCCCGGTCTGTACCACGGGGCGGGGTCCTGTCAAAAGACGTCTTCGAGCGTCTTTTTTGTCCGGACCTGACCGCCTCTACATCTCCCTCCGCGCGCGGCAGTTCTTCAGCGTAACAAACCGCAAGGGACGGAAATCATTCTTCGCGCCATATTGTTCCAACTCGTCCTCCCCCAGCAGGATCCGGCTGATCGGTATCTCGACGTAGTCGCGCGTGTCCATCTCCAGGCAGCGAAAGCAGTTGTCGCATATTTTGGTGGGATCGAGTTCACAGCGGTCGTCAAAATCGCCGCTTTCGTCACGGATAGGATCGTTTGGCTCGCTTTTTTTCATATTTAACTCCAAAATCTTACGAACAAATGTTTCCAAAACGCCGCCGGTGTGGTATACTGTCGCCAGAGTAACCGGGGAGGTGGCGTTCACATGAAAAAGCTCGACGACCCGCAGAAAAGGATTTACGATTACATCGTATCATATTCCGAGCAGCATGCCTATCCCCCGTCGGTTCGCGAGATCTGCCACGCGGTCGGTCTGCGGTCGACCTCCACGGTCCACACGCATCTAAAGAACATGCAGCTGAAGGGCATGATCTCGCGCGACTCGAGCAAGCAGCGCGCCATGGTGGTCCGCGAAAAGCCCGCCGCGCAGAGCGGACGCGAGGTGCCGCTGGTCGGCTGCGTCGCCGCGGGCGTGCCGATCCTCGCCGTGGAGAACATCGTCGATACGTTCCCGCTGCCCGAGATGCTGCTCAAGGGCGGCCAGCCAGACGAGGTGTTCATGCTGCGCGTACGCGGCGACAGCATGATCGACGCCGGTATCCGCGAAAACGACGTGATCGTCGTAAACCGCTCGCTTCAGTGCGAGGACGGCGACATCGTCGTTGCGCTCGTGCAGAACGAGACCGCGACCGTCAAGCGCCTGTTCCGCGAGCGGGACCACGTCCGCCTGCAGCCGGAGAACAGCTTCTACGAGCCCATCCTCGTCCCCTACGACGAAGTCGAGCTCGTCGGCAAGGTCGTAAGCCTGCTGCGCCTGTTTTGATACGATGGCGTCCGCGCGGCTTCTTTTTCAGCGCATTCAGCTCCCGGTCTTCCTAGCCTGTTTTGATACGATCACGTCCGCGCAGAGCATCGCCGCAAGCCGCCCGTGCGCGTACGTGAGCGCTCCCTGCACATAGGCCGTGTACGGCTCGCGCATCGGCGCGTCGGCGGACAGCTCCGTAGTCGCGCCCTGCACGAACGTGCCCGCCGCCATGACGACCGGATGCTGGTAGCCCGGCATGTCCCACGGCTCCGGCAAAACAAACGAGTCGATCGGCGCCGCCGCCTGCACGGCGCGGCAGAAATACAGCAGCTCCTCCGCCCCGTCGAAGCGTATCGCCTGAATGATGTCGGACCGCTCCTCCCTGCTTGACGGCATGGTCTCATAGTCCAATGATTCGAACACGCGCGCGAACAGCAGCGCGGTTTTGACGCACTGCGCCGTGACGTGCGGCGCAAGGAACAGCCCCTGATAAAAAGGCCGGTAGGAGCTCTCGTACGAACCCACCTCCGCGCCAAGGCCCGGTATCGTCAGCCGCTGCGCCGCCGCGTCAACCAGGTCCGCGCGCCCCGTGACATATCCGCCCGTCGGCGCCAGCCCGCCGCCGGGATTTTTAATGAGCGAGCCAGCGACAAGGTCCGCGCCGATACAGGAAGGTTCCCGCGCCTCGGTGAACTCGCCGTAGCAGTTGTCCACGATCACGACCGCGTCCGCGCGCGCTTCCCGAATCCGGCCGATCGCGCGCGCGAGCTGCCCGATTCCAATCGCGTTGCGCCACGAATAGCCGCGCGAGCGCTGCAAAAACACGATCCGCGCGGACGGGTCGTCGTTCAGCGCCGCGCACACGGCGTCGACGTCGATCGCGTCGTCCTTCAGCGCGATTTCGCGGAACCGCACGCCCATGCCCGCGAGCGAACCGGGCGCGTCCCCGCGCAGACCGAACGCCTGCTCGAGCGTGTCGTACGGCTTCCCCGTGGCGGACAGCACCGTGTCCCCGGCGCGCGCCGCGCCCGCAACCGCGAGGTAGATCGCGTGCGTGCCGCTTGCGATCTGCGGCCGCACGAGCGCCGCCTCGGCCATGAGCGCGCGCGCAAACACGCGGTCGAGCGTGTCGCGGCCGATGTCGTCGTAGCCGTAGCCGTTCGTCGGCGCAAAGTGCCGCGCCGAGACGCGTTCGGCCTGGAACGCCTCGAGCACGCGCTGCTGCGCGACCGCCTCCACCGCGTCCGCGCGGCAAAACTGCGCGGTCAGCGTGCGCTCCGCCGTCCAGATCAGCTCCCGCGCCTCATCCGAGATTTGTATCGGCATTCCGTCCCTCCCTAGATGCATTCCAGATATCCAGCACGCGCGCCGCGACGGCGTCCGCGTCGTCCGCAATCCCGGTCACATCGATCCACACGATGCCCTTGTCGCGACGAAACCACGTCATCTGGCGCTTGGCAAATCTTCGCGTGTCCTGCTTGATGCGCTCCACCGCCTCGGGGAGCGTCGTCTCGCCGCGGAAGAACGCGAATAATTGCGCGTACCCGATCGACGACAGCGCGGGGCAGTCCGGTTTATAGCCGCGCGAGAAGATATCGCGCGCTTCGTCCACAAGCCCTGCGGCGAGCATTTGTTCCACGCGCCTTTCGATCCGGTCGTACAGCAGCGCGCGGTCCATGGTCAGGCCCGTGCGTACGGACGGAAACGGCGGCTCGGCGCCCGAATCGTTGTGAAAGTCGTTCCCAAACGAACTGAGCGGTCTGCCGCTGAGCTCGTAGATCTCAAGCGCGCGTACGACGCGCTTTTTGTCGTTTTCATGCAGGCGGTCCCCCGTGGCCGGGTCGATCTCCCGAAGGCGGGCGAACGCCGCCGCGGGATCGCGGTCGTACGCGGCCGAAAGCGCCGCGCGCACGCTTGCGTCCGACGGCACGGCAAAGTTGAGCGGCTTTGTCAGCGACTGCACGTACAATCCGCTGC
The DNA here is from genome assembly GCA_964541695.1 of uncultured Oscillospiraceae bacterium. GTDB lineage: Bacteria > Bacillota > Clostridia > Christensenellales > CAG-138 > CAZKGE01. The sequence goes on from CAZIRB010000031.1 coordinate 13,652, forward strand.
CGCCCACGACGACGGCCGTTTTCTTGCGCTGCTGAATATCGAGTATGCACGCCGACGCCTGCCCGCAGTACGCGGACACGGAGTATCCCGTTTCATCGATGTCGACGCGGTCGAGCATATGGTGCGCAATGCCGCCCCGCTCGGATAGCGTGGGCTTGGCCGAGCCGATGTCCATGCCGCGGTATACCTGCACGGAGTCGGCGGAGACGATCTCGCCGCCGAGCAGCGCCGCGGCGCGGACGGACGCGCCCGTCTTGCCGCTCGCGGTCGGGCCGACGATGCAGAGGATGGGTTTTTCCTCCATGCCGTTATGATACCCGTTTGAACAGTTTTTCGAGCTCGCGCCGCGTCAAATGCACGAACACCGGCCGCCCGTGCGGGCAGGTCAGCGGCGCGCCGTCGCGCGTGTAGTACGCGAGCAGCTCCTCGATCTCGGCGCGGCCGATGCGCTCCCCCGCCTTGATCGCGTGCTTGCACGAGGCCTGAATGATCGCCTCGCGCACGAGGCGCTTGTCGCTCGTCGACCCAAACTCCGCGATCTGGTGCAGCGCGTCGAACAGCGCCCGCTCGGTCAACGCCGCGCCGCCGATCTGCGGCAGCGCGGTCAGTTCGCACGCGCCGTCCTCCCCCGTCTCTGGAAACGATACGGCAAACCCCAGTGCGGCAAACGCCTCGGCATTCTCGACAAGCGCCGCGTATTCCAGCGGCGGCAGCGTGACGGTAAGCGGCATTAGCAGCTTCTGCGACACCAGCTCGGCCTCGTGATGCATAAGCTTTTCGTACAGCTTGCGCTCGTGCGCCGCGTGCTGGTCGATATAGAAAATATCCTCCCCGCGCTGCACAATCCAATACGTGTCGAACAGCACGCCAACGATCGCAAACGGCGCGTCGGCCAGCGCCTGCTGTTCGCTTTTCAGCGTAGCGCTTGGCGTGGCAAGCGTCGGCGTCTCGGCGTGCGGCGCGCCGGTTCCGGCAGTCGATCCGCCGGCCGTCCCGTTTCCAGTGCCCGCGGGCTCGGTCTGCCGCGCCGAGGCGATCGTATACCGCTGCACGCCGGTGGGCGTACGCCCCGTTGGCCGCGCGACCGTTGAAACGGTCCCCTCGCGCACGGCCGAGGGCCGCTGCTCCCACGCCGCGCGCAGATCGAGATGCCGGGCGGGAGCGGGTTTTGTACCCGCCGTGTTCAGAATGTCGGGAGCCGGCCCCGCGGCCTGACGCAGCACGGCGGGCGCTTTTTTCGCCAGCGCATTCGCGCACGCCGCGGTCACGGCGCGCAGCACGCGCTGCTCGTCGACAAAGCGCACCTCCATCTTGGTCGGGTGCACGTTGACGTCCACGTCGGAATGCGAGATCGTCAGGTTCAGCACGGCAAACGGGAACCGCCCGCTCATGATGCGCGTGTCGAACGCATACTGCAGCGCGTTTGAGAGCGCGAACGAGCGGATGTACCGGCCGTTGACGAAGAACGACTGCTGCATGCGGTTCTGGCGCGAGATCTCGCCCGTGCCGACAAAGCCTTCGACGCGCAGATACCCGTCGTCGAGCAGGACTTCGGCAAGGCGCGGCAATAGCCCCGTGCCGTACACGGCGACGATCGCGTTGAGCAGCTTTTTGTCGCCGTAGGTCTGATACACGGTCTTGCCGTTGTTGATAAAATGGAACGCGATGTCCGGCCGCGCCATCATCATGCGCGTGACGTAGTCGCCGATATACCCGCTCTCCGTGCGCGGGTTCTTCAGAAACTTCAGCCGCGCGGGCACGCTCGCAAACAGCGCGCGCACCTCGATCGACGTGCCGACCGTCGCCGCGACGGGAACGTTTTTCCGCACCGCGCCGTTGTCGACGGTAAGCCTCGTCCCCGCCTCCTCTTCCGCCGTTCGCGTCGTCAGCGTCACGACGGACACCGCCGCGATGCTCGAGAGTGCCTCGCCGCGGAACCCGAGCGTGGATATATGGAACAGGTCGTCCGCAAGCGCGATCTTGCTCGTTGCGTGCCTTAAAAACGCCGTCTCGCAGTCCTCGCGCGCGATACCGCTGCCGTTGTCCGTCACACGGACAAGGTCGACGCCGCCGTTCTCGATCTCGACCGTGACGGCGGTAGCGCCCGCGTCCAGCGCGTTTTCGACGAGCTCCTTGACGACCGAGCTCGGCCGCTCGACCACCTCGCCCGCCGCGATCTGGTTGGCGATCTGCGGCGGCAGAACGCGGATCACGCTCATGTCGCCCCTCCCGCTTTCAGCATCTCGTGCAGCGTGTACAGTTTGCCGAGCGCCTCGAGCGGCGTCAGCGCGTTCGGGTCGATCTCGCGCAGCAGCCGCAGCGCGCCGTCCTCGGGGCGCTCCTCCATTAGCGACATCTGCACCGCGCGCTCCGCAGGCAGCGGATGCGTATTGCGCGCCGCGATGTCCGCGCCCTCGAGCTGCAAGAGGATGGCTTTGGCGCGCTCGAGCACGTCGGCCGGGATGCCCGCGAGCTTTGCCACCTGCACGCCGAAGCTCTTGTCCCCGCTGCCGCGCACGATCTTGCGCAGAAACACGATGTCGTCGCCCACTTCGCGCACGGTGATGCGGTAGTTCTTGACACCGTCGATCTGCCCCTCGAGCTCGGTCAGTTCGTGGTAGTGCGTCGCAAACAGCGTCATCGCGCCGCATTTATTCCTGTCCGCCAGCCGTTCGAGCACCGCCCACGCGATGGAGAGACCGTCGAACGTGCTCGTACCGCGGCCGATCTCGTCGATGACGAGCAGGCTGTTCTCGTTCGCGCTGTGAATGATGTTCGCCATCTCGCTCATCTCGACCATGAACGTGCTCTGACCCGCCGAGAGGTCGTCGCTCGCGCCGATGCGCGTGAAGATCCGGTCGATCAGCGGAATGTTAGCGCGACTCGCCGGAACGAAGCTGCCGGCGTGCGCCATCAGCGCGATCAGCGCGACCTGCCGCATATATGTGCTCTTGCCCGCCATATTTGGGCCGGTGATGATCAAAAGCCGGTTTCCTAAGTGGTCGAGCGTCGTGTCGTTTGGGATGAACGACTCGCTCTGCGCGCGCTCGATCACCGGATGCCTGCCGTTTTCAATGTGCAGCTCGCCCGACTCGTTCATCGCGGGGCGGCAATAGCGGTTGACCGCGGCCACCTCCGCAAACGACTGGTATACGTCCAGTTCGGCAAGTAGCGCCGCGTCCTGCTGCAAGCGGTCGATCGTCGCGAGCAGTTGCTCGCGCACGTTGCAGAAAAGCTCGTATTCGAGCGAAACGAGCCGCCCCTCGGCGCCGAGGATCTTCTCCTCCATCTCCTTCAACTCCGGCGTGACGAAGCGCTCGCCGTTTGTCAGCGTCTGCTTGCGCACATACTGGTACGGCACCTGTGAGAGGTACGACTTGGTCACCTCGATATAGTAGCCGAACACGCGGTTGAAGCCGATCTTGAGCGACTTGATGCCGGTGCTCTCGCGCTCGCGCGCCTCGAGGTCGGAAAGCCAATTCCTACTGCCCGAGGCCAGCTCGCGCAGCTCGTCCACCTCGGCATGAAACCCCGGGCGGATGATGCCGCCCTCCTTGACGCCGACGGGCGGCTCATCGTGAATCGCTGCCGCAAGCAGTGCGTGGATGTCGTCCAGGCGGTCGATTGTGCCGCGGATACGGGCGGCGGCATTGCTACCTAGCGCCGCGATCGCGTCGAGCAAAGGCGGCAGCTTCTCGAGCGTGCCGCGCAGCGCGAGGCAGTCGCGCGCGTTGACCGTGCCGTAGACGATCTTGGCGCACAGGCGCTCGATGTCGTACATGCCGGACAGCGCGTCCTGCAGGGATTTGCGCGCGATCACGTTCTGGAATAGCTCGTCCACCGCGTCCAGCCTATCGTTGATCGCGTCGATCTTTTGCAACGGCCGGTCGATCCAGTCGCGCAGCATACGCGCGCCCATCGCGGTCCGCGTCTGATCCAGAAGGTGCAGCAGCGTATGCTTTTTGCCCGCGCCCTGGCGCAGCGGCTGCGTTAATTCGAGATTGCGGCGCGTCGACACGTCGAGCTGCATATAGCCGGAACGGTTGAGCACCGTGAGCTTGCCGATGTGTGAAAGCGCGTTCTTCTGCGTCTCCTCGAGATACCGGATCAGCGCGCCCGCGGCCGAGATGCCGCTCGTTAAGCCGTCGCAGCCAAAGCCCGAAAGCGTCGCCGTGCCGAAGTGCGACAGCAGCCTGTTTCTGGCCTGGCTCGGCAGAAACGCCTGCGCCGTATACGGCTCGAGATAATACTGCGAGGAGAAGCGCTTGACGAGAAACTTCTGCAAAAACAGCGCTTCGTTTGCCAGCACCTCGCTCGGCCGGATGCGCGCGAGCTCGTCGACGAGCCCGATATACGCGTTCTCGCCGAAAAGCTCCAGCACATAGAACGCGCCGGTCGAAACGTCTGCGTAGGACAGCCCGATGCGGTCCTGCTCCCAGAACACGGCCGCGATGAAGTTGTTGCGGTCCGTGGAGAGCATTTTCTCCTCGATCACCGTGCCGGGCGTGATGATGCGCACCACGTCGCGCTCCACGAGGCCCTTGGCGAGCGCCGGGTCTTCGAGCTGCTCGCAGATGGCAACCTTATAGCCCTTGTCGATTAGGCGGTTGATATAGTTGTCGACGGAGTGATGCGGCACGCCGCACATCGGCGCGCGCTCGGACAGTCCGCAGTCGCGGCCGGTCAGCACGAGGTCGAGCTCCTTGGACGCCTTAATCGCGTCCTCGAAGAACATCTCGTAGAAGTCGCCGAGGCGATAGAACAGCAAACAGTCGCTGTGCTTCTCCTTCAGCTCCATATAGTGCCGCATCATCGGCGTCATCTGTTTCGGCATGTTCCCCCCCGAGCCCCGCCTATGCTTTAGTTGATACAGCCGTCGCAGCCGCTGCAGTTGCCGCGGCACGACCGGATCGCGCTGCTGCCGTCGATGCAGGCGTTGATCTCTGCGTCGACCGCGCCGATTAAATCGTGGAAGCTCTTCTCCGCCTCAATCATGTCGGAGAACAGCGGGCTTTCCAGCATCTGCGACTGCAGCCGCTCGATGTCCGCCGAAAGCTCCAATGCATTTGTGTTGTCAAAGTCGCCCTCCGACAGCGCCGACACCAGCTTGGCGCGCTTTTCCTTGAATTCGTCCAGCAGCGCGCGCAGCGAGTCGTTACTCTGCACGTTCACCTGCGCGGCGAGCATCCGTTTATATTCATCCGAGCCGGCCAATGCGATGCCGAGCTCACGAGCTTTTTCCATCAGGTCCATTGCGTCTCTCCATTCCTTTCTAGTTTTCCCGCCAGCGAGTTCCCGCGGACCCGCTCGGCCCGGACCGTGACATACCGGCCGATCAGTTCCGCATCCCCCGGGAAATAGACCATCTTAAAATTCCGGTACTTGCCGTATGCGGCGCCGCTTTTGTGATCGTAGCCTTCCACGAGCACCTCGCCGCTATGTCCGACGTACTTTAAATTGTTCTCAAGCGTCTTCTGCGTTTGCAGCGCGTTCAGCCTGCTCAGCCGCCCGCGTTTGACCGCCTCATCGACCTGCTCCGGCATTTCGGCCGCAGCGGTGCCCGTGCGCGGCGAATATTTGAACGTGAACGCCGTCGCAAACCCGACCTCGTCTATAAGCGAAAGCGTGTCGCAAAACTCCGCCTCCGTCTCGCCCGGGAAACCCACGATCACGTCCGTCGTCAGCTCGAGGTCCGGCATCGCGGCGCGGAGCTTATGCACGATGTCAAGGTAATGTGCGCGCGTATATTTACGATTCATCGCCGCAAGGATCCGGTCGCTGCCGGACTGCAGCGGCAGATGCACATGATGGCAGACCTTGTCGAGATTCGACATCGCACCGATCAGCCGATCCGACAGGTCCTTTGGGTGCGACGTCATAAAACGGATGCGGCGCAGCCCAGCAATCCTATTTACGGCGGCCAAAACGTCCGAAAAATCGACGCCGACAAGATCGCTGCCGTAGGAATTGACGTTCTGCCCGAGCAGCGTCACCTCCGTGCCGCCGCCCTGCACAATCCGCTCCGTCTCCTTCACAATATCCGGAATCGCGCGCGAACGTTCCGGCCCGCGGACGTACGGCACGATGCAATACGTACAGTAATTATTGCAGCCATAGTTGATGTTCACAAACGACGAGACACCGCCGCCGCGCACGGCGGGCAGTCCCTCGACGACAGCCGTATCATCGGCGGACACCGCAACCATGCGCTCCCCGCGCAGCGCCTCAAACAGAAGCTCCGGCAGCTTTTTTTGCATATGCGTACCGAACACGAGATCGACGTACGGGAATCTGTTGAAAAGCTTTTCGGCGACCTGCCGCTGCTGCATCATGCAGCCGCAGACGGCCAGTATGCGGCCGGGAATTTCTTCCTTCCACTCGCGCAGCGCGCCGATGTTGCCGAACACGCGCTTTTCCGCGTGCTCGCGCACGCAGCAGGTGTTGAACAGCACGAGATCGGCGTTTTCTCGGCCGCCGGCGCGCGAAAAACCGCAGGCGTCCAGCAGGCCGGCGAGCGTTTCGCTGTCCCGTACGTTCATCTGGCAGCCGTAGGTCTCGATATGATACGACCTGCCGGGGCCGGCGAGCGCGCGGCACGCGGCCGCGTAATCGACGCCGTCTCGCCCGTTTGGGCCGTTTAGGGTTCCGGTGTTTTCCATGCGTACAATTCTCCAATTTACTTAGATTATTATACAGCGTATTGTGTCAAACGACAAACGAAAAATGCAAATACCGTGTTGACAAACCCTTTTTCCATGATGTATATTATTAAGGTCGCGAAAGCGGTGCGTGGGATTTCGGGGTGTGGCGCAGTCCGGTAGCGCACGTGCTTTGGGAGCATGGGGCCGGGGGTTCGAATCCCTTCACCCCGACCAATGTGGCCCCGTGGTCAAGCGGTCAAGACACCGCCCTTTCACGGCGGTAACAGGAGTTCGAGTCTCCTAGGGGTCACCA
>CAZIRB010000032.1:0-20396 GCA_964541695.1 uncultured Oscillospiraceae bacterium
GGCGCGTCGCGGGGTAGAGCAGTTGGTAGCTCGTCGGGCTCATAACCCGGAGGTCAAAGGTTCAAGTCCTTTCCCCGCAACCAGAAAGAAACCGCCTGTTTAGGCGGTTTTCTTCGTTTCAGCGGAGAGGTTTTTGCTACAGAAACCGGCCAAAACCTACTAGCTGATGTTTATTTGATGTTTATTGGGATGTTGGATGGCGCGGGATTATGGCGGATTATATGAGAATCCTAACGATAGGCTTGAAAGGATAATTCCAAATCAAGTGATTGAATCAAATGATTCGTCCCGATTTATTGCGGGTGGTTTGGGGTCGCTTCCGCTATCACCCTGTTGCGTTGTTTTGCATATGCCAGTGCGAACGCCGCAACCCCAAGTAAAAGCAGCGCGCCCGCAATGAGCCATAGGTTGCGGTAACTCGTCTGCGCACTGACTACATAACCGCATAGGGACGCAGCAAGTCCGCCGACCTGCAACACAAAGGAGAACAGGGAAAGGATGCTCGCCCGTTGGCCAGCCGGAGCCGCCTGGTTTAGCAGCGTGCTTTCGGCCACGCTGCTGCCGCCTAGGAACAAATAGGCCAGCATATACACGGCAATAAAGAATTGTACTCGAAACTGAAAAACGAGCAGGACGAGGCAGATCCCAAACAACGCCTTTAGCCCCAACAGCAGTGCCGCGCCACCGTCCGAACGCTTCATAAGCGTATGCTCAATTGCTTTGCTGCCAAGTATCACGCAGAAAAACCCCGAAAAGCTTACCGCACCCAACAGCCAGGGAGCGGGAGAAAGCGCATTGAGCGCGGGCTGCCAATAGGTTTCGATCGATACAAGAGCAATGCCTGTGATAAACGAAAACACAAACAGCATCCTTACCATGCCTTTTTGCGCCATGAAGAAAAGGCTTTCTTTCACATGCAGCCCGAGCTGCCGGAACCCGGTGTTCTCTGCCCGTATGCGCGGCTGATCATGCACGCAGCATACCGTCAAAAGAAACAGCAGCGCGCAGATCGCAAGATTGGCCATAAGGTTACTTTCATACAGTTCGCCCAGCCCGGATAAAAAGCCGCCGGTCAGCGCTCCCGCGGCGAGCCCCGCGCTTTCAAGTACGGCAAGCCTTCCGGTCACCTTCGCAAGCGCGCCGCCGTTTGCGACCGCGTCGTCGATCGCCAGCGCGTCGATACTGCCCGATGAGAACGCGCGGGATAGACCGTGTATGATCATGGCGATGAACAGAAAAGGGAGCGTTTTCGAAACCAGCAGCAGGCAATAGGAAAGCAGGGCAAAGCCGACGGAAAGCAGAAACGCCTTCTTTCTTCCGCACAGGTCCGCAAACACGCCGCTTGGAAACTCCGCCGCGATCACGGTAAAGGAATATGCCCCGAGCAGCAGCGAAACGGTGCTGATGGATGCGCCGTGCGCAAGCAGCGCGAGCGTCAATACTGGCGCCATAACGCCGGTGGCGAAATTCTTGAGGAATACGATGATTTGAAAGCGCCTACGCATCCTTTGTATCTCCCGCCGCCGGATAGGCGATCAGCGCATACTCCCAGGCAATCGTATCCTCTTTCTTTTCTTCGCGGTTGTCTAAAAACGTCCGTATGACGCCGTAAAGTTCCTTCGCTTCCCTCGGGGTAAGGTGAATAACGCCCGAAAGTATGTCCCCATACTGCGCGTCCTGCTCCATACTCGTCCTGTTGCCTTTGCAGTATTCCAAAAACCCTGCAAACATGGCGTTTATGGAGTTCTGCATCAGCGCAAACCTCTGTTCTTGATTTTCATCCTCAATTTGTCCGCCGATGCTGACGGTTCTGGGCAGCACGCGGTAATAGCTGGCCGTGATGCCCCGGATACGCGCGGTATGGCTCAGCCCAACGATCCCAAGTTCTACAAGCTTTTTGATGTGGTGCTGCACCGCGGAAGCAGAAATGCCGATTTGATCTGCAAGCTGCTTGGGTGTCATGGGTACACCCGCGATCTTCATGCAGCGCAGCAGCTTCTGCCGCTGCGGGTTGATGTAAATATCCAATTCCTTTTTGCCCGACAGCACAATGGTGTCCATATGGCATCTCCCTTTCATTACATGGATAATAACATTACGTATCGTGTAACGTCAAGTTAAATATAAGCTAACGAAAAGGAGAACCTCAGGTACCTAATGGCAATTCGCCTGCCCGTCAAATCACGCCAAATACGAACAAACGTACGTTGACAAGGTCGCTTGGGCAAGTGTACAATGCGATTACACGATTTTAGCCGCACATACGATTGGAGCAGAGAGAATTGACCATAGCGAATTTGCAACCTACTACCTGATGTTTATTTGATGTTTATTACAGCAAATGATGGTTAATAATCGCTTACAATTATAAAAGGAATAGTCAAAATAGTTGCTGAAAACGGGGGATAATTTAAAATTACGGAAGAATATAAATGCTAGCTAAATGAATATATATGCGCTCATAACCCGGAGGTCAAAGGTTTAAGTCCTTTCCCCGCAACCATCAAGAAAGTCCAAAATGGGGGGCTCTTTTTCGTTTTGGTGGGATAATTTTAGCTACAGAAACCGGCCAAAACCTACTAGCTGATATTTGTTTGAGCTACAGATCCACGATCATGCAGGCGATGGCGCGGGGCACCAAGCGCTACGTCGAAAGCGGGGAGGAATCCTCAAAAAACGCGCCGATCGGGCAAGCGACGGAGAGTTGTTTGCCTGCCGGATTTTTTATTACGCGACGCTGTTTGGGCGGCCGGAGCGCGAGGTGCGGCTCATGCCGCCGGGGAACTGCCCGATCAGCGGGAGATGTATAAGCAGTTTCATGGAATTGCCAAGCCGGCGCAAGCATGTTATATTGATGAGGTTATACCGATCGGGTTCTAACCGCTCACTATAAACTTCCTCAATGTATATTGCGAATCATTTGCTGCAAAGGAGCCACGACAATGACGACGGGCCACAATTTCTGGGACGCGGGCGTATGGTCGCCGATGATCGAATTGACCATCCTGCTCGTCGGCATGCTGACCGCCAACATGCTGCGCAGGCTTATAAAACCGCTGCGCCAATCGCTCATTCCCAGCTCAGTGCTGGGCGGATTTCTGATCCTCTTTGCCAACATGGCGTACGAAAAAATCACCGGAAACTCGCTCTTTAGCAAGGTGACGATGGAGACGCTGACGTACCACGGCCTTGGGCTCGGCTTTGTCGCGATGGCGCTGCGCCAGGCGGAGCGGCAAAAGGACAAAAAGTCCAACGCCGCCGTGTTCGACGCGGGCGTTACCACCGTTTCATCCTATCTGCTGCAGGGGCTGCTGGGCCTTGCCATTACGCTCGGGCTGTTCTTTGCGCTCGGCAACTGGCCCGTTTCCGGCGTGCTGCTTCCCATGGGATACGGACAAGGCCCCGGGCAGGCTTACAACTGGGGCCATGTCTATGAGACGGCGACGGGCTACGCCCCGTTCCGGTACGGCGGCAGCTTCGGCCTCACGATCGCCGCCATGGGCTTTGTATCGGCCGGCATCGGCGGCGTGATCTATCTGCAGCGGATGAAGAAAAAAGGGCTTTTAAAGCAATCCATCATCAACGCGGATGAAATGGAGGACCTCTCCGCCGAGACCATCACGGAAAAGGGCGAGATTCCGCTTTCCGAGTCGCTCGATAAGCTGACCGTACAGATCGGCCTCGTAGTGTTAACCTACATGGCGGCGTACGTCGCGATGTATCTGGTTTCGCTCGGGCTCGACCGGCTCGGCGGTTTCTTTTCGAGCACCGTTAAGCCGCTCATCTGGGGGTTCAACTTTTTAATCGGCACCGTGATGGCGATCCTTGTGAGAAACACCTTAAAGGGGCTGACCAAACGCGGCCGCCGCCAGTACCTCAACAACTTCATGCTCGCGCGCGTATCCGGCGTCATGTTCGACCTCATGGTGGTGGCCAGCATTGCCGCAATCGACCTGTCGGCGTTCTCGCACCGCGAGTTTATCGTTCCGCTTGCCGTCCTCTGCATCGTCGGTGCGGTTGCCACCTACGTGCAGCTTCAATTTATCTGCAACCGGATCTACCCGGAGTACCCGCACGAGGCGTTTCTTTCGCTGTACGGAATGCTGACCGGAACGGCCAGCACGGGCGTAATCCTCATGCGCGAGATCGACCCGCTGTTTAAGACGCCCGCCGCGACAAACCTTGTCTACCAGCAGCTGTGGGCGATCGTATTCGGTTTCCCGATGCTGCTGCTGCTCGGCTATGCGCCGATCGGTCTGACGGCGGACCCGGCGACGACCGATCTGACCAATGCGTGGATCACGCTCGCCGCGCTGACCGTGCTGTTTATCGCCATGAACGTGATCCTGTTCCGCAGGCAGATATTCGGGCGGAAGAAGGGCAAGCAAGCTTTGTAATAGCAGGGCGGGGCTTCCCGTGAAAGCCGGGGGGGGCCGCTTCAGGCGATGCAGTTTGCTTTGGTCCAATTACTTGCGTATACTGTTCGTGGAAGGACAGGGGATGCAAACATGAAGGAAAACAAGTACGACGACCCTCGGTTCTTTGCGGCATACAGTCAATTCCCGCGCTCCGTCTATGGGCTGAGCGCGGCGGGGGAATGGCCCGTGCTGCAGAAGATGCTGCCGGACTTTGCCGGTAAGCGGGTTCTGGATGTCGGCTGCGGCTTTGGCTGGCATTGCGCGTATGCCGCGGAACACGGAGCCAAGTATGTGCTTGGCGTCGATCTATCGGAGCAGATGCTGACCATAGCGCGCGAGAGACGGAGCGCCCCGAACGTCGAGTTTCGCCGTGTCGCCATGGAGGATATGACCTTTGAGCCGGATTCATTTGATGTGGCTTTAAGTTCGCTCGCTTTCCACTATACACCGGATTTCCCGGACATCTGCCGCCGTGTTCACCGCTGCCTTGTAAGCGGCGGGGATTTCGTCTTTTCCGTCGAGCATCCGATCTTCACGGCCGACGGCCCGCAGGATTGGGTATACAACGAGGCCGGCGAACGCGTCTGCTGGCCGGTGGACCGATACTTCTCCGAAGGGGCGCGGGAAGCGGTCTTTGCCGGGGAGAAGATCGTTAAGTACCATCGGACGCTGACGACCTATCTCAACGGGCTCATGCAGACGGGCTTTGCGATCCGGAGCGTTGTGGAGCCGCAGCCCTCCGACGAGCTGCTGGAATCGGCGCCGAAGATGCGCGATGAGCTCCGCCGCCCCATGATGCTGCTGATTGCGGCCAACAAGCGATAAGTCAGAACGGCGAACCTCGGGAGGGACCGTCAATGAGCATTACGATCTACTACTTTTCGGGGACGGGCAACTCATATATGGCGGCGCGGGCGATCTGGGGAAGATTGGACGGAAGGTTCGTGTCTATCCCGAGCGTTATGGATATGGATAAAATCCGTGTCGATTCGGACAGCATCGCGATCGTTTTTCCGGCGTATTTAGCCGCCATATCCGGGGTCCCCTCAATTGTGGAGCGTTTCGTGAAAAAACTCGACGATATCAAGCCGCTGCGGATCATCGCGGTATGCACCTGCGGCGATTATGAGAGCGTCAACGCGCTCCCGGCACTGATGCGGCTGCGAAGCATCGTCCGAACATGCGGCGGGAAACTGTCGGCGGAATACTCGGTGAGACTCCCGATGAACAATCTGGATTATGATCATATACCGATCCCGATCTGTAGGGAATGCGGGAAAATAATAGTAAGAAGCGTCTTCAAAATAGACGATATCGCCGCGCGCATCGAAAAGGGCAAGGGTACCAAATTCCGCCTTATAAAAGCGCTTTTCTTCTATCTCATGGCGCCGCTTTACGCCCTGATGCGCGCGGCTATCCTTCGGGACTTGAGGGAGAAGGCAAAGGAACCCGTGGATTCAAAGCTGACATACCGGGATTTGATGCCGTTGACGGACAAGAGCATATCGGTCGGCGACAACTGCGTTGGCTGCGGCATATGCGAAAGAGTCTGTCCCGCGGCCAATATCAGAATGGCAGACCACAGGCCGGAATTTCAGCATCGGTGCGAGATGTGCTTTGCCTGCGACGAGTGGTGTCCGCAGGGCGCCATCCGGCATTGGGGCAGGGCCAAGGGCGTCAAATACCATCACCCCTACGTAAAAACGCCGACGTACTATCGATAACCGCGCGGGTACATCGCAGATATCGACGTCGGCCTTGGCGATGTCCGGACCTTGGCGCGGCATCAGGCGCGCGGCTGCTTGAAAGCGTGCGTGCTGCTTGGCCGCAATGCGCGGCGGTTCAGGCGGGCATTCCTTCACGATGGCAGACCGGGAGATTCCCGCGCGCCGAAGCGCGACGCTCCCGCAAAGCCCGTCCGGGATGAACGGCGAGATATCGACGCGCGCGGGGCATGTGAACGTCTGGGAGCCGAAGGACGCGTCCGGGACATACCGCCCCATCGACAGCCCCCGCCCGTGGTACGCCGATCCGCTCGAGAAGCGCGTCGCGGACGGGGAAAGCATCGCGGAGCAGGCGCGCGCTCGGGATCCTTTTGCACATCAACCATCCGTGCGCGGACACCGTGGCGAAAAGGCTCGGCGCGAAGCTCGGCAACGCGTTCATCGACGACGATCTGGACCGGATGCGCGACCGCGGCGTAATCCCGCGGTTCGACGCCGCGGAGATGTGGAACGGCGGCTCCGGCTTTCTCGACACGATGTACTACTACGGCTCACGCGCGTTTCGGCCGTTCGAGGGGATGGACAAGGCGTTCCGGAAGTGGTTCGACCTGCTCGACACGGGCGCGCATTTCCCCTCCATCGGCACGACGGACTGCCACGGCCACCCCGGCGAGTTCATCGGAAAGTACAAATTATATGATCGCGGAGGTGCGCAGGCGTTTTCTGGGGCTTCTGCCGCCGATCCCGATCAAGATCGCCTGCCGGCTCATGGGAAGCTTCGAGGCAGGGCTTATCTATAAGTACCGCAGGACCGCGCGCTACGGCCTCGAGAACACGGCGCTGCTGCCGGGCACGCCGCGCACCTATGTCTATACGGGCGGCGAGCTGTCCGCGGAGGCGCTCGCGGAGGGCGTACGCGCGGGCAGGAGCTTTGTCACGAGCGCGCCGCTGATATTTATGACCCTCGAGGGCAGGATGCCCGGGGAGACGGCCGCCGCGGGGAAAACCGCGCTGCTCAGGCTGGATATCCGCTGCCATAAGCCGCTCGCCAACGTGATCCTGATCGCGGACGGCCGAAAGTTACGGACCATCCCGCTCAAGGGAAGTCTGTCCTGGCAGGCCGACCTCGCGCTGCCGCTTGCGCGCAAGAAGTGAAGCATCGTCTATGCCGAGGGCATGAAGAATTACGCCTACGCTTATACGAATCCCATTTAAATCGAGTAGGGCGCGGGGGATCGGTCGGCCCCGGCTCTGCGGGGTGAGGGTGTGAAACGCTTCGGGCACGTTAACACCTCTAAACGGGCGTCGTTTCAGGGGGGTCGCTTTGCCCGTTTTTCGATTCCATTCCCGGCGGCACGTATGGGGAAAGAGCGGCGGCCGGATATTCCATAACCCCGGCGGATACGGAAACCGCCCGCAATGAAGTTGAAATCGCGACCCGCCGTGATATAATCTAGTTGAAAGAGGTGCGATGATATGCTTGAAACCGACATCCGGACGCCGGCGCTCGTGCTGCATATGGAGGCGTTTGAACGCAATCTTGTGAAAATGAAAGCGATTTGCGACAGCGTGGGGATCGCAATGCGTCCGCACTATAAATCCGCCAAATGCACCGCCATCGCGCTGCGCGAGATCGCCGCGGGCGCAAAGGGCATGTGCTGCGCAAAGGTGAGCGAAGCGCGCGATCTTGTGGAATGCGGCATCGAGGACGTGCTGATTGCAAATCAGATCCCGTGCACGGAAAAACTCGCGGAGGCCGCGGCGCTCGCCCGCTGCTGCAGGCTGACGGTGTGCGTGGACAGCGCGGAGAATATCGACGCGCTGGAGCGGGCGGCGGCGCTGTTCGGCGCTGCGATATACTGCCTCGTCGAATACGACCTAGGCATGGACCGCTGCGGCGTGACCGAGCCCGAAGCATTTCTTGCGCTTGTCCGGCGAATAGAGGCGGAGCCGCATCTTCATTTTGAGGGCATACAGGCATACGCGGGCCATCTCGCCCATTGCGAGGACGGGGCAAAGCGCCGGGCCGAAACGGAAAAGGTGGAGCTAAAGCTGAAAGCGCTCAAGGCATATATCGAGAAAAACGGCTTTTATGTCAAAGAGGTCAGCGGCATAAGTACGGGCACGATCGAGCTCCGCCCGAAGGACACCGTTTATACGGAGATGCAGTGCGGCAGCTTCATATACATGGATGCGGCGTACAAAAAGGTCGGCGCGGGCTTTGAGCATGCGCTGTTCGTGCTCGCTTCCGTCATGGATGGATACCCCACGCACACGACGCTCGACGCGGGCATAAAAGCTGTGAGCACGGACCAGCGGCCGCCGTTTTTCTATGAGTATCCGGATCTTCCGATCGATTTCAGCGAGGAACACTGCACCATACCGACCAGGGAATGCGGCCGCGCGGATAAGCTGCACATGGTGCCGAGCCATTGCTGCACGACGGTGAACCTGTATGACTGGATGTATCTGGTTCGGGACGGCAGGGTGGTTGACAAGATACCGGTCACGGGCCGCGGCAAGAGCGTTTGATTGCAGGAAACATATTGTACGGCCTGGGCCGGATCGACAGCGAGTGAAGCGATATGCGCTGAATGGGTGAGGCGCTCCGCCGCTGCCGCTGCCGGATACGGGATATGCTGCCGCGCGCCGCGCCGCAAGCACAGCCCGCCGCTTTTTTTGCACATAGGTATCGCGCCCATAATCCGGAGGCCGCGGGTTCAAGCCTTTCCCTCCGCAACCGGAAAGAGACCGCTTATTTAGGCGGCTTTCTTCGTTTTAACAGAACGATTTTATTACGGAAATCAGCAAAAGCTTGCCGGCCGATGTATTTGGGCGGCTTGACCCGGGGTTCGGCCCTAGATATCGCCGGTGCGTAAGCCCGCCAAAACAGATACGATGGAAAGCAGGGGAAGGCTCCGTCTGCGTAAAGGACAGCTCAGGGAAGCGTCCGCAGGCTGCGCGGCCGGCTCCGTTATGGAGCCGCCCGACAGCGGGCGGGCAAGTTTCTCCGATAAAAGCAACCCCGGGCCTCCGCCGTCCCGCTTGCCGCGCCGCGGCTTGCCCGAAATGATAACAAAATGATAACAAAAACCGGAGGGCGGCGCACTTCCCCTTTCCGGCGCGGGCCGGTACAATGGAATCAGGGTACTTTTCCGCAAAGGAGATGGAAAGATGGCGAAAAACCGGATTCTGATCGTCGAAGACGACCGGGACATTGCGGAAAGCATCGGCCTGAACCTCGCGCTGTCCGGCTACGACTATCTTATCGTCGACGACGGGCTGGCCGCTGCGGAGCGTTTGCAAAGCGACCACTCCTTTGACCTTGCGCTCCTGGATGTCCTGCTGCCCGGTCTGGACGGCTTCACCCTCATGGACTATATGCAAAAATACAACATTCCCGCTCTGTATCTGACCGCAAAGACCGATGTGCCGTCACGCGTCAAGGGTTTGCGGGGCGGAGCGGAGGACTATATGGTCAAGCCCTTCGAAATGCTGGAGCTTCTCGTTCGCATCGAAAAGATACTGGACCGCGCCGGGAAGCTGAACAAGGTCCTGCGGTATCGGGATATCACGATCGATATGGAACAGCGCACGGTGACAAAGCGCGGTGAATTCGTCCCCCTGCAGCCGCTCGAATTTGACCTGTTGGCAAAGCTGATTAAATTCAAAAACTGCACCCTGCCGCGCGAGCGGCTGCTCAACGAGATATGGGGCATCGACTTTGCGGGCGGGACGCGGACGGTGGACATTCATGTCGCGCATCTGCGCAAAAAGCTCGGCCTTGAGGACGCGATCCAGTCCGTGTCCAAGATCGGCTACCGGTTGGAGGACTGAGCGTGAAGCTGAGAACGAAGCTGACGGTCCTTGCCATTCTGCTTGTCACAATCGCGGTCGCGGCCTGCTGCGCGCTCATACTGACCGTTGTTCAAAACGATAAAATGCGGGACGTAACGGAGGCGGGGCTTGCGGATTATCTAAGCTTTTATGATTCGTTCCTGCGGGAGGTCACGCCGGATTTGCCCGCGCAGGCGATCGTCAAGCGCAGCTTTCTTATCCGCGCGTTCCGCTCCGTAGACGGTTTTTATGAGTTCACGCTGCGGCAGGGCGGCGGCTACATCTGCAACAGCGTCGGATTCGATGTGGAAAGCCTGTTTCTAGGCGGCGCAACCGAATCGGCCGCCGGGGATCTGAACGTTCAGTATAAAACCGTGCGCGTAGCCGGAACGGACTATTTAATCGCCCATGCCGTTCTCAAAATCCGGACGGAGAAATATGACGTTTCGTTCGCCCGCGATATATCGGACGTTACGGACGGCATCCGCGCGCTCGCCGTCAAATGCACGGCCGTCGGCCTGATCGTCACGGCATGTTCCG
The DNA here is from genome assembly GCA_964541695.1 of uncultured Oscillospiraceae bacterium. Taxonomy (GTDB): domain Bacteria; phylum Bacillota; class Clostridia; order Christensenellales; family CAG-138; genus CAZKGE01. Next base: position 10,520 of record CAZIRB010000032.1, read on the forward strand.
CCGCCGCCATGCGGATGCTCGTGTATCGCTCCCTAAAGCCCATCGACAAGCTGCGGGCGGGCGCTGCGGAGCTGGCGCACGGGAACTACGGGAATCGCATTTCCATAAGCGGCAGGGATGAGCTCTCCGAGCTTGCTGCGGATTTTAACGGCATGGCGGACGCGATTAAGGCGAACATGGACGCGCTCTGTGAAAAATCGGGGCGGCAGCAGGCGTTTATCAACGACCTCTCGCACGAGATGAAAACGCCCGTCACGTCCATCCTGCTCTGCTCCGAAACGCTGCTTAATAGAAAGGTACCGCCGGAGGCGCAGAACCGCTCTCTGGAGCGGATCTACGATCAGGGGAAATGGCTCGAGAATCTGTCGCAGAAGCTGATGACGCTGGTGATGCTGCAGGGCGGGATTGCGATGCGGCCGGAAAGCGTTCCGAAGCTGCTGGATGCGGTAAAGGAGGCGGCCGAGGACGCGCTGCATGAGCAGGACATGGCGCTGGAGACGGATTGCGGCATGGATACCCTGCCGATGGATTTTGACCTGATGCGCGCGGCGCTCGTAAATCTTGTGCTGAACGCGCAAAAAGCAAGCGGCCGTGGACAGACCATTACAATACGCGCGCACGGACGGACCATCGAAGTCGCCGACCGCGGCAGGGGCATCCCGCCGGATGAAATCGCCCGCGTCACCGAGCCGTTCTATACGGCGGACCGCTCGCGCAATAAAAAGCGGGGCGGCGCGGGGCTCGGACTGGCGCTTGTGAAGCGGATTGTGGAAGCGCACGGCGCGCGGCTTGTGATCGAGAGCGTCGTGGGGCGGGGAACAACCGTGCGGATGGAATTTGAGCGGGCGGGCGAAACGATAACAGTTTGATAACCGTTTGGAAACGACTTTCCCTTGCGGAGATGAAATAATGCCCTTATACAGGATGAAAGGGGTACAAACGAGATGAAAAAAGCAATCTCTGCTCTGGTTCTCGCAGCGATGCTGCTCCCGCTTGCGGCGTGCCGGGCGGCGGAGGAGGTCGACGTCGTCCCGACGGATACAGAGCGCATCGTGCAGATGGCGCTGGCTTCGGACAATAATCCGCCGGCGGCGGAAAAGATGCCGCAGGCTCCCGCGATGGAGTATGCGGAGGAGCACTATACCTTTTCCGCAACCGCCGCGGAGGGCAGGCTGAACATTGCGGCGGACGCGCGGGTGCGGTATCCGGCGTCGCTCCGGCTGCCGATCGCGCGCGTGTCCGCGGTGGGGTTTACGCAGGAGCAGGCGAGCGCGTATTTTGCGTATTTTTTCGCGGGCGAGCAGCCCATCGTGGTGGAGAACTACGGCGCGGCGAAGGAGACGAAGCAGTCGCTGCGGGATAAGATCGCACTGTATGAGGGCTATATCGCGGCGGGCACGTCCATGGAAATGACTTTACTGTATGAGGACGAGCTTCGGGTGGAGATCGAGCGGCTGGAGGCGCGGATCCCGGCCGCGCCGGACACGGCCCCTCCCGACGTCATATCCGACGGAACCATGCTGCCCGGGGAATGGGGCCACTACGACGATGTGGAGCCGACCTTGGAGCTGAATGTCAGGACCGAGCGCGAGCACCTTCATATGTACACGCCCGTCCATGCGGACGAGCATTCCGAAGGCCACTTTTATTACAATACGAGAGACTATCCGTTCTCCATGCCCGGGTCGACGGTCACGGAGCTTGCCCCGAACGCGTCGATCGACCGGCTGAACACGACGTGGGACGAGGCCATGCGGCTTTGCGACGAGTTCTTTACGCTGGCAGAGCTCGAGGACGTGGCGCTCGGCAAGGCGTGCATGATCGAAAGCGAAGGAAACTGCGGGTATCTGTTCTATTTCGTCAGAACGGTGGCCGGCGTTCCCGTCGCGCTGAATTTTGAGAGTACGGATTACAAAGGCACGAAAACGCCCTGGGGATACGAGTCCATTTCGATGATCATTTATGACGACGGCATTTGCAGCATCGGTTGGGCGTCGCCTACAAAAACGACCGAGATCGTAAACGCCGCCGCAGACGCCGTGCCGTTTGCGCAGGCCGCCGAGATCTTCGAAACGATGGCGGTCGAGGTCTACGAGCCCAAGACGGTATTTGAGGAACATGAGCGGAATATCGCCGTCCGCGTTGATAAAATCGAGCTTTCGCTGCTCCGCGTACGGGATATCGGCACGGATGAGAGGACAGGGTTGTATGTGCCGGCATGGGTTTTCTATGGGCAAAGCATGACCGATGGCGATCCCAATGTAAACTGGGAAGATCAAATCGTGTTTGCCATCAACGCAGTCGACGGCAGCGTCATCGACATGAAAAAGGGCTATTAAGAACCTTCCGCACGGCGCACGCGGGTCGCGGAGCGATCCGCGCCCGTTTTTTGTTTGTTTGCATGAACCTCCCACATTCCATCCTGGCGTCGTTGTCCAAAGCCCCCGGCCAAAACGCGGTCCCATCGCGGCCTCGCCCGCCGTTCCCAACCGATCCATAAAAGCGCGTCATATTGACAAAGCCGGCTCAATATGATAGTTTTTGGCAACCGGCCGGTTACCTGCGGCGGTCTAAAAGTCGGACCCCGCGGGCGTTTCGCTGTCCTTTGGGCTTTCCTCGCTCTGCATTCTGGCGGTCGCCGCCACGCTCCTGATGCTCGTATATTATCGGATGTCCCGACCGGCCGAAGTTCCCGGTTCGCCGGGCTAAGCCGCCGAGGCGGCGGAGTAGCGGCGGCGCTGCGACGTTTTTAATGAAAGACCACCCGTAAGGGTGGTTTTTCGCTAATATTCTTCTGTCGTTCGAAGGTACCGGAGACCGCGGCCGCAGCCGTTTGCGGCAAGAACCCCTTCGTTCATGTTTATGACTGTTCAGCGGAACCGGTCATCTTGCCGGCTTCAAACACCCGCGCACGAGCAGCCGCGGGTTGTCGGCGTGGGCGTAGACCGAGCAGGCCGCGAGCGTCAGAATCGGACCGTCCGCGTTGATTGCCGTAGCCGGCTGCCGGCAGGACTGGGATACGGCCTTGCCGACATAGCGCAGAAACGCCGCAGCGCTGATCAGAGCGCTCGGCCGGGCGCCGCGAAATGGCGGGGTAGAGAGCCGGAGCGCATATGACGGGCGCGGTTTGCTGCTGATATAGAAAAGGTGCATCCTTTGCGGATGCACCTTTTGGAATTACCTGTTGCTTCTGAAGCAGTCGCTGCACAGGATCGGTCTGTCGGTACGCGGCTGGAAAGGCACTTGACAGGCTCTCCCGCACTCTGAACATACCGCATCATACATCTGGCGGGGGCTGTTGTCGCGGTATCCGCCGCTTCTTTGGCCGCCCTTACGAGCGTCCCGGCAGGATTTACAGCGCTGCGGTTCATTCGTAAAACCTTTTTCGGCGAAAAACTCTTGCTCGTTGGCAGTAAACGTGAATTCTTGTCCGCAATCTTTGCAGACGATGGTCTTGTCGCTAAACATCAAATACCTCAAAAAAATATTGCGCAATGCTGATTTGCATCACGCAAATTTACTATATCCTATCCGATCACAAAAGTCAATACTCTGACTATATCTTCTTCGTCGGGATTCCAAAGGGGCGTGTCCCTTTGGCGGGTGCGCGAGGGCGGAGCCCTCGCAAAAAGAATGCGCCGGGGGCGGAGCCCCCGACAAACCCCTCAGGTATCCCTCCCCAAGCCGCCCCTCTACTTCACCTGCTTCATCGAGAGCGAGATGCGCTTCTTCTGCACGTCGACGGCCAGCACGGCGACCTGCACCACGTCGCCGACGGAGACGACCTCCGACGGGTGGCGCACGAAGCGGTCGGCCAATTCCGAGACGTGCACGAGCCCGTCCTGGTGCACGCCGATGTCGACGAACGCGCCGAAGTCGATCACGTTGCGCACCGTGCCGGTCAGTACCATGCCGGGCACGATGTCGGAAATCTCGAGCACGTCCGTGCGCAGAATGGGCTTGGGCAGCTCGTCGCGCGGATCGCGGCCCGGCTTGACAAGCTCCTTGACGAGGTCGCGCATCGTCGGCACGCCGACCCCGCACGACTCGGCAAGCGCCGCCTCCCCGCGGCTCTTTGTGCGCTCCGGCAGCTCGCCGATCCTGCCCTGCGCAACGTCGGAGAGCGAATAGCCGCACAGGGCGAGCAGCTTTTCCGCGGCGGCGTAGCTCTCCGGATGCACGCCCGTGCGGTCGAGCACGGACTCGCCCTCCGGCACGCGCAGAAAGCCCGCGCTCTGCTCGAACGCCTTCGGCCCCATCTTCGGCACCTTCAAAAGCTGCTTGCGCGAGCGGAACGCGCCGTTCTCCTCGCGGTAGGCGACGATGTTTTTGGCCAGCGACTCGTTCAGCCCCGAAACGCGTCGAAGCAGCGGCTGCGAGGCGGTGTTGACGTCGACGCCGACCGCGTTGACGCAGTCCTCCACGACGCCCGCGAGCGCTTCATTCAGCCGCTTTTCCGGCATGTCGTGCTGGTACTGGCCTACGCCGATGGCCTTCGGGTCGATCTTGACGAGCTCGGCGAGCGGATCCTGGAGCCTGCGCGCAATTGAGACGGCGGAGCGGAGGTTCACGTCGTACTGCGGGAATTCCTCCGCGGCCAGCTTCGAGGCGGAGTACACGGACGCGCCCGCCTCGTTCACGATCATGTAACTGACGCCCGGCACGCGGTCGATCAGCTCGCAGGTCATACGCTCCGTCTCGCGCGAGGCGGTGCCGTTGCCGATGGCGATGTGCTCGACGCCGTGCCGCTTGATCAGCGCCTCGAGCTTGTCGATCGCCTCGTTCTTCTGCCGCTCGCCGAACGTGGGATAGACCACGGCGGTGTCGAGCACCTTGCCCGTGTCGCTGACGACGGCGACCTTGCAGCCGTTGCGGTAGCCGGGGTCCAATCCCATCGTGACGCGGCCGCGCACGGGCGGCTGCATGAGGAGCTGCTTGAGGTTGAGCGCGAAGTTCTGGATCGCGCCCTCGGCCGCCGCGTTGGTCAGCGCGCCGCGCAGCTCGCGCTCCATCGAGGGCCAGATCAGCCGGTCGTAGGCGTCCTCGGCGGCGGCTTTTACGAACTCCGTCGCGGCAGATTTCGGTTTGACGGTTTTAAGTCGCACCGCGCCGAGCATGAGCTCCCGGTCGACGCCGGCAGAGACCTTGAGATAGCCCTCCTTCTCGCCGCGGTTGATCGCGAGCACCTGGTGCCCCTGCAGCCGGGAAAGCGGCTGCGCGAAGCGGTAGTACAGGCTGTATACGGAGTCCTCGTCCTTTGCCGCGGATGTGCCGAGCGTGCCGTTCTTTGTGACGATGGCGCGCAACTGCCGCCGGATGTCCGCGTCGTCGGACACGAGCTCCGCCACGATGTCGGACGCGCCGGCAAGCGCCTCGGCGGCGCTCGACACGCCCTTTTCGGCGTCGATGTAGGCCTCGGCCAGCGTTTCGACGGGCGGCAGGTCCGCGCGCTGTTCAAACAGCGCCAGCGCGAGCGGCTCGAGCCCCTTCTCGCGCGCGATCGTCGCGCGCGTGCGGCGCTTCTGCTTATACGGGCGGTAGAGGTCCTCGACCTCGGCGAGCGTGGCCGCGCCGTCGATTTTCTCCCGCAGCTCGTCTGTGAGCTTGTCCTGCGCGGCGATCGCCTTCTTGACCTCCTCGCGGCGGTCGGCGAGGCTGCGCAGATAGCCCAGCCGGTCGGCCAGGTTTCGCAGCGTCGTATCGTCCATCGCACCGTGCAGCTCCTTGCGGTAGCGCGCGATGAACGGGATCGTGCAGCCCTCGTCGATCAAATCGACGACGTTCTTGACGTGCGCCTCGCTTTTTTGCAGCTCGCGCGCCAGTATTGTTACGTTACTCTCCATGCTCACTCCAATTAGGCCCGCGGCCCTAAAACGCCCGATGCGCGGGCGAGATGGCGCGGGAACATCGATCCTATCTCATTTTAGTATGGTTTATACAAGCTGCCGGATGCTGTTGCGCCGGATCAGATGGACCGGCATCATGATCTCGGTCTCCTTGATCTCCTGCTGCCGTATGCGCCGGAGGATCAGGTTTGCGGCGCGTTTGCCCATCTCGATGGTCTGTCCGGCGACCACCGTGATGCCGGGGTTGGGCACCGAGGCCAGCACGTGGTCGTCGAAGCCCACGAGCGAGATGTCCTTGCCGATCTCGAGCCCGAGCTCACCGGCGGCGCGCACGCAGCCGATGCAGATGAGGTTGTTGCAGGCCACGACGCCCGTCGGCGGGTCGGGTAGCTGCATGAGAAGCTTTAAACTGCGGTAGCCCGTGTCCGCGTACATCGGCCCGCAGATGACGTACTCCTCGCGCTCCTGTATGCCCGCGTCCGCGAGCGCGCGCTTGTAGCCCCAGAGCCGCTGCAGGCCGACGTTGAGCTGCATCTCGCCCGATATGACCGCGATTTTCGTGTGGCCCGCGCCGATGAGCTCGTTTGTCAGCACATAGGTGCCGCCGGCGTTGTCCGCGGTCACGGCGGCGATGCCGCTGCCGAGCACCGCGCGGTCGACAAATATGACGGGCTTGCCGATGCTCTGGATGTTGCCGATGTTGGAGTTGGACGGGATGGCGATCACGCCGTCGATCACGTCGTAGAACTTCTCGATATAGGCCGAGAGGTTCGCGTCCTGGTTGTCGCCGGTGGCGCAGACCATCAGCATATAGCCGTTCTCGCTCAGCACCTCCTCGACGCCCTGGATCACGGAGCCGTAGAAGTCGTTCACAAAGTCCGGCACGAGCATCTGCACCGTGCGGGTCTGGCCCGTGATCATGGATACCGCGCGGCTGTTCGGCGTGTAGGAAAGCTCCTTGACGGCCTGCTCCACCTTAGACCGCGTCTGCGGGCTGACGCGGTCTAACCCGTTGAAGACGCGCGATACCGTCGATATCGCGACGCCGGCCTTCTGCGCGACATCCTTTATGGTCGTATGCTTGCCATTGTGCATGGGTATTTCTCCCTGAAAACGTTATTTTTACGGTATCACAGCGGGTATGAAAAGTCAATCTTCCGCTGACGGCGCGGCCCGGACCCCAAAAAGCGCCGCGCGCCGGCCAAAGCGCGTGAAAATCCGCGGCGCGTCCGGCCCGAATATTGTGCGCGAGCGGCCAAAACGCCGGAAAATCCGGGCGGGCGGGGGACGGGGACCGGAGCAAAACAAATTGCGGAATATGCGCGGCCGTTTCTTGACTTTTTGTGCTTAAAATGATAGGATGTGTTTAGTCGAAACGTTTTTATTCAAAGGAGCTTTTCCGATATGGGTCGCAAGCCAAGGATATTGGTCGTGGGCAGCTTTGTCATGGATCAGATTGTAACGACGGATGTGTTTCCGCAGGAGGGGCAGACGGTGCTGGGCCGGTCGTTTTGCAAAGCGCCGGGCGGCAAGGGAGCCAACCAGGCGGTGCAGACGGCGCGGCTGGGGGCGGAGGTCTCCATGCTTGGCAAGCTCGGCCGCGACGCGAACGGGTCGGAGCTGATGGCCGCCTGCCGGGAAGCCGGCGTGGACACAAAAAACATCCTCTTTGACGAAAGCGCCCCCTCCGGCTGCGCCGTCATCATACTCGAAAACAAGGCGGACGGCGCCTGCGCCAACCGCATCATCGTCATCTCCGGCTCGAACATGCGTATGAGCCGCGAGGACGTCGCGTTTTTAAAGGACGAGATCGGGACCTACGACTTTGTGATGCTGCAGCACGAGATACCGGCCGAGGTCAACGAGCTTGTCGCCGCGTACGCGTTTGAGGCGGGCGTGCCCGTGATGCTCAACCCCGCGCCGAGCGCGCCGATTTCGGATTCGCTGCTGTCGCACCTGACTTATATCTCGCCCAACGAGAGCGAGGCGGAGGATTTAACCGGCGTGCACATCGATCACGTCGGCACGGACGTTGCGGTCCAGGACGTGCGCCGGGCGGCGGACGTGCTGCGCGCAAAGGGCGTTAAAAACGTTTTGATAACGCTCGGATCGGGCGGCGCGGCGCTGTTCAACGGCGATGGCGATTTTTACAGCCCCTGCGTGCGGGACGTCACGGCCGTCGATCCGACCGCTGCGGGCGACTCGTTCGTCGGCGCGTTCTGCGTCGGCGTCTGCTGCGGCTGGGGCTGGGCGGACATCCTCACGTTTGCCAACCACACGGCGGCCATCACGGTGTCCAAGCTGGGCGCGATGCCGTCGCTGCCGCGCGTCGGGCAGGTCGAGGCGCTGTTGAGCCGGCACGGCAAGGCGGCGATGGACCTGTCGAGGCTCAAGTGAGCGGGGAGGGGGACGGTCGCGTATGATGACGAAGACGCGCCGGCAGGCGCTGGACAAGTTTGTGCAGGTGGTCAAGGACGGCGTGGACGGCTGCTTTACGCAGCGGGCGTTCGATTCGCTCGAGCGCGCCGCGGACCTGATCAACGAGGCCGTATCGGCGGGACACAGGGTGCATATCTCCGGCATCGGCAAGCCCGCGCACATCGCCGGGTACGCCGCGTCGCTCCTTTCGTCGACCGGAACGCCGGCCTATTTTCTGCACGGCACCGAGGCGGTGCACGGCAGCTGCGGTCAGCTCGTGCCGGGCGACGTCGTACTCTTTGTCTCCAACAGCGGCGAGACCGCGGAGATGCGCGCTACGGTGCTCGCCATCCGCAACAACGGCTGCCATGTGATCGGCATCTCCGGCAACGACGCGTCGTGGCTTGCCCGGCACAGCGACGTGCATATCTACGCGGGCGTTGCCGAGGAGGGCGGGCCGCTCAACCGCGCGCCGCGCATGTCGATCATAGCGGAGACGATGGTTCTTCAGGCATTGAGCGTGATCCTCCAGTCCGACCGGGACATTACGCCGCAGCAGTACGTGCGGTGGCATCCCGGCGGCAAGCTCGGGGAATTGCGCGATAACGAAAAATAGGGGGATACAACATGTTAACGACCGGCTGCATTCATCCGGACATCATGGCGGCCATCGCGCTCTGCGGGCACGGGAGTAAAATCCTGATCGCCGACGGCAACTACCCGCTGGCCGCGCGCTCCGGCAGCGCAAAAAAGGTGTACCTCGGCGTCAGCCCCGGGCTGCCGACCGTGACCGCGGTGCTTAGCGCCCTGCTGTCCGTGCTCAACGTCGAAAAAGCGGAGGTCATGCTCCCCGAGGACGGGTCCAGGCCCGAGATCTTCGACGAGTTCGCCGCGCTGCTGCCCAAGCTTGAGCTGACCGGGCTCGGCCGGTATCCGTATTACGAGGCCTGCGAAAAGCCCGAGGTCTGCCTCGCAATCTCCACGGGCGAGAAACGCGTCTACGCGAACATCCTTTTGACCGTGGGCGTGGCATAAGCGGGAACGAACGGTTTAAAACGAAGGATTTAGAATGAACGGCCGCCGGGAAACCCGACGGCCGTTTGCGTTGCTGAGCGGAGGATACGTTGAGGGCTCCCCACAGTTCGCAAAGGTCGCGGCGCGTTGCGGCAGGAGCCGCTGCCTTCCGCTCCCTTGCTCACTGGGCCTGCGCTTCACTTCATCCGCCACAGGCGGCGCTCAGCTTTGGCCCTCTCAAACTCCCGCCAAAGGGACACGTCCCTTTGGAAACCCCATAAAAAATATATTTGGAGTTTTGCTTATCTTTTGCTTCTTTTCTTTAAGAAAAGAAGCGGGTGCGCGAGGGGCCCAAGCCGAGCGCCGCCTGCGGCGGATCAAGCGAGGCGAAAGCCCAGTGAACAAGGGCGTGGAAGGATGCAGGCGAAGCCTGCGACGCGCCACAACCATTGCGAACTGTGGCCGCGAAGCGGGAGCCCTCGCCGCATTTTCGTTGAGGGCAGAATCCCCGCAGCGTCCCCCTTTGAGCGCTCCGCCCTCGCCGCGTCCCCCGTCCCCCTTACAGCCGCTTCCCCTTATCGATCGCGGCCAGCACGGCC
>CAZIRB010000033.1:0-12169 GCA_964541695.1 uncultured Oscillospiraceae bacterium
GCGGCCCCCTGCACCCCTGCTTCTTTTCTTAAAGAAAAGAAGCAAAAGATAGGAGAGGTATTCGGAAGCGTACGCTTCGTCGGGTTTCCAAAGGGGATCTGCCCCTTTGGTGGGGTGCAAGGGCAAAGCCCCTGCAAAAAGATGCGGGTGCTTGAGGACGGAGTCCTCATCGTACTCCCGTTCCCCGTCTCCCGACCTCAATAATCGCCGTTGAGCACGTCCTCCTTGAGCATGGCGCGCGCGATGTCGTACTTCATCTGGCTCCACTCGATGCCGAGCGGCAAATTGACCTCGAGCACGACGCAGATCAGCCGCGCGTCCTCGTCGGAGACCGGCGTGCCGTCCTTCTTGTACTTATCGCGCCAGCAGACGAACCACGCCAGCTCGCGCGTCTTATCGTTCGTAATCTCGGCGGTGCCCGTCTTGCCCGCGAACGTGTATCCAAGGTCGAATATCGCCTTTGTGATAAAGCTCTTGTTCATTGAGCGCGCCGTGCCGGAGATACAGACCTCGCGCAGCGCGGGCAGCACCGTGTCGACGGTCGACTGCTGCAGCAGGTGCTTCCACACCTTCGGCTCGCGCTGCTCGACGAGCGTATAGTCCGTGCCGGACGCGTGCCAGATCGAGTCGACCACGTACGGCTGCATCACGACGCCGTCGTTGGCGTAGGCGGACACGAAGCTCGCCATCTGCAGCGGCGAAACGAGGATCTGGCCCTGGCCGTAGCCCGTCACGGCGAGGTCATAGTCGTTCTGGCGTTTCGTGATGTCGTAGATCTGCGGCGTGCTCGTCTCGAGGCGCTTGTCGATGCCGGTCTCCTCGTCGATGATGCCCTCCTGCACCTCGAGATTGATCGGTTCCTCCCAGCCGAGCTTCTGCAGGTAAGCCTTGAACTTCGTCCAGCCCATGCGCATCGCGCCGTAGGCAAAGAACAGGTTGTCCGAGTCGATGATCGAGTTGATCATGTTCATCGGCGTATGCCGGCCCGTGTTCTCCGTACGCCGGAGCGGCCTGTCGTTGCTCTGCTCCTTCCAGGAGCCCGTGTCCGTACGCTCCGGCATGGAGTTCATGAACGCGTCGGAGGGGAACCACGCGTCGCCGTCGATGTGCGCCTGCTCGCTGCCGGGGAACACGTCCGTCGACGACATCGTGTTCGTCTCGAGCAGCGCGGCCGAGGTCATGGCCTTAAACACCGAGCCCGGCGTATACAGACCCTGCGTGCAGCGGTTGTACAGCGGGATCGTGGGGTCGTCCTTGAGCGCCTGCCATTCCTCCGCCGGCATGCCTCGGGCCAGGTAGTTGAGGTCGAACCCCGGGAAGCTTACCATGGCCTGTATCGCGCCGGTCTTAGGGTTGAGCACGACGACCGCGCCGTGGATGGTGGTGTCGTAGATTGTCGTGTCGATCACGTCCTCGAGCCGCTCCTGCAGTTCCGGCTTGATCGTTAGATGCAGGTCCTTGCCGTCGACCGCGTCGGTCTTGTAGAGCATGCCCTTCGACCCGCCGTTCGGGTCCTGGATATACGTAAACCGCCCGTTCGTACCGAGGAGCGTGTCCTCATAGACGTACTCGAGGCCGTAGTTGCCCACCCACGAGTCGCCGTTGTAGCGCGTGTCGCCGATGCGCTCGTAGTAGAGCTTCTTCTCCTTGGTGATGATGCCGGCGTAGCCGACGATGTGGCACAGCGACGAGCCGAACGGGTAGTACCGCTGCGTGCCGTAGTTGGCCGTGTCGATCGCAAGGCCTTTCACGTCGAGTATCGTCGCCTGCAGGTCCAGGCTCATCTCGTCCGGAAAGAACGTCTTGAGCTTGGAGAAGTTGTTCACCTGGCGGTTGAGCGCCTTGACGATATCCTCCTCCGTCAGCTCGAGCTCCGAAATCGCCGCGACCTTCTTGGCAAACTCGGCATAGATCTGCTCCGTGGTCGGCATCTCGGTCGCGCCCGCGTCCTTGGCCTCCGCCTCGGCCGCCTCGACGACCGTCGACGGCACGGCGAACACCGTGATGATGTTCACGTTTTGCGCGTACGCCTCGTTCTGGCACAAAATCTCGCCGCGGTTGGCCTGCAGGATACCGACGCGCACGTTGTCGCCCCAGTCCATCATCGGGAATATCAGCTTCGGCGACCACGCGATCGTCCAGCGGTGCTCGATGCGGTTGGCCGTCATCTCGAACGAGTACGTCAGGTCCCCGCCGCGGCCGGAATGGTATGTTAAATCGTATGTGATGCTGCCCAGTATCTCGCCGTCGACGACGTCCGTGACGGTGTAGTCGATGCCGGTGAGCTGCAATTCGTCGAACACGCTCTTGTATTTTTCGACGAAGTCCTCGCGGCTGATCACCTCCGGAATGATCAGATTGCCCTGCTCGTCGTACTGCGGCGTGGGCGTGGGCGTCGGCGACGGCGTCGGGGTCGGCGTGGGCTTGGGCGTCGGCGTGACCTCATCCCCGGCGGGCGTTTCCTCCGCCCCTTCGCCCGCGGGCGTCGGCGTCGCGCCGTTCTCGAGCGTCGGGCTCGCCGCGTCCTCGTCGGACAGGTTCCGGCTCGCGTCGTCCGACGCGCTCGGGTTCTCGTCGTCGTCGGGGCTTGCGATCACCGGCACCGGCGTCGGCGTCACGAGCGCGCCGGCCTGGTCCGTCGTCAGCTCCGGCAGCGGCGTGTCCGTCGCGTTCTCGTCGTATTCGGCGTACTCGTCCTCGGGCGTGGCGGACGGCGCTTCGGGCGGCGCCTCGGTCGGCGCTTCGGTCGCTTCGGCGGCCTTTTCCGCCGCCTTGAGCGCGCGCTTCTCCGAGCGCGTCAGCTTGACCTCGGGCACCTTGATGCTTTCGGCCAGCATGTCGTACGCTTCGTCGTACTCGCCGGCGATGATGTTGTCCAGGAACCGAATGCAGTAGTCGCTGCCCTTCGTGATCACGGAACAGCCGGACAGAACGAGCGGCAGCACCATGGAGAGCGACAGGATAACCGCGATGAACCGTTTCAAGCGTTCGACCCTTCCTTTGCCAATCGGGAGTGCGCCGCGGGAATTTACCGCGCGGCATATTGAAAATCAGCTTATTATAACAGGTAAATATGGCACTGCGGGGACATCGGCAAAAAATTTAAAATCCTGCCATATTCCGTTTTCAAACGGGCTATATATGAGTATGGCTGTCATTTGGAGCATCATGCTGATCGTAGGCGCGGTCCTGATGGTCGCGACGCAGGGCGGCGCCGCCGCGACGGACGCGCTGCTTTCCGGCGCGCGGAGCGCCGTGACGCTCGCGTTTGAGCTGGCCGGCGCGTACCTGCTGTTTCTCGGCATCGTCGGCATCGTCAAGCGCGTGGGGCTGATGGACGCGCTTTCGCGCAGGCTCGCGTTCGTTACGCGCGCCTTGTTTCCGCGGGCGGGCGGGGCCGCGGCATCGATTACGCTCGCGATCGCCGCAAACATGCTCGGGCTCGGCAACGCCGCCACGCCGTTCGGGCTCTCCGCCATGCAGGAGCTCGAGAAGCTCAACCCGCACCCCGGCACCGCCACCGACGAGATGTGCACGCTCCTCTGCGTCAACGCGTCGTGCATACAGCTCGTGCCCACGAGCCTGATCGCGCTGCGCCAGGCCGCCGGCAGTGTCTCCGCCGCAAACATCGTGCTGCCGTGCCTCGCCGCGTCCGTCGCCGCCGCCGTCACCGCCATAGCCCTATGCAAAGTCCTGTCGAAGCGATAAGCAGCGCCATCATACCGGCGCTGTTCGTACTCGTGCTCGTCTACGGGCTGTATAAGCGCGTCGACGTGTACGACGCGTTCGTGACCGGCGCCGCCGAGGGGCTGCCCGTGCTCGTGCGCATACTCCCGTACCTGGCCGGTATGCTCATGGCCATCCGCGTGCTTCAGGGCAGCGGCGCGCTCGACTTTATCACGCGCCTGTTCACGCCCGCCTGCTCCGCCGTAGGCTTCGACGCGCGCCTGCTGCCGTTTGTGCTGATCCGGCCGCTGTCCGGCAGCGGCGCGCTCGCCGTGCTCAGCTCGCTCTTCGACACCTACGGCGTCGATACGCTCGTGTGCTATACCGCCAGCATCCTCATGGGCTCCACCGAGACGATCTTCTACGAGATCGCCCTGTACTTCGGCTCCGTCAACATCAAAAAAACGCGCTATACCATCCCCGTGGCGCTGATTGCGAACCTCGTCGGCATCGCCGTCGGCGTGCTCGTGGCAAAGCTGACGTATCGGTAAGGGGTACGGGGATACGTTGGAGGCTCCGCCTCCAAACCTCCGCCAAAGGGACAAGTCCCCTTGGAATTCCGCCGGTGGGCTGTACTAACAACGGGGGTTACCAATGGGCCGCCGGCCCTTTGGGGGGTGGGTCGCGGGCAGCGCCCCCGACGCTCCTCCCGTTCCCCCTACATCACCAGGCACAGCGCCATCGGCAAAAACACGCCGATGATGTAGTTCATGACCTTGATCTTGGTAACGCCCATCATGTTCAGGCCGATGGCGATGATGAGCAGCGAGCCGACGCAGGTCATCTCGGCGACGGCGGCGTCGGACAGAAACGGCTGAATCACCTGCGCGAGCAGCGTGATGGCGCCCTGGTAGAGCAGCACGGGCACGGCGGAGAGGATGACGCCGGGGCCGAGGGCGGCGCCGAACATCACGCTCGACACGCCGTCGAGCAGGCTTTTAGCAAAGAGCACCTCATGGTCGCCGGTGAGGCCGCTGTTGAGCGAGCCGACGACGGCCATCGCGCCGACGCAGAACAGGAGCGTCGTGGTCACGAACGCCTCGCCGAACGTCGAGTTTTCCGCGCCGTTTTTGACGAACAGCTTCTCGAGCTTATGCGCGAAATTCGTAAACCGCGCGTCGAGGTCGATCGCGGAGCCGATGATGCCGCCGATCACGATCGAGAGGGTCGCAATCAGCACGTTCTGCCCCTTGAGCGCACCTGAGATGCCGATATAGAGCACGACGAGCGCGACGCCCTTCATGACGGTGTCGCCGATGCGCTCGTTCAGTCCTTTTTTGAGCAGCAGGCCGATCAGCCCGCCGGCCGCGATGGCCGCGGCGTTAACGATAGTCCCCAGCATATGTCCTTCTCTTTTCCTGTTCCTACGCCTTTTTTACGCCGAGGCGCACGGCCTCGCCGTTGATGTCCCAGTCCTGCGCGTACCCGTCGACGCCAGCGTTCAGCACGAGCCGGTCGGCCAATACGTCGGCGCAAACGCTCTCGGAAAAGCGCTCGAGGAGCGCGGCCAGGCGCGCGTTGCCGTCCGCGTAGAGCACGATGTGGTCGGCGACCTCGAAGCCCGCGGACTTGCGCATGGTCTGCACCTTGGAGACGGTCTCGCGTACGAGGCCCTCGTCGACGAGCGCTCCCGTGAGGTTCGTGTCCAGCACGACGGTGAGCTCGCGCTCGGTCTCGGACACGAAGCCCTCCTTCTTCTCGGCGGACACGAGCACGTCGTCCGCGGTCAGCTCAACGCGCAGCCCGTCGAGATCGAACGCGTAAACGCCGTTTGCGGCGTGCGCGGCGACGACCGCGTCGCCGACGCCGTCGCCCGCAAGATACTGCGAGATGGCCGGCAGCGACTTGCCGTAGCGCGGCCCGAGTGTTTTCAGCTGCGGCTTGACGCGGTAGCTGATGAACGCCGACGCGTCGGCGACGAACTGCACGCGCTTGACATTGAGCTCGTCGGCGATGATCGAGCGGTACTCGTCCGGCAGCTCCTCGCCCTGCACATACAGGCAGGCGAGCGGCTGGCGCACCTTAAGGCCCGCGCCGTTTCGGGCGCTGCGGCCGAGCGTGACGATGTCGAGCACGCGCGCCATGTGCGCCTCGAGCGCCGCGTCGATCATCGCCGCGTCGGCTGTCGGGTAATCGCAGAGGTGCACGCTCTCGGGCGCGGTTGGATCGACCGAGCGCACGATGTTCTGGTAGATCGCCTCGGTCATAAACGGCAGAAACGGCGCGGCAAGCAGCGTTACGTCGCGCAGGCACGTAAACAGCGTCGTGTAGGCCGCGCGCTTGTCGGGCGTCATGTCCGGCCCCCAGTAGCGGTCGCGGCAGCGGCGCACGTACCAGTTCGACAGCTCGTCGACGAACGCCTGCAGCTCGCGAGCGGCCTCCGTGATGCGGTAATCGTTCAGAAACGCGTCCATGCGGCCGATCACCGTGTTGAGGCGCGAGAGCGCCCAGCGGTCCATCTTGGACAGCTCGCAGGACGCCAGATCGCTCTTTGTCGGGTCGAAGCCGTCGATGTCGGCGTACAGTACGTAGAACGCGTACGTGTTCCACAGCGTGCCGATGCACTTTCGCTGCGTCTCGGACACGGCCTCCGCGCTGAACCGGCTCGGCAGCCACGGCATAGACGTGACGTAGAAATACCAGCGCACGGCGTCCGCGCCCTGCTTATCGAGCACCGTCCACGGGTCGACGACGTTGCCCAAGTGCTTGCTCATCTTGCGGCCCTCCATGTCCTGCACGTGGCCCATCACGACGCAGTTCTGGAAGGACGGTTCGGGAAACAGACAGGTCGAGATCGCGAGCAGCGTGTAGAACCAGCCGCGCGTCTGGTCGACCGCCTCGGAGATAAAGTCCGCGGGATAGCGCTGTTCGAACACCTCGCGGTTTTCGAACGGATAGTGCCACTGCGCAAACGGCATCGAGCCGGAGTCGTACCAGCAGTCGACCACGGCGTTCTCGCGCTTCATGCGCGCGCCGCAGTCCGGACAAAATAGCTCGACCGCGTCGATATAGGGCTTGTGCAGCTCGAGGTCGGCGGGCACGTTTTTGCCAAGCTCCATCAGCTCCTTTTTGCTGCCGACCACATGCACGTGCCCGCAGCCGCAGGTCCACACGGGCAGCGGCGTGCCCCAGTACCGCTCGCGCGAGATGCCCCAGTCGATCACGTTCTCGACGAAGTTGCCCATGCGCCCTTCCTTGATCGAGTCCGGGATCCAGTTGATGCGGCGGTTGTACTCGATCAGCCGGTCGCGCACGGCGGTCATCTTGATAAACCAGCTCTCGCGGGCGTAGTAGATTAGCGGCGTGTCGCAGCGCCAGCAGAACGGGTAGCTGTGTGTAAACGGCGGCGCGGCGAGCAGCAGGCCCGCTTTTTTCAGGTCCTCGAGGATGGCCTTGTCCGCGTCCTTGACGAACAGGCCGTCCCACGGCGTGCCGCCGCACATGTGGCCTGTCGCGTCGACGAACTGCAGAAACGGCAGGTCGTACGCGCGGCTCACGCGCGCGTCATCCTCGCCGAACGCGGGCGCCTGGTGCACGACGCCCGTGCCCTCGGTCAATGTAACGTACGGGTCGGACACGATGCGGTAGCCGTCCTTGCCGTTAAAGTTCACCGGCAGCTCGAACAGCGGCTTGTAGTGCTTCCCCACGAGCGCCGCACCCTGCATGCGCCCGAGTATCGTTGCGCCCTCGCCGAGCACGGCGGGAACGAGCGCCTCGGCGAGTATGAACGTTTCGCCGTCCTTCTCGGCGCGCGCGTAAACTTCGTCCGCGTTGACGCAGAGGCTGACGTTGCTCGGCAGCGTCCACGGCGTCGTCGTCCAGGCCAGCACGGCCACGGACGGCTCGTCAAGAAGGTAAAACTTCACGATCGCGGAGAGCTCGGATACGTCCTTATACCCCTGCGCGACCTCGTGGCTCGAGAGCGCCGTGCCGCAGCGCGGGCAGTAGGGCACGACCTTGTAGCCCTTGTACAGGAGGCCCTGCTCGTGGATCTTCCTGAGCGACCACCACACGGACTCGATGTAGTCGTTCTCGTAGGTGATGTACGGGTTCTCCATGTCCGCCCAGAAGCCCACGCGGTCGGACATCTCCTCCCACTCGTGCTTATACTTCCAGACGGACTTCTTGCACTCCTTGATGAACGGCTCGACGCCGTACCGCTCGATCTGCTCCTTGCCGTCGAGGCCCAATAGCTTCTCGACCTCGAGCTCCACGGGCAGGCCGTGCGTGTCCCAGCCGGCTTTACGCAGTACGTCGTAGCCCTTCATGAGCCGGTAGCGCGGGATTAAATCCTTGACGGAGCGCGTCAGCACGTGGCCGATATGCGGTTTGCCGTTGGCCGTCGGCGGGCCGTCGTAGAACGTAAACGCCGGCGCGCCCTTCCGCAGCTCCACGCTCTTTTGAAATATGCGGTTTTCCTTCCAAAACGCAAGAATCTCCTTCTCGCGCGGGACAAAGTTCAGGTCCGTATCGACTTTTTTGTACATGCGCACGTTTCCTCCAGCCAAATAAAAAATCGCCGTCCGTCCTCACAATGGGACGAACGGCGCCGCGGTACCACCCAAATTGGCGGGAATTTCCCGCCCAACTCAACCCCTTAACGCGGGAAACGGCCCCGCCTACTGGAGCCGGCCGGAAACCTCGTCAGGGCTTTTTTGTTCGCCCTCCTCAAGGAAACCCGCCGTCCGTTCGGCGCGGCGCTCACGGGGGATATCCGCCGGCATGCCCGTGCCGCCTTACACCGTACGCGGCTCGCTCAACGGGCGCCTGTTGGCGGCGGACCTGTCCCGGTCGACGCTTTCAACCAAATTATTATAGCCGCTCCGCGTTCTTTTGTAAAGGGGTTCCCATATCGGGCTGCTTTGCCGCGTCCTTTCGGCTCTTTTTGACGGCTTCGAGCAAAGTTTTCGCGCGCTTAACGTCCGCGCGCGCAATCTCGTGCGCGCTGTAGCGCGCCAAGAGGTACAGCTCGCGGAGCCGCTCCGCGGGCGCCGCGTCGAAATACGCCGCGGCGGCGCCGACCGCGTCGAGGCTCGTCGCCGACGGCGGAAGTCTGCCGCCCGCGTCCTCGACGAGCAGCAGGAATTTCCGGTAGACGCGGCGCACGGCGTCGCGCGGCGTGCGCGCGTAGAACGGCGCGCGTTTCTTGGCCGCCGATGGGCCGTCCAGCCGCGTACGCGTCTCGTTTGCGGAAAAGCTTGCGGCCGCCACGCGAGTCCCGAGCAGCTTTCGAAACAGCAGGTACGCAATGAACAGCGCGGCGAGCGCACCGAGCGCGATCAGGATCTGCGCCACGAGCGGGGATTCGCCGCGCTCCGGCAGCAGCTCCCCGGCGTCCGGAATCTCGGGCAGGACCATCGGCCCGCTGTCGCCGCCGTCGCCGGACGGCGCAAACAAAAAGCGCAGCGCCTTCCCAAACGCCCACGCCACGCCGTATACCGCGTAGGCCAGCCCCATCAGAATCGGCGCGACCAGCGTGCGGTACAGAAAGCCCAACGCGTCCCCGAGCGCGCCGAGCGCGCCCGCGCCGGTCAGAAGGACCGCAAGAAGCACCGCGCCAAGCGGCGCCGCGACCCCGAGCAGGAACGCGCGCGGGCTATGGCGCGCGGCCTCGTCGTGGCGCAGGAGACGAAGGAGCAGCACGCCGGCGATGACGTAGATCACGGCGTACGGCAGCGCGTTTTTTGCGGCGGTACCTGCCGGCGCGAACACGACCGCGGACAGCGTCGCGAGCGCGAGGACCGCCGCGGCGGGCTTGAACACGCCCACGAACGAATCGTACCCCACGCCGAACCGGCCGGTTGCGGCCGCAAAGAGCACGTAGGCGCAGGGCGGGACGAGCACGAACGCGTCCGCCCACGAATGAATCCATAGGAAAACGAGCAGCACCGGCAGCAGCGGCAGCAGGCGGACGGCGGGCTTTTGAGGGGCCAACGCCGCGCCGGCCGAACCGCAGACGGCCAATATCAGCGCGGGGAGCGCAAACGGCAGCGTGGGCGCAAAAAAGCCCGCCGCGGCGAACCACAGCGCCATGTCGCAGAGGAGCTTGAGCACAATCGCGGCGTCCATGCCCTCAGCCCTCCCCGTTCCCCGCCGAGGCGGCGGTTAAGATCAAAAGCGGCCCGCCGACGAGCGCGGAAAGGCGCTTTGCCGCGGCGATCGTGTCCGCGTCCTCGTCGGGCGTGATCAGGATGTGGCTGCGGCCGTGCTCCGCCATGCGCAGCGCGCGCTCGAGCGTGCGCTCGAACTTCTCCGCGGGATCCAGCGTCGCGCGGCCCAAGCCCTCGAGGATCGCGTACAAATGCGCCTGTCCCAGCCCCTCCGTCACGCTTGACCAGAGTCCGAGCGCGCCCGCGGCCATGGCGTTGGTCAGAAAGCCGTACTGGACGCGCCGCTTCTCGAGCGTCTCGCAGACCGTGCGCGCCAGCGAAAAGCAGCGCTCGACCCGCTCCGCGCGCTCCGGGCCCGCGCACGACACGTTTAAAAGCACCGTCAGCGTCGGCTCGAGCGTATGGTCGTACTCGCGCACGACAAGGCTGCCTTTGGCAAGGCTCTTGGTCCACGCGATCTGCTTCTGCGGCTCGCGGCCCGTATAGTCCCGAAAGCCGAGCGTTAGCACCGGGTCCTCCATGATGAAGCGGCGCACGGAGACGTCGCCCAAAAACCCCCCGAGCGCGGACAGCTCCGGCGCTGTTTCCGCGCGCGCGGGCAGCACGACGATCTCCGAAAACGCCGGGTACGACGCGCTCGTTTCGGAAAGCCCCAGAAAATCGCCGCCCGTCAGCGTCGCGCCGCGCAGAAAATACCGTCCGCGCGCGGGCAGCGACGCCGTGACGCGGCGCACGAGCTTCTGCCGCGGCCACAGCGACACCGTGCTGGTTAAATATGTCTGCGCCCGCGCCGAGTCGAACGCGTTCTGCTGCGTATACCGCGCGGCCGACTCCGGAGAAAGCCGGATCTCGGGCGGCAGGTTCTCCTGCACGCGCAGAAACGGCACCGGCAGGAGCGACCCGTTCTCGATCGCCGACTCGATCAAAAACGGCTCGTTCTGGTCGACGGAGCGGCTCAGCGCGCGCACATCGTAGTTTAATCGCGAGAGCGGGTCGTAGACCGAGGCCCATTCGAGCGCGCCGACCACGATCAGCAGCACGACAAAAAACGCGAGCATTATCGTTCCTCGAGCGGGACGGGCACTTCCTCCAGCAGTTTTTTTAGGTACGCTTTCGCGTCCTCGCTGCGCGTGCCGGCCGAGCCGGACAGCCGGTGGCAGAGCACGTACGGCGCGACATATTTCACGTCCTCCGGCACGGCGTAGTCGCGGCCGGCGAACGCCGCCACCGCCTGCGCGGCCTTGTACAGCGCGATCGCGCCGCGCGTCGACGCGCCCGCGACAAAGCTGCTCTGCCCGCGCGTCTTTTCCACCACGTCCATAACGTAGCCCGCCACGTCCGCGGACACGGCAACCTCCGGCACGAGCGCCTTGACCTTTGCTGTCTCCTCGTTTGTCACGACGCTCTCAAGCGACTCGACGATGTCCAGGGTCGATTTCCTTGCGATGACGGCAAGCTCCTGTTCGCGCGTCATGTAGCCGAGCCTGAGCCGCATGAAGAACCGGTCCACCTGCGCCTCCGGCAGCGGGAACGTGCCATAGGATTCGATCGGGTTCTGCGTCGCCATGACCATGAACGGCTCGGACAGCGGGAAACTTTTGCCGTCGACCGTGATCTGGCGTTCCTCCATCGCCTCGAGCAGGCTGGACTGCGTGCGCGGCGTGGCGCGGTTGATCTCGTCGGCCAGCACGACGTTGGCAAACAGCGGGCCGGGCCGGAACTCAAAGTCCGCGGTCTTCTGGTTATAAAAATGGATGCCGGTCAGGTCCGACGGCAGCAGGTCCGGCGTGAACTGGATGCGCGTAAACACGCCGCCGATCGACCGCGAGAACGCGCGCAGCAGCATGGTCTTGCCCGTGCCCGGCACGTCCTCAAGCAGCACGTGCCCGCCCGAGACGAAGCACACGAGCACAAGCTCGACGATATCGTCCTTGCCGACGATCACGCGGCCGCAGTTTTCGACGATCCTTTTTTTATAGTCCTGTACGAATTTCGTATCCATTCGACGCGTCCTCTCAAAATTGGTTTCCAAATACCGTATTATTATAGCACCCCGCGCGATACAGGACGCAAGCGCGCAAGTAGGTTTTGGCGGATTTTTTTATTTTGAGGGCGTAAGGGAAGATATGAGGAACGGGGAATGGGGGACGATGCAGGGGTTTCACCTCTGCACCCCACCAAAGGGGGAAACCCCCTTTGGAAACCCGCAGGGAGGAGCGCGGAGGCCGCGTGTCCGGCTGAATGGGTTCCCAAGGGGACCGCAGCCGAGCGCCGCCTGTGGCGGATGAAGCGGGGCGGGTGGTGGCGACGGAAGCCCCGCGCAATCGCAGGGG
>CAZIRB010000033.1:12269-20180 GCA_964541695.1 uncultured Oscillospiraceae bacterium
CTTGCCGTTCGGTGCTATAATAATTTTTTAATTGAACGTGTGAACGGAGAAAATCGGAATGGAGTTTACCCTCGAGCTGGCGGCCGCGCTGTCCCCGCTGTGCGGGCTGCCCGCCGAAACGATTCAGGACATGCTGGAGACGCCGCCGAACCCGGAGCTTGGCGATTTGGCGTTTCCGTGCTTTCAACTGGCAAAAACGCTGAGAAAAGCCCCGCCCGCGATTGCGGCGGAGCTGGCGGAGCGGTTTGCGCCGCCGGCGTTTGTGGAAAGCGTCGCGGCGGCCGGGCCGTATTTAAACTTCACGTTCTCGCGCGCGGAGCTGGCCAGGCGCGTGCTGACCCGCGTGTTCGCCGACGGCGACCGCTACGGCGGCTCGGAGATCGGGAGTGGCAAAACCGTGTGCATCGACTACTCGTCGATCAATATCGCAAAGCCCTTCCACATCGGGCACCTGCGCTCGACGGCGATCGGGAACGCGCTCTACCGCATCTATACGCACATGGGCTATACTTGCGTCGGCATCAACCACCTGGGCGACTGGGGCACGCAGTTCGGCAAGATGATCGTCGCGTTTTTAAAGTGGGGCGACCGCGCCGCCGTCGAAAAAGAGGGCGTCTCCGCGCTCGTGGCGCTGTACGTGCGCTTCCACGAGGAGGCGGAAACCGACCCCGCGCTCAACGACGAGGCGCGCGCGTGGTTTAAGAAGATTGAGGACGGCGACGCCGAGGCGCTGAAGCTGTTCGACTGGTTCAAGGCGCTCACGCTGGCCGAGGTCGGCCGCGTCTACGAGCTGCTCGGGATCCGCTTCGACAGCTACGCCGGCGAAAGTTTCTATAACGACAAGATGGACCGCGTGGTCGACGAACTGCGGCAGAAAAACCTGCTCAAGCTCGACGACGGCGCGTCGATCGTCGACCTGGCGGAGTACAGGATGCCGCCGTGCATCATTCTGCGCAGCGACGGCGCGACGCTGTACGCCACGCGCGACATCGCGGCCGCGCTGTACCGCAAGAACACCTACGATTTCGACAAGTGCCTGTACGTCGTGGCCTACCAGCAGGACCTGCACTTTAGGCAGTGGTTCAAGGTCGTCGAGCTGATGGGCTACCCGTGGCACAGGGACCTCGTGCACGTGTCGTTCGGCATGGTCTCCGTCAAGGACGGCACGCTGTCCACGCGCAAGGGCAACGTGATCTACCTGCGCGACGTGCTGCGCGCCGCGGCCGAGAAAACGCGCGCGATCATGGAGGAAAAGAGCCCCGACCTGCCGGACATGCGCAAGGTCGCCGCCGAGGTCGGCGTCGGCGCAGTCGTGTTCAGCAGCCTGTACAACGGCCGCATCAAGGACATCGTGTTCGACTGGGACACCGCGTTGAATTTCGACGGCGAGACCGGCCCGTACGCGCAGTATACGCACGCGCGCGCCTGCTCCGTGCTTCGTAAGTCCCCGCGGCCCGGCGGCGGGATCGACTATACGCTGTTGACCGACGACGAGTCGCGCGCGGTCGTGTCGGCCATCGCGGCCTTCCCCGCCGCCGTCGCCGAGGCGATGGACAAGAACGAGCCGTACCTGGTCGAGCGCGCGGTCATCGCGCTGTGCCAGGCGTTCAACCGCTTCTATTACGAGCAGCGCATCGTCGCCGACGAGCCCGAGCTGCGCAACGCGCGCCTCGCGCTGACCGACGCGGCGCGGCAGGTGATCAAGACCGGCCTGTACCTCGTCGGGCTCGCCGCGCCCGAGCGCATGTGACCGACGTAACGCTAAGCTGCAGAAAGGACCCGCCCCATGCTGGACATCAGGCTCATCCGCAATAACCCCGAGCTCGTTCGCGAGAACATCAAAAAGAAGTTTCAGGAAGCAAAGCTCCCGCTCGTCGACGAGGTGCTTTCTCTCGACGCGGAGTACCGCGCGGCGCACACGCGCTGCGACGCGCTGAGGAACCAAAGAAACGTTACGAGTAAGCAGATCGGCTTTTTCATGGCCAAGGGCCAAACCGCCGAGGCGGAGAAGGCCAAGGCCGAGGTCGTGGCCATGGCCGACGAGATGGCCGCGCTCGAAAAGCGCGAGGACGAGCTTGCGGCCGAGATCAAAAAGCGCATGCTCGTGCTGCCGAACATCATCGACCCGTCGGTGCCGATCGGCCGGAGCGACCTGGACAACGTCGAGATCGAGCGCTTCGGCGAAGCCTTCGTGCCGGATTTTGAGATCCCGTACCACGTCGACATCATGGAGCGGCTCCACGGCCTCGACCTCGACAGCGCGCGCAAAACCTCCGGCAACGGGTTTTACTACCTCTGCGGGGACATCGCGCTGCTGCACAGCTGCATCCTTGCCTACGCGCGGGATTTTATGGTCGCGCGCGGGTTTACGTACTACATCCCGCCGTTTATGATCCGCGGCGACGTCGTGTCCGGTGTGATGAGCTTTGCCGAGATGGAGAACATGATGTACAAGATCGAGGGCGAGGACCTCTATCTCATCGGCACGAGCGAGCACTCCATGATCGGCAAGTTCATCGACAGCTTCCTCGACGAGGAGTCGCTCCCCGAGCTTTTGACGAGCTATTCGCCGTGCTTCCGCAAGGAGGTCGGCGCGCACGGCATCGAGGAGCGCGGCGTGTACCGCATCCACCAGTTTGAAAAGCAGGAGATGATCGTCGTCTGCCGGCCCGAGGACAGCATGTTTTGGTACGAAAAGCTCTGGCAGAACACCGTCGACTTCTTCCGCTCGCTCGATATCCCGGTGCGCACGCTCGAGTGCTGCTCCGGGGATCTAGCGGACCTCAAGGTCAAGAGCTGCGACGTCGAGGCCTGGTCGCCGCGGCAAGGCAAGTATTTCGAGGTCGGCAGCTGCAGCAATCTCGGCGACGCGCAGGCACGGCGGCTCGGCATCCGCGTCAAAAACAAGGAGAAGGGCAACTATTTTGCGCATACGCTGAACAACACGGTCGTGGCCCCGCCGCGCATGCTGATCGCGTTCCTTGAGAACAATCTCAACGCCGACGGGACCGTGCGCGTCCCCGTTTCGCTGCGGCCGTACCTGCATAAGGACGTTATCGGCGCAATTTAAGAATAGAAAATTTTGTATAATCGATCACCTCGGGCGGCAATACTAGTCCCGAGGTGATATTTTCATGCAGGAAAACAAAACGTTTCAGACGAGATCGAGGGATTTTCTGAAGAAGCAGGGCTTCTATATCGTACTCTTCGTATGCCTTCTGATCGTCGGCACGGCAATTGCGCTGACCGCCATCCCGCGCGCGAACACGCCGCAGGACGCCGGGACCGCCGGCGAGCCCGTCGTGGAATCCAACGTGTCCGACGACGAGAAGCTCACCGCGCGCAATACGCCGCTCCCGACCGCCACCCCCGCGCCGACGGCGCTCCCGACCGCCACCCCCGCGCCCACGAACACGCCCAAGCCCGCCGTCAAGACCGTCAAAAAGGCCGCGGCGCCGCTCAGCGGCGACATCTGCTGGGGCTACGCGATCGACCAGCTCCTGTACAGCCAGACGCTTGACCAGTGGACGACGCACGCCGGCATCGACATCGCGGCCGAGCTCGGCACGCCCGTCAAGGCCGTGCTAGCCGGCACCGTGCGCACCGTCGCCTGCGACGACGCGCTCGGCCAGGTCGTGACCATCGAGCACACGAACAAGCGCGTCAGTCTCTACGCCAACCTCGACGAGACCGTTCCCGTCACCGAGGGCCAGAAGGTCAACGCGGGCGACGTGATCGGCGCCGTCGGGAATACCTCCGTCGCGGAATGCGGCCAGCCGCCGCATCTCCACTTCGGCTTCTTTATCGACAACAAACCCGCCAACCCCCTCGACTACGTCCAGATCGCGCAGACGCAGCAGTCGTAACGCGCCGCGCCGGCTCTACTACGATGTATGGAAAAGCGGGGGCCGGAAAGGCTCCCGCTTTGCAACGCAAAGATTCCGCAGGGGCTTTGCCCCGGCAACCCTACCAAAGGGACACGTCCCTTTGGAAACCCCATCCGCTGCAGGCGAAGCAAACGATGATAGGACCAGCTCCGTATGCAGCGAATAAAGAAACGGGGGCCAATCCGGCCCCCGCTTTGCGTCGCTTGTTCCGCGTAATCCGGCGCACGCCGGCCGCGGAGTTATTTGGCTTCCAGGTACTGGTTGATCGAGGCCATCAGCGCGTCCGCGTCGATGCCGTGCACCGCGCAGGCCTGCTCGATCGTCTCGCCGTGCGCCATCGCACAGCCCAGGCAATGCATGCCCGCGTCCATCAGGATGTCGGCCGTGCCCTCGTCCGCCTCGATCACCTTCTGGATCGTCATATCTTTGGTCACCCGCATGGGTCGTGTCCTCCTTGCTGCGTTCTTTTTCGATAGTATACCACAGAACCCGCGATATGGAACGCGAAAATTGCGAGAATCGGCGTAGTTTTGCGGGTTTTAAACGGGTTTTTGTCTTCTTTTCTTTCGGAAGAAAGAAAAGAAGGGCTGGGAAGCTGAAATAGGATGGATAGTTGCGGGAGACGCATCGCCGCGGCCGGTCGGTAGCCGCAGTGTGAGGGGAACGGCTTCTTTTCTTTCGGGAGAAAGAAAAGAAGCAAAAGAAAGCCGGGAAAAAGTGGATTTGAGTTTTCCTCTCAAAATAAAGAAAGCCGGGAGCGGGCCGCCAGCCGGCAACCCTTCCCGACTTTCTTTTGTTACTTTTCTTTCCGGAAAGAAAAGTAAACCGTTCCCTGTCCGTATCAGCCGCGTTTCCCGGTCAGCGCGCGGGCGATGGCCGAGCGCAGGGCGGGGATGCACAGCACGAGCACACACAGCAGCGTATCGACGCCGATCGTAAGCCCGTTATACAGGAACGAGTACCACCACGGGTTTACGATGCCGTAATCGAGGCCCGCGTCGGCAAAGAAGATCGCGCCGGAAACGGTGGAGACGAGCATGCGCGAGAACCCGCCGACGGCGGAGCCGAGCCGCGGCCTATCGGGGAAGAAGCCGGCCACGCCCAGGATGGTGAACGCGACGAAGTAGTCGAGGACAAACTGCGCCCAGTGCACGATATACGCGCCCTGCACGACCTGCAAGAGCGCGTAGGCCAGGCCGGCTAAAAGCCCCGCGGCGGGACCGAAGTAGGCCGCATAGACGAATATCGGCAGCATTGAGAACAGCGTGATCGACCCGCCGAACGGCATCGAGAACAGCTTGAAGTACGACAGCACGAACGCGAGGGTGATGCACAGCGCGCCGTATACGAGCGCGCGCGTACGGTTGACGGGCCGCTTTTCGGCGGGCGCTTTTTTCGCGGTGAGCGCGGCCACGACGAGCAGCAGGATAAACAGCGCGGCCGCGCCGAGCAGCAGATACAGCTCCAGCCCTTCGAGCGAGGCCAGCTTGGAGAACAGCTTGAATTCCATTTCGTTTCCTCCTAACAACAAAAAAATCGTCGTCACCACCAATGGCACCACGATCGAGGAACGGTATGTATCACTTTCCTTCGATGGCATGACCCAACAGGTTCCAAGGGTACTTCTCAGCCGGAATATCGCATCCGGCGCCCCCGTGACGCGTATATGGTATCACCGGCGGCGGCTACTGTCAAGGCGCGCATTGACAAACGCGGGAAAACCTCCTACCATGTGGATTGTGAATACAAGGGGGTCCCTTTTTTATGAGGCTGGATAAGTTTTTGAAGGTGTCGCGCATCATCAAGCGCCGCACCGTCGCCAACGAGGCCGCGTCGGCGGGCCGCGTGTCGATCAACGGCCGGACGGCGAAGCCCTCCGCCGAGGTGCGCGCGGGCGACGAGGTCGATATTTTGATGGGCGGCAAGCATTTCCGCTTCCGCATCGAGAGCGTCGCGGAATACGCCAAAAAGGACGACGCGGCGGCCATGTACACCGTGCTGTCCGGGGAGCAGTAGCCGTGGCGCGCGCCGTCGGCATCCTGCTCTGCGCGGGCACAAGCGCTCGGATGGGCTTTTGCAAGCTGACCATGCCGCTGTGCGGGCAAACGGCGATCGAGCGCAGCATGAACGCGCTGCTTTTAGGCGGCTGCGACGCGCTCGTATTTGCCGCGTCGGACAGGACGCGCGATTATCTTGAGCGCCTGCCCGTTCCCGTGCCGCACGCGATCTGCCCGGGCGGCGGCACGCGCCAGGAATCCGTCAAAAACGCGCTCGCGGCGGCCGAATCGCTGCTCGGCGCGGCGCCGGACGACATTGCCGTCATCCACGACGCGGCGCGCTGCCTCGTATCCCCCGAGGTCGTTCGGGCGTCGATCGAGAGCGCGAAACGCTTCGGCAGCGGCGTGGCCGCAACGCCCGCGACGGACACGGTGTTCCGCGTGACGGATCGCGGGGCGGAGGCGCTCGACCGGACGGAGCTGTTGCTCATGCAGACGCCGCAGACGTTTTTGTTCGGGCGCATCCGCATAGCCTACGAGCGCGCCGATACGGCCGCGACCGACGACTGCACGCTGTACCGGCGCGCGGGGTACGAGCCGCGCTTTACCGAGGGCGGGCCGGACAATTTTAAGCTTACGACGCGCGCCGACTGGGAGCGCGCGGCCCTGCAGCTCTGCGGCGGCGCGGCGGGCGTCGGCACAGGCTTCGACACGCACCGGCTCGTCGAGGGCCGCAAGCTGATCCTGGGCGGCGTGGAGATCCCGTTCGAGAAGGGGCTGCTCGGCCACTCCGACGCGGACGTGCTCGCGCACGCGGTCACCGACGCGCTGCTCGGCGCGGCGGCGCTCGGCGATATCGGCCGTCATTTTCCGGACACCGACGAGCGCTACCGCGGCATCGACAGCCTGATCCTGCTCGCCGAGGCCGTGCGGCGCGTGCGGGAGGCTGGCTTTGCCCCGCTGCACATCGACGCGACCGTGATCGCGCAGCGGCCCAGGCTCGCGCCGTATATCGGTGAAATGCGCGCGCGCATCGCGGAGGCGGCGGGCACGGAAATTTCGCGCGTGAGCGTGAAAGCGACCACAACCGAGGGCATGAACGACGAGGGCCGCGGGCTCTGCATCTCCGCGCAGGCCATCGCGCTCGTGCAAAGAACGGGGACGGATCAATCGCTATCATGAAAGGGAGGGCTCCAATCATGGACGCCAATAAAAAATCGCTTGTTCTATTCGTCGCGCTGACGTTCGCGCTGACCTGGGGCGCGATCGGCATCGCGCGGTCGTTCGGCTTGCAATACGGCACACCCGTCTTCAACATCGTGCTGATGGGCTGCATGTTCTGCCCCGCGCTCTCGTCCATCCTGACACGGCTGATCCTAAAGCGGGGCTTCCGCGACATGATGCTGCGGCCGCGCTTTAAAGGGAACGGCAAATCATACCTGCTGGCGTATTTTCTGCCCGCGGCGCTCGTGCTGATCGGCGGCGCGCTGTATTTTCTCGTCTACCCGAACATGTTCGACGCGGCGTTCTCGGCGCTGAGGGCCTCTCTGCCCGACGCGACCGAACAGGCGCTGCTCGTGGTGGTCCTGACCCAGACCGCGATGGCAATCCTGATCGGGCCGGTCATCAACATCATCCCGACGCTCGGCGAGGAGCTCGGCTGGCGTGCGTTCCTGCTGCCGCGGCTCATAAAACGCATGTCCACACGCCGCGCCGTCCTGCTCTCCGGCCTCGTCTGGGGCGTCTGGCACGCGCCGATGATCGCGCTCGGCCACAACTACGGCCTGAACTACGCCGGGTATCCGTACGTCGGCATCGCGCTCATGGTCGCGTTCTGCGTCCTGTTCGGCGCGTTTGAATCCTATATCACGCTCAAGTCCAAAAGCGTGATCCCCGCCGCCATGGCGCACAGCAGCCTCAACGCGATCGCCGGGCTCCCGGCGCTGTTCACGCTGCCCGGCTACAATCCCATCGTCGGCCCGCTCTGCATGGGATTGCTGTCCGGCATCCCGGTGCTGATCGCCGGC
>CAZIRB010000034.1:0-6408 GCA_964541695.1 uncultured Oscillospiraceae bacterium
CCAAAGGGGCGTGTGCGACCATTGCGAACTGTGGGGAGCCCTCAACGTACCCCCGTTCCCCTGTTCCTCGCCCCGCGCACTTGCGCAACAAAACAGGGTGCCCGCGCTGCGGACGCCCTCAACGCATAAGGAGGGCATTCCCATGAACGAACCGGCCGCTTTGGGCCTGACCAGCGCGCAGGCCGCCGAACGCCAGAGACAGTACGGCAAAAACGAGCTCGTCCCGCAGAAAAGACCGCGGTTTTTCGTCACGGTCCTGCGCATCCTCGCGGAGCCCATGTTTTTGCTGCTGCTTATCGCGGCGGCGATCTATTTCTTCCTCGGCTCGCCGCGCGACGGCGCGATCATGCTCGTGTTCGTCGTCGGCATCATCGCCATCGACGTGCTGCAGGAGTGGAAGACGGACCGCACGCTCGCCGCGCTGGCGGAGCTTGCCGCGCCGCAGGTCACGGTATTCCGCGACGGGCGGGAAAAGCAAATCGCGGCCGCCGACCTCGTGCCGGGCGACGTCATACTCGTGCGCGAGGGGACGCGGCTCCCCGCCGACGGCGAGATCCTCTCCTGTAGCGACCTGCTCGTCGACGAGTCGACGCTGACCGGCGAGGCCGAGGGGCGGCGTAAAGCGCCTGACGGGAGCGGCGAGAGCGAGGGCGGGCCGTGGCGCGGCGATTACTGCTACGCCGGCACGCTCGCGCTGATGGGCTCGGCGGTCGTGCGCGTCGACAGAATCGGAAAGAGCACGGAATATGGCCGCATCGGCGCGGCCGTTGCCGAGGCGACGCCGCCGGTCACGCCGCTTGCCAGGCAGACGCGCGCGCTCGTGCGCGCGTGCGCGATCATCGCCGCCGCGCTGTTTCTGCTCGTCGGTTTCGTCACGTGGAACAACATCCCGGACCACGCGCCCGTTGAGCGGCTGATCGAGAGCGTGCTTGCGGGCGTGACGCTCGCCATGGCGATGATACCGGAGGAGTTTCCGGTGATTCTGACCGTGTTCCTCTCGCTCGGCGCGTGGCGGCTCGCCAAAAAGAACTCGCTCGTGCGCCGACTGCCGTCCGTTGAGACGCTCGGCGCCGTTTCTGTGCTCTGTGTCGACAAGACCGGCACGATCACCGAAAACCACATGGCCGTCGCCGCGCTGTGGGCGACCGGCGACGAGGCCGACCTTGTCGAGATCATGGGCCTTGGCTGCGAGCTCGACGCCTACGACCCCATGGAGCGCGCGATGCTCGACTGCTGCGAGCTTCGCGGCGTTACGCGCGAACATCTGCTGTCCGGACGGCTGATTACGGAATACTCGTTTACGAACGAGCTCAAGATGATGGGCCACGTGTGGCACCACGGCGAGGGCATCCACATCGCAGCCAAGGGCTCGCCGGAACGCATATTGTCGATCTGCAAGCTCACCGCCGCCGAGCGCGCCGCCGCCGAGGCCAAAGCGCGGGAATTTGCCCATCGGGGCCTGCGCGTGATCGCCGTCGGGCTGCAAAAGCCTGCGAGCGAGCGCGAAATTCCCGCGTCCATCGCGGACTGCGAGCTCACGCTCCTCGGCCTCGTCGGCCTCGCCGACCCGCCGCGCCCGACCGTCGCGCGCGATATCGCCGTCTGCCAGCGCGCGGGCGTGCGCGTCGTGATGATCACGGGCGACGGCGGCGAGACCGCCGCCGCCATCGCGCGGCAGATCGGCATGGCGGACCCCGAAAACGTCGTGACGGGGGCCGAGCTCGATGAACTCACCGACGAGCAGCTTTGCCTCCGCGTAAAAAGTGCGTCCGTGTTCTCGCGCGTCGTGCCCGCGCACAAGACGCGCATCGTGCGCGCGCTCCAGCAGAACGGGGAAATCGTCGCCATGACCGGCGACGGCGTCAACGACGCGCCCGCGCTCAAGAACGCCGACATCGGCGTCGCCATGGGCAAGCGCGGTAGTGGGGTTGCCCGCGAGGCCGCCGACCTCGTCCTGCTCGACGACAACTTCTCCACGATCGTCGATACGATCCGCGACGGGCGCAGGATCTACGCCAACATCAAGCGCGCCGTCGGCTACGTGCTCGCCGTGCACGTGCCCATCGCCGCCGCGTCGCTGCTAGGGCCGCTGCTCGGCATCGCGCCCAATGCGCTCCTCCTCCTGCCGCTGCACGTCGTGCTACTCGAGCTGTTGATCGACCCGACCTGCTCCGTCGTCCTCGAGCGGTACGACGCCGAGCCGGACAGCATGGCGCGCGGACCGCGCGACCCCGCCGAAAAGCTGCTCACCGCGCGCATGCTGGCAAAGAGCCTCGCCCAGGGCGCCGCGATGCTCGTCTTCGCGTTCGGCGCGTATCTCACCCTATTGAAAAACGGCGCTCCCGCCGAGCAGGCGCGCGCCATGGGGCTCGTCACGCTGCTGTTTGCCAACCTGCTTTTGCTGTACACGAACGCCTCCGAGCGCGACGGCGTGTGGCTCGCCGTCAGGCATCTGCCCCAGAACCCCGCGCTGCTCGCCGTAACCGGCGCAACGCTGCTCGGCGTCCTCGCCATGCTCTACACCCCGCTCGGCGGCTTCCTCCAGCTCGCGCCGCTGCCGCTGCCGCAGCTCGCCGCGGCGCTCGGGCTCGGCGTCGCTTCGACAATGTGGTACGAGGTCGTGAAGGCGGTGAGACGGAGGAGGGAACGGGGGGAACGAGGGGGACGTTGAGGGCTCCGCCCTCAAACTCCCGCCAAAGGGATACATCCCTTTGGAAACCCAACCCAAAAAGCAGCCGTTTGCGGCTGCTTTTAATGCAGGGTTTTAGCGGGAAGACGGAGGAGGGGCAGGGATAAGAGAACGGGGGGACGAAACGCGAAAAGCAGCCATTCGGCTGCTTTTTTATTGGGGTTTCCAAAGGGACGTGTCCCTTTGGCGGGAGCTCGAGGGCAGAGCCCTCGAACGTCCCTCCGACAGGGGCTTGGGGACGGAGTCCCCAACGTCTCCTCCCCCGCTCCTACTTATGATACGCTTCCCCTCTCCGGATCTTGCACGCGCGGTAGAGCTGCTCGAGCAGCAGGATGCGCGCGATGCGGTGCGGGTAGGTCATTTTTCCGAGCGAGAGGGTCTCGTCGGCGCGGGCGAGCACGGATGGCGAAAGCCCGAGGGAGCCGCCGATGGCGAACGTGACGGTGCGTCGACCAGCGTCGAACAGGCCGAACAGCTTGTCGGCAAACGCCTCGGACGAGCATTCTTTACCGTCGGCGGCGAGCGCGAGAACGTACTCGTCCGGCGCGATAGAAGCGAGCAGCCGCTCGCCCTCGCGGGAAAGCGCGCGCTGCGCGTCGGCGGCGGACAGGGTTTCCGGCGCTCTTTCGTCGGCGACCTCGGCGATCACGAGCGAAAGATAGCGTGACAGGCGCTTTTGGTATTCCGCGGCGGCATCGGTGAAGTAGCGTTCCTTCAGCTTTCCGACGCAGGCGATCTTGACGTTCATGCGATCTCGTACACGCCCGTGGGCTCGTCGCGCCTGGCGATGGTGACGTGCATGGCGTCGAGCATGCCGTTCTCGGCGAGCACGGTCTGCACGGTGACGAGCGCGAGCTCGGGCGTGTTGTTCTCCTTGGACAGATGGCCGAGCACGACGTTGCGCACACCGCGGCCGAACAGCTTGACGAGCGCGCGGCCCGCGTCCTCGTTGTTGAGGTGCCCGGTACCCGATAGTATGCGCTGCTTGAGCGGGAAGGGGTAGCTGCCCGCCTTGAGCATGTCGATGTCGTGATTGGCCTCAAGGAGCAGAATGTCGCTGCCCGCCACCACGTCGATCATATGCGCCGTCACATGCCCGACATCGGTCATGACCGCGCACTTTTCCCCGCCGCAGTTTAACGTAAAGCCGACGGCGTGCGCGCTGTCGTGCGGCGTCGAGAACGGCAGGACGCACACGTTCTTGATATAAAACTCGCGGTCGGACTCGAACACGCGCATGTTCCTTGCGGACACGTCGACGCCGCGGAGCGCGAGCTGGGCAAAGCAGTCGGCGTTGGCGTACACGGGTATGTTGAACCTGCGCGCGAGTACGGCGACGCCCGCGACGTGGTCGACGTGCTCGTGGGTTAGCAGGATCCCG
Organism: uncultured Oscillospiraceae bacterium; assembly: GCA_964541695.1. Taxonomy (GTDB): domain Bacteria; phylum Bacillota; class Clostridia; order Christensenellales; family CAG-138; genus CAZKGE01. Next base: position 4,071 of record CAZIRB010000034.1, read on the forward strand.
TCGATCGTGGCGGGCGCGACCTCGACGGCGCAGAGCAGCTCGCAGACGCGCTTGGCCGTCACGCCCGCGTCGACGAGCAGCCGTGCGCCGCCCGCCTCGATGAACGTCGAATTTCCGGAGGAACCGCTGACCAGCGGCGAAAACAGCATCGCGTCAACCGTCCTTTTGCGTTCTTGCACTCGATTATAGCATAAACCTTGAAGGTTTGTTATACTGTGGTTGTATGGATGTCATACAGGAGCGTGCGTACGCAAAACTGAATCTGACCCTCGGCGTATTGTACAAGCGTCACGACGGCTACCACGCGCTCGATACGCTGATGCAGTCCGTCGACCTGTTCGATACTTTGACCATCGAGCGTGACACGCAGGTCTCGGTCACGGCCACGGGCCAGACGCTGCCGTACAACAATACGCTTAGGCGTGCGGCGTTGGCGTACCAGGCGTACACAGGCAAGGGCGCGCGCATCCATGTGGTCAAGCGCATCCCGGCGGAGTCCGGCATGGGCGGCGGCAGCGCGGACGCGGCGGCGGTGCTCAACGGCATGCAGAAGCTCTATGACTCTCTGGACGAGGGTACGATCGCGGACATCGCGCTTCTCGTCGGGGCGGACGTGCCCTTCTGCCTGCGCGGCGGCCTGCAGCGCGCAGAGGGCATCGGGGAGCTGCTCACGCCTCTTTCCGGCTGCGACATGCACTTCGTCATCGCAAAGCCCGCCCAGGGCGTGTCCACCAAACAGCTCTTCTACTCGCTCAAGCTCCCGCGGCCGCAGCCGGACACGGCCCGCGCCATCGCGGCGATTGCGACAGGCGACGCGCGCGCGCTTGGGAAGCTTCTGTTCAACGCGCTCGAGGAGGCGGCCACCGCGTTCGTGCCCGCCATCGGCGAGCTGCACGACGCGCTTTTGCAGCACGGCGCGCTCGGCGCGTCGATGACCGGCTCGGGCAGCACGGTGTTCGGCCTGTTTGAGACGGAGGAGCAGGCGGCCGCCGCGGCCGCGGCGATGCAGAGCCTAGCGCCGTTTGTGCGCGTCTGCCGCGCGGTTTGGTGAAAGCTGGAAGATATGGACGCCGTTTCCGCGCATTTGTAGCCGCAACGTGAAGCGGCTGTTAACAAACCGGGAAACCTCGGATGACGCTCTTTTGGCGGAGTCCGAATTTTTATAAAATGGCAGGAGACGGCAATTGTGCCGACCATAAACCGATGAGGATGTGTGTATGCGACTGAAAAAACGGTTCGCGCTCGCGGCGGCGCTTTTGCTGCTTGCGGCCGTTCTCCCCCTTGGTTCGATGAAGGCGTCCGCCGCCGACTATTCGTTCGTCCGCGTCAAGCTCTCCACCCCGAACGCAAAGTCCATCACGATGTCCGTCAAAGGCTCCTACCTCGTCAAGGAGGCCAACCGCCTGTTTACGGACGGCACGCTGACCGTCAGCGCGTCCGGCAGCACGGTTTCCGTCAGCCATTCCGCCGAGGGCGCGCTGTACAGCGGCGGCACGGTCACGCTCGAGCGCGTCAATTTAAGCCGCGACGCGGGCTACCTGCGCTTTACGACGTCCTGCGGCACGCGCATGTACCTCGGGCACTTCTCGATCACCGCCTCGGGCGGGCTGCTTTCTATTGTCAACCGCGTGCCCATGACGCACTACCTCTACGGCGTCGTCGGCCACGAGATGAGCGACTCGTTCCCGATCGAGGCGCTCAAGGCCCAGGCCGTGACCGCGCGCTGCTACGCGCTGCGCTCCATCCGCTCGTCCGGCACGTACGACCTCGTCGACACGACCGACGACCAGGTCTACAAGGGCTACACGAGCACGTACTACAACGTCATCGCCGCGGTCGACGCGGTCGCGGACGTGGCGCTCTATTACGGTAACGACATCATGGTCTGCTATTATTCCGCAAGCAACGGCGGCTACATGCTCAAGCCTTCGTCCGTCTGGTCCGGCGCGTCGCCGTACGACGGCGCGTACACGGAGGGGCCGGACGAGTTCGATATGAAGAACCCCGCCTCGCCGCGGGAGCTGATCGCCATCCCGTCCGCGTTTTTCCCGAACACCGTCAAGCCCGCGGCGCTCTATAACCTCCTTTACGGTAAGCTCGTCGCGGCGGCGATCGCCCCGGGCGCGATGCCGGACGGGTATTCGTTCAGCGCCTTGCTCTCGATCGACAACGTTGTCTCCACGCAATCGAACGGCTCGGCCTCCGGCGTCAACCACACGAAGGCCACGGTGAGCGCGACGGTGGTCGCGACGATCGACCACATCCCGGCAACGCCGACGCCTTCGGCAACGCCGACGCCTTCGGCAACGCCAACGCCCACGCCCACGCCGACCGCGAC
>CAZIRB010000034.1:6508-15892 GCA_964541695.1 uncultured Oscillospiraceae bacterium
CGGCAACGCCGACGCCTTCGGCAACGCCAACGCCCACGCCCACGCCGACCGCGACACCGACCGCCACGCCCGAAGCGCCGCCGGCCGACCCGTCCGCGTCGCCCGACGCCTCGGCTTCGCCCGACGGCGGCGAAACGCCGACGCCCACGCCGACCGCAACGCCCACGGCCGCGCCGACCGCGACGCCGACCGCCGCGCCGACGGCCACGCCCGTGCCGCTGACGCTGAACGTGCCGGTGACGTTCTCGTTCGAGTTTGCCGAGATCGCCGCGCTGAACCTGTACCAAAACGCGTCGCTGCGCGTGATGTACGCGGTCAAGACCGACGCGGGCTTTGCCTTGCAGCGCTGCCGCTACGGCCACGGCGTCGGTATGAGCCAGCGCGGCGCGCAGCAGATGGCCAACGAGGGCAAGACCTATCAGGAGATTCTGGCCTACTATTACGGCGGCTCGCGCCTCGGCACGATGGCCGCGGTCTCGCCCGAGAGCGGGCCGTCCGCGACGGCCACGCCCTCGCTACCCGGCACGCAGGCGACCGGCACCGTGACCGGCGAGGCGGTCTACCTGCGCAAGAACCCGACCACGTCGAGCGAGCAGCTCGCCAAGCTTTCGCTCGGCACGAAGGTCGTTTTAACCGGCCTGTTCGGCGACTGGTACCAGGTCTCGGTGCCGGACAAGAGCCTGACGGGCTACTGTCACGGCAAGTACATCACGCCCGCAGGCGACGGCGTGATCGCGCGCGGCTACGTCAACGCCGCGGCGGTCAATTACCGGAGCGGCCCCGGCACAAGCCACGGGAGCCTCGGGAAGCTAAGCAAAAACACGCAGCTCGGTATCTACGGCCTGACCGACGGCTGGTACCGCGTGCTCGTACCCGATACCGGCAAGTCCGGCTACGTCTCGCAGTCCTACGTGACGATCACCGACAAGGCGACAGGGACCGGCGGCGCGGCCGCCACGCCCACGCCGACCGCCGCGCCCGCCACGCCCACGCCCGCGGGCAGCACGCCCACGCCGACGCCTACGCCAACCCCCACGCCGACGCCGACGCCGATTCCGACGCCCACGGGTCCGTATACGGCGGACGGCGCGATCAACGCCGCGGGCGTCAATATCCGTAAGGGCGCGTCGACGAGCACAACCAGCTACGGCAAGCTCGACAAGGGCGAAAAGCTCGGCGTGTACGAGAAGGTCGGCTCCTGGTACAGCGTGATCGTGCTCTCCACCGGCCGGACGGGATACGTGTATGCCAAGTATGTCACGCTCGCGTCGTCCGGCGGCGGCGCGCCGTCGACCGCGAGCGCCGGCACGGTCAACGCATCCGCCGTCAACATCCGCAAGGGGCCGTCGACGAGCTACGGGAGCCTCGGCCGATTGAACAAGAACACGAAGGTCTCCGTGCTCGCGAGCGAGGGCAGCTGGTACAAGGTGTTCGTGAACAGCACGGGCACGACGGGCTATGTGTTCGGTAAATACGTCACGCTTTCGTCGACGTCGTCGTCCGGCGCCGCCAAGCAGGGCGTCGTCACCACGCTGCTGAACCTGCGGACTTCTCCCGCGGTCGACTCCTCGTCGCGCGTGCTTGCGACGATGGAGCGCGGCGACGTCGTGACCGTGCACAGCACGGCGAACGGCTGGTGCTTCGTCACCTACAACGGCACGACCGGCTACTGCATCGCGTCGTGCGTCGAGGTCGGGTAACGGGGCTTTATCCGGGAGGTTTGCCATGAACAAGACGCTGGTGACCAAGTTTTTGATCCTCGCCGCGGCCGCGGCGCTGCTCGGCGTATGCATCTACGCGGCGTTTTCGGACTACGAGGGCGGCCGCAGGAAGATCGACGCGGACGGGCGGCCCGCGGAGGTGGTGTTTGTCCCCGCCGAGATCGGCGTGGTCGACTTCGGCGAGGCGTCCGAGCCCTCGCCCACGCCCGTAACTATGCCCGACGGCGCGGTCGACATATTCGTCGACGGGCGCGCGGCCGTGGCCGTGTCCAACCGGCCGGAGGCGGAGGCGCTGCTCAAAAAATACCTCAACGTCTGCGCGGCGGCGCCCGAGGGCGAGCATTTTCTCACCGCCTCGTACGACTGCGACATCCGCATCGTGCCCGCTGCGGGAGAAGCGCCGTTCTACGACTTCGACACCGCGTTCAACCTGCTCTTTTCCGAGCCGCGGCTCGTGCCCGTCACAGTCAAAACGCTGCGGCGCACGTTCAGCACCGGCTCGGTCACGCCCACGGTCGGCACGTCGGACGCGCTCTACAAGGGCTGCCGCAGGATCGCGCAGCTGGGACTTGGGGCGCTGACCGTCACCTACACGGAGCTGACCTACATCGGCGACGAACCGGTCAACACCGGCACGCCGCGCACCGAGGTCGCCGTCGAGGCGCGCGCGATGATCGTCGAAAACGGCTCGCTGCGCGACAAAAACGACGAGAAGGACGCCGGCAAAAAAGGCAAGGACGCCGGAAGCCTCAGGCTCTCCTACCCGATGCGCGGCACGACGGTCGCCTATTTCGGCGTCGAGGACGGCAACATGTGCCAGGGCATCGAGATCGAGAACCGGGCCGGCACCAATGTGTCCGCGCCCGGCGAGGGCGTCGTGATCTACTGCGGGGAGCGCGGCGAATACGGCTTCGTCGTCGACATCGACCACGGCAACGGCTTTGTGTCCAGGCTCACCCACCTTGCGGACGTAACGCTCGAGCTCAACCAGCGCGTGTTCGCCGGCGACGCCGTCGGCAAGCTCGCCGAGTCCGAGCGCTCCGGCAAAAAGCCGCGGCTGCACTACGAGCTGCTCATCGACGGCGTGCCCTATAACCCGCTGTATTACCTCGAATAGTCCTGATCTTTTGGGGGCGCGGCCCCCTTTTTTTCCGCCTTTTTTGCGGCGATTGGGCCGCCCGCCGTGCGGCGAAGCGCCTTGACGAACCCGCGCGCTTAGGATAAACTGGTAGCTGTATGCAAAAAGAATGGTATGCCATCAACGGCGGCAAACGGCTCGAGGGCACCGTCACCATCAGCGGGGCGAAGAACGCGGCCGTCGCCATCATACCGGCGGCGGTGCTCGCGGGGGAGGCCTGCGTGCTCGAGAACCTGCCGCACATCGAGGACGTGCATACGCTCAAGCTGATTTTGCAGGAGCTCGGCGCGCGCGTCGACTTCACCGACGGCGACTGCATGACGATCGACCCGTCCGCCATCACGTCGCTCAACGCCACGAGCGCGCGCTGCAGCCAGATGCGCGCGTCGTATTATCTGCTCGGCTCCATGCTCGGCCGCTACGGCGAGGCGCACCTGGCGCTGCCCGGCGGCTGCGTGATCGGCGCGCGGCCCATCGACCAGCACCTAAAGGGCATGGAGGCGCTCGGGGCCACCGTCCATATCGACGGCAACATGCTGCACGCCACGGCAACGAAGCTCACCGGCGCGGAGGTCTTCTTCGACGTCGTCTCCGTCGGCGCGACGATCAACGTCATGCTCGCCGCGGTGCGCGCCGAGGGCCAGACGATTCTGCAGAACGTGGCCAAGGAGCCGCACGTCGTCGACGTGGCCAACTTCCTCAACATGATGGGCGCCTCCGTCAAGGGCGCGGGCACCGATACGATCCGCATCACGGGCCGCGAAAAGCTCCACGGCTGCGGCTACGCCGTCATACCGGACCAGATCGAGACCGGCACGTTCATGATCGCCGCGGCCGCCACGCGCGGCGACGTGGTCATCAAGAACGTCATCCCCACGCACATGGAGGCCGTGTCCGCCAAGCTGATGGAGAGCGGCGCGCGCGTCTACGACGGCGACGACGGGCGCGACTTCTACATCCGCGTCGTGCAGGACGACAGGCCCCGGCCCGTCAACGTTAAGACGCTGCCCTACCCCGGTTTTCCGACCGATCTGCAGCAGCCGATGATGGCGTACCTTGCCGCCGCGTCCGGCGTCTCGACGATTACGGAGAACATATTCGAGAACCGCATGAACCACGTAAGAGAGCTGCGCCGCATGGGCGCGAGCATCAGCGTGCACGAGCGCGTGGCGCGCGTAAAAGGCATCAACCAGCTAAAAGGCGCGGATATTTCCGCCACGGACCTGCGCGCGGGGGCGTCTTTAATCGTCGCGGCGCTGTCGGCCTCCGGTACGACGAACGTGCATAACATCCATTACATCGACAGGGGATACGAATATCTCGACAGAAAGCTCGCCGCCGTGGGCGCCGACATCGTGCGAAAAAATAGCGAAAAATAGGGCTTTTTTTCTTTTCCCGAGGGTTCACCAATCTTCGCGTTCCACTCGACAAAACCAGTCTGATTCCACCCCTACCGCTGCGAAAAAGACCTTGTTACAATTTGTATGCAACAACAATTTTTCGTTATGGGGGGTTTGAACATGTCAAAATTTCGGGTCTTGATCGTGGATGACAACCTGAGTTTCGCGGAGTCGATCCGTGCCCATTTTGCCTCGAGCGAGCATGTGCTGTCCGCCGACATCGCGCCCGACGGCCGCGAGGCGCTGGACAAGCTCAAGAGCGGCAGATACGATATTTTGCTGCTCGACCTCATCATGCCCAACGTCGACGGCCTCGGCGTACTCGAGCAGCTCAAGCACGTCTGCCCCGATTCCCAGCCCGCCGTCATCATCGTGTCGGCCATGCGCAACGAGAGCATGGTGCGCCGCTGCTGCGCGCTCGGCGCGCGGTACTTCATGGTCAAGCCCGTCGAGCCCGACGCGCTGCTCAAGCGCGCGCTCGAGACCGTCTCCCAGGAGCCCGCGCAGAGCGGCGTGATGCAGTACGCGCAGCCCCCGCGCTCGCTCGACGAGAAGATCACGTCCGTGTTCCTCGTCGCCGGCATCCCCGCACACATCAAAGGCTACCACTACCTGCGCGAGGGCATCCGCATGGTCTACTACAACCCGCAGCTCATCAACCGCATCACAAAGGAGCTCTACCCCGGCATCGCCAAACGGTTTTCGACCTCCGCCTCCAAGGTCGAGCGCGCCATAAGGCATGCCATAGAGGTCGCCTGGACGCGCGGCAAGATCGAGAATCTCAATCAATTGTTCGGCTTCAATATCTACGGCAAGAACGACAAGCCGACCAACGGCGAGTTCATCGCGCTCGTGGCGGACAAGCTGATTATGGAGAACCAGAGCCGCGAACAGGCCGTTTAGCCGCGAGTTTTCGCGGGATCGGTAGGGAAGCCTTCGCTCTTTGGCGGGGCCGCCTGCAGGAAACTTGTCCCACTCCTGCACCGTAGCTCCGGCCATTGAAAACGCATAATGCCGCATGAAATTGTAGTAATGCGGTATTATGCGTATTTATTTGTCGACGCGAAAAGGTTATACACACGAACGAACGCCCAAAAAGCCCCGGATTGTGGATAACCCGGTGGACAATGTGGATAACTTCACGCCCGGACTGTGGAAAACCCGCATGCATAGGCTGCATACGCGCGCGGCGAATTTATTCAAAAATCGGCAACGGCCCGTTCACAGACATGCAGGACGCCCCGTCAAGTTTTGGAAAAGGGGCGCATAAAAAGCGCGCATCCTTGCCCGGGAGGGCGCAATGCGATAGAATGAAACAAATCCCACATATGCAAAAAGGGGGGCGGCCTTATGCGGCTGTTTATCGCTCTGCCCGTGCCGGCGGCCGTCGTGCGCGCATTGAGCCAGGCGCGCGCGCAACTGGAAAAGGGCGGCGCGGCCGGCCGGTTCGTGCCGGAGGGGAACTACCACGTCACGATGAAGTTCATCGGCGAGAGCGGCGATCTAGGTGGCGCGGTGCGCGGCATGCGCGCGGCGGTAACCGGCGCAAAGCCCATCCCGCTGCGCCTTTTTGAATACGGCTTCTTCCCTGGCGGCATGGGACACACGGGCTATGTGTCGGTCGAAGACCTGACGGGCGGCGAACTGCTGCGGCTGTACGAAATGCTCGAGGGCGCGCTGCAGGACGAGGGCTTCGTGCGCGGGCAGGCAAAGTTTGTCCCGCATATCACGCTCGGCCGCGCGTTGACCGGCGACAACTTTTCCGTCCCGGTGCGGAAGGAAACCTTCACGGCAAACAGCCTCGTTTTATACGAAAGCCGCAGCGAGCGTGGCGTGCTGCGCTACGATTCGCTGCACAGGGAGGCGTTTTAAATTGCCCGCGGACGTGCTGTTTCTGTTCGGCCGCGCCGACACCGGCAAGAGCGAGTGGATCACGCACCGGCTTGAGCGGCACCTAGCCTCCGGCGAACGCGCGCTCCTTCTCGTGCCGGAGCAGTTCACGTTTGAGACGGAGCGGCGGCTGACGGGGCGCTTCGGGGGCCTTGTCGGCGTGCAGGTGCTGAGCTTCAACCGCCTCGCCGAGCGCATCCTGTCGCTCGCCGGGCGCACGAAGCCGTTTTTGGACCGGCAGGGGCTTGCCATGATCGTCCGCCGCGCGGCTTACCGCGGCGCGGAGGAGCTTGCCGCGTTCTCGGCCGTCGCGCAGCAGCCGGGCTTTTCGGGGCAAATCGCGGACCTGATCGCGCGGTTCAAGGGCGAGGGGATCGCACCGGACGCGCTCGAGCAGGCGGCGGATCGGCTCGGCCGCGACACGCTGCTTTTCGAAAAGCTGCGCGACCTCGCGATTTTATACCGCGAGACCGACGCGTACCTGGCCGAACGCTACATCACCGCCGAGGACGCGTTGAACGCAGCGGTCGCGCTGTTCCCGTCGTCGTTTGCAGCGGGGCTGCCCGTCTACGTCGACGGCTTCGAGGGCGCAAAGCGCGCCGTCTACGCGCTGACGAAGGCGATGTTTGCGCACTGCCCCTCGGTCACGATCGCGCTGCGCGCCGACGCGGAGAACGAGGCCGAGGACGTGTTCGCGCCCGACCGCGCGGCGCTCGAGTCGCTGACCGCGCTCGCGGGGGACTGCGGCTGCCGCGTGCTGACAAGGCCGTTTTCCGAGCCGCGGAGCAGCCGCACCGCCGAGGCGATGTTCCTGGAGCGGCACCTGTTCTCGGCCGGCAACCCTGAATTTCCAGAGCCGACCGACCGCGTGACGTTGTTCTCCGCGCTCAACCGCGAGAGCGAGGCCGAGGCCGCCGCCGACGCGATCCTGGCGCTGCACAGCAGCGGCGCGCGTTTTTCCGACGTGTCCGTGCTGCTTTCGGACATGGACGCGTACGCCGAGCCGCTGCTAAGCGCGCTCGAAAAGCGCGGCGTACCCGCCTTCCTCGACCGGCGCGACCGGCTGCGCGACCACGCGTGCAGCCGCTTCCTCCTCGCGTCGCTGCGCGCGGCTTCCGGCGGGCCGGTTGCCGACGCGCTCGCCGCCGTCAAGTCCGGCTTTCTGCCGATATCTTCCGACGAGGCGGAGCTGTTTGAAAACTATATCCTGCGCTATGGCATAAAGCCGGGCCAGCTTTGGAAGCCGTTTGTGCGCGGCGAGATGCCCGCGGAGGCGGAACGCGCGCGCGCAATATTGATCGCGGCGCTCACGCCGCTGCGCGCGGGGCTTGCGGCGCAGGCCGCGTCGCACAAGGCGCGCGCGGCGTACGCGTTTTTGACGGCAAACCGCGTCGACGAAACGCTGCGGACCGACATCGACGCGCTGCGGCAAAGCGGCGACATCCGCGCCATGGAGACGAGCGCGCAGGTCTGGAACGCGCTTATGGCGCTATTTTCGCAGCTAGACGCGGTGATGGGCGACGTGCGCATGGACCGTGAGCAATTTATCTCGATCGTCGAGGAGGGCATGGCGGGCGGCGAGATCGGCGCCGTGCCCGCGGTAAGCGACAGCGTGCTCGTCGGCGACTGCGACCGCACGCGGACGCGGCCCGTGCTGCACCTGTTCGTGCTCGGCTGCAACGAGGGGCTGCTGCCGCGCGAGTTCCCCGACGACGCGCTGCTCGACGACGCGGAGCTGCTGCTCCTGTCCGAGGGCGGGCTGCCGGTCTGGAAAGGCACGGCGTTCGACGCGGCCGTCGACCGGCTGAATCTCTACGGCGCGTTCTCGCGCGCGCACGACAGCGTGACCGTCAGCTTCTCGCGCACGCAGAACGGCGAGGAGCTCGCCGCGTCCGCGCTCGTTGAGCGGCTGAACGCGCTGTTCCCGCTGTGCAGACGGGCCGACGACATCGCGGGCGCGGCCGATTTGCCGCGGAGCGTGCCCGCCGCGCTCAACGCTTTGTCCGCGCAGCTATCGGCATGGAAAACGGACGGCGAGGCCCCGGCCGCGCTGCCGTCGCTTATCTCCGCGCTGTCCGCGCTGCCCGAAACCGAAAGAAAAGCCGCGCGCATGCGGATGGCCGCCGAGAACGACCCGTCGCCGCCCGCGCTTCCCAGCAAGCTGGCGTCGCTTTTGTACGGCCGGAAGCTAAGCATGAGCGCGTCGCGGCTCGAGCAGTTCAACGCGTGCCCGTTTCGCCATTTCGCCGCGCACGGCCTCGCCGCAAAGGAACGGCCGATGTACCGCGAAAAGGCGTCCGACCTCGGCACGTTCTACCACGACGCGCTCGAGGCGTTCCTGAAAACCTGCCTAGCCGAACGGCTCGACTTTTCCGCCATGACCGCGGCCGACGCCGACCGCGTGATGGACGAAATTTTGCCGGGCGTGCTTGCCGCGCACAACGGGGGCTTTTTGGCTGAGGACGAGCGGCAGCGCGCGTCGCTGTTTTTGATTGTGGAATGCGCCAAGCAGAGCGCCCGCGCGCTCACCGCGCACCTTTCGGCGGGCGCGTTTACCCCGCTCGGCGCGGAGGTGCGCTTCGGCGAGAACGAAGCGTTCCCGCCGATTCCGCTTATGCTGTCCGACGGCCGGAGCGCGCTCCTTTCCGGCGTGATCGACCGCATCGACGCTTCCCCGGGCGGCCCCGCCCCCGCCATGCGCGTGATCGACTACAAGACGTTCGGACGCAAGTTTGACTTTGCCGAGATCGCAAACGGCCTCTCCCTGCAGCTTCCGCTCTATCTAGCGGCCGTGGAAGCGGCGGGCGGGCGCGCCGCGGGACTGTATTATATGCCGCTCGTCGTCCCGCCGCCCGACGACGGCGAGGACCCGGCCGCGCAGCTTGAGAAGGCGTTCCGCCTGCGCGGGCTGACGCTTGCCGATCCGGAGATCGCCGAGCGCACGGAGCGCAATCTCGACGGTCCGAGCCGCGTCGTGCACGACCTGCGCCGAAAGAGCGACGGCAGCGTGGCCGGTTTGGTCTGCGACGACGCCGCTATGCAAGCGCTGCTTACCGAGGCGCGGCGCATTGCCGCCGCCACCGCCGAGCGCATGCTGTCCGGCGACATCTCGGCAAGGCCAATGCGGGACGCGTGCGAATACTGCGAATACCGCGGCTGCTGCCGGTTTGATCCGGAGCTGCCCGCTTGCCGCGCGCGGCGGATTAAGCCGCTGGACGCGCGGGAATTTTTCGAC
>CAZIRB010000034.1:15992-19781 GCA_964541695.1 uncultured Oscillospiraceae bacterium
CCGCTTGCCGCGCGCGGCGGATTAAGCCGCTGGACGCGCGGGAATTTTTCGACCTGATCGGAGGCGGCGCGCATGCGATGGACGACTGAACAGCGCGACGCGATCGAGAAAAGCGGCAACCTGATCGTCTCCGCCGCGGCGGGCGCGGGCAAAACCGCCGTGCTGACGGAGCGTGTCTGCCGGCTCGTCGCGGACGGCGTGCCCGTCGAGCGGCTGCTCGTGCTGACGTTTACGCGCGCGGCCGCCGCCGAGATGAAGACGCGCATTTCGGCAAGGCTTGCCGCGCTCGCAGCAGAGGAGCCGGACGACCGGACCCGCGCGCGGCTTTTTGCCGAGGCAGCCGCCGTCGGCCGCGCGAACATCTCGACGATCGACGCGTTCTGCGCGCGCATTCTGCGCAGGCACGGCCACACGATCGGCCTGCCGCCGCAGTCGCGCGTCGCGGACGGGATGGAGATGGCAAACCTGGCCGCAAGCGTACGGAACGACCTGCTCGCCCGCCTCGGCGCGGAAAACAGCATGGCTTTGACCGCGCTGTACCGCGCGTTCGGCAGCGAGAGCGCGGCGCTTTCCGCGCTCGAGACCGTCGTGTCGTTTCTCGACTCGCAGCCCTACCCCGCCGAGTGGCTGGCTAACGCCGTGCGCCAATACCGCTCGCGCGCGTACGCGGACGGGCTGCTTGCCGGCGTCGTGGACGCGTGCAAACGCGAGCTGGCCATCCACATCGACGCGCTGACCGCCGTCCGCGACCGGCTGACGCCCGCCGACGCCGCCGTGCTCGGCGTGCTCGACGACGACCTGCTGCGCTACCGCGCGATGCTGTTGCAAAGCGACTACGACGCGTACCGCGAAGCCGTGCTCTCGATGGAATACCGGCAACTGCGCTTCCCCAAAGGCGCTTCGGACGCGGACAAGGAATGGGTCCGCGCGCCGCGCGAGGCGGCCAAGGCCGAGCTGCGCGCGCAACGCGAGATTTTGCGGCGCGACGCCGCTTCCGAGCGCGCGCTGATGCTGCGCGCGGGCAATGTGCTCGCCGCGCTCGAGACGGTCGTGACCGAGTACCTTGCCGCGTTTGCAGCCGAGAAGCGCCGGCGCAGTGTGCTCGACTACGCCGACCTCGAGCACATGGCGCTGAAGATCCTCGACGACGAGCGGATCGCAACCGCGTACCGCGAGAAGTTTGTCGCCATCGCCGTCGACGAATACCAGGACACAAACCGCGTCGGCGAAGCGATCCTTTCGCGCATCGCGCGCGGCGGCAACCTGTTCCTCGTCGGCGACGTGAAGCAGTCGATCTACCGCTTCCGGCAGGCCGAGCCGACGCTGTTTTTGGAAAAGCTCGAGACGTTTTCGGGGCCGCTTGGCGCGCGCGTCGACCTGACCAAGAACTTCCGTTCCGCGCGCGAGGTGCTCGACGCCGTAAACGATACGTTCGCCGCGATCATGACGAAAACCACCGGCGAGATGGACTACGACGACCGCGCGCGGCTCGTCGCGGGCGCAAGCTTCCCGCCCGGCGGCGCGGAGCTGCACCTGATCGAGCGCGCGTTTTCGGACGACGGCGACGCGCTCGAGGACGCGCTCGACGCCGAGGTCGAGGCGCGGCTCGTGGCGGCGCGCATAAAAGCGCTGATGGCGACGGAGACCGTGCCGGACGCCGCGACCGGAAAGCCGCGGCCGCTGCGGTACGGCGACTGCGCGGTGCTTTTGCGCGGCATGAAGACTGCCCAGACGTTCGCGCGCGCGCTCGCCGCTTCCGGCGTGCCCGCGTACGCGCAGTCCGCGGGCGGGTACTTCGACGCGCTCGAGGTCGTGCTTACGCTCAATTTTCTCTCCGTGATCGACAATCGCCGCCAGGACATTCCGCTGCTTTCCGCGATGCTGTCCGACTACGGCGGATTTGCCGCGGAGGAGCTGGCCGAACTGCGCGCCGCCGACCGGACCGGCAGTTTTTACGAGTGCGTGTTCCGCGCCGCGGAAACGGACGAAAAGGTCGCCGCGTTTCTCGGCAACATTGCGCGCTACCGCTCGCTCTCGCGGCGGCTGTCCGTCGAGGCGCTGATCCGAAAACTGTTCGACGAGACTGGCTTCCCGCTCTATGCCGGCGCCCAGCTCGGCGGCAAAGCGCGCCGGGCAAATCTCGACGCGCTCCTCGAGAAAGCGCACGCGTTCGAGCGCGCGGGGCACCGCGACCTTTCCGCGTTCCTTACGCACATGGAGACCGTCAAGAACAACGCCTCCGTCGGCGCAGCGCAGTCCGCGCCGCCGGACGTGGTGCGCATCCTTTCGATGCACAAGTCCAAGGGGCTGGAGTTTCCCGTCGTCGCGCTCTCGCTGCTCGGCACGCGCTTCAATACCGACGACAGCCGCGAGCCGCTGATCCTGCACTCGACCGGCGGCGCCGCGCTGCGCTTTTTCGACGAGACGCAGGGCGTGCGAACAGACACCGCCGCGCGCCGTGTGCTCGCCGGCACGCTCCGGTCCGAGCGGCTCGCCGAGGAGATGCGCGTGCTCTACGTGGCCATGACGCGCGCCAAGCAGCGGCTGATTTTGACCGGCTGCGCGCACGACGCCGCGGCGCTTCTCGAAAACGCTGAAACCGCGCCCTCGCCCGCGCGCGTGCGCAAGTGCGCGTCGATGCTCGGCTGGCTCGTGCTCGGCGCGCGCAGCGCGTTGCCCACGGCATTGCACGCGCGCGAGGAACTGCTCGCCCCCTCCGGCGGAAAGCCCGTTTCCGCGCTGCCGCCCGAGGATGAGCGGCTGACCGCAGGCCTTGTGCAAGCCCTCGCTTCAGCCCCGCAGCCCGCGCCCGCTTCCAATGTGCCCGCGAAGGTGTCCGTCAGCCGGCTCGGCGACGGCCTGCCCGGCGGCGAAGTCGTGTTCGACGCGCCCGCGTTCATCTCCGGTACCTCCGAATCCGCCGCGGCGCGCGGCTCCGCCACCCACGCGCTGCTCGCCGCGCTGCCGCTTGCCGCGCAGACGGAAACCGGCGTCCGCCGCGCGCTCGACGCGCTCGTGTCCCGCGGGGCCGTCGAGCCGGAACAGGCGGAGGATGTCGATGTACGTAGCGTCGCACGCTTTGCCGCCTCGCCGCTGTATGCGCGGCTTCGCAGCGCTTCCCGCGTCGAGCGCGAGCTGCCGTTTACACGCCGCGTGCCCGCCGCGGATTTCTACCCCGGCTCACTCAACGAAACCATACTCTTGCAGGGCGTGATCGACTGCTGCTTCCTCGAAAACGGACATTGGGTCCTGCTCGACTACAAGACCGACCGCGTCCCGCCCGGCGTCTCCCCCGCCGCGCACGCGCAAAAACACGCGCGCCAACTCGCCCTCTACGCCGACGCGCTCGCCGCGCTCACCGGCACGCCCGTCGCCGAACGGTACGTCGTGCTGCTCGAGCGCGGGGAAGCGGTGAGAGTGTAGGGAAGACGGGGGATGGGGGACGGAGAACGGGGAACGGAGGGAACGTTGGGGCTCCCCACAGTTCGCAATGGTGCACACGCCCCTTTGGGCCTGTGCTTCCTTGTTCACTGGGCCTGCGCTTCGCTTCATCCGCCACAGGCGGCGCTCGGCTACGGCCCCCTCAAACACCCCCAAAGGGCCGGAGGCCCTTTGGAAACCCCGGGAAAAGGACACGTTGGGGGGGTCCCTGCTCAAAGATCAAGCCTTGATAAATTCTTTCGAAAAAGCAGCCGAAATCGGCTGCTTTTTATTAAAAGACTTGTGCAAAGAAAAAGGCCGGCATTTCATGCCGCGCCGCCAGCTCCCCGGGTTTCCAAAGGGGGTTTC
>CAZIRB010000035.1:0-12336 GCA_964541695.1 uncultured Oscillospiraceae bacterium
GGACAAGCTGAAATGGGTCGTTGATGAGGAAGCTGCCGAGGTGGTCAAGGACATCTTTAAAATGTGCATGATGGGGCTGGGTCCTACGCAGATAGCACGAAAGCTGGAACAGCGGTGTGTCGAGGTGCCAACGGTGCATCTGAACCGCATGGGCATAAATACTCCGGCGAGACAGCCAGAAAACTCTTACGCATGGCAGTCACGGACGGTCGCGGACATACTCGCGAAAATGGAGTATCTCGGACACACAGTCAACTTCAAGACCTACAAAAAGTCCTACAAAAGCAAGGTCAAGGTCTGGAACAATTCAGAGGACTGGGAGATTTTCGAGAATACCCACGAAGCCATTATTGACGAGGCTACATGGGATGTCGTTCAGAAAATCCGCGAAGGAAAGCGCAGACCGTCACGCATGGGCGAAATGGGCGCTCTATCCGGCATGATGTACTGCGCCGACTGCGGAGCGAAGCTGTATCAGGTCAGAGCCAACGGCTGGACGCACGACAAGGAGTATTTCGTCTGTGCTACATACCGTAAAAAGAAAGGCCTGTGCAGCTCCCATCAGATACGCAATGTGGTCATCGAGGAGCTGGTTATGGACGATTTGAAGCGGGTCATAGCCTTTGCCAGCGAACATGAGCGAGAGTTTGTCGAGCTGGTGCAAAAGGATTCTGAGAAAAAACACGCTGCTGATATACGGCTTGCGCAGAAGGAATTCGAGCAAGGGCAGTCGCGGATAGCGTCGCTGGACAAAATCATGCAGCGCCTTTACGAAGACCATGTGATGGAGAAAATCTCGGAGGAGCGTTTCAGCCGGATGTCCGCCGATTACGAAGCCGAGCAGAAAGCCCTGACGGAGAGAGCCACGGTGCTCAAAGCCATGCTCGATACTACAAAAGAGCGGGCACTCAGCATTGACCGCTTTCTCACGCGGGTCAAGGGTTACACGGATTTCACTGAATTGGACGGCGAGATAATCCGCGAGTTCATCGAAAAAATCATCGTCTACAAGGCAGAAAAGGCTGACGGCGTCCGCACCCAGCGAATCCAGATTATCTACAACTGCATCGGCGCAGTCGAGATTCCGAAAACGCATGAAAAAACGGCATAGCCGCATTTCACGACTATGCCGAATTTTTCGGGAATTACCAATCCCTATGGTAGGACGCCTTTTGCGGTCCCCTTTTGCGTTTACCCACCCGTTCCCTTGGCCGCGCCCATCCCGTGCGCGGCGGAAGCGGTTTGTCAATAGACCTTGCGGCGCACGTAGGTCGTGTGCAGCAGGTGATGCGCCTTGTGGGAGCCGGGCTTTTCGAGGTAGCTGTCGTACAGCTCCTTGACCATGGGGTTGTCGTGGCTCTTGCGCAGGTCCATGTTCTTGTCCTCGCTGTAGAGCGCCTTGGCGCGCACGGCGCGCAGGTCGACGAAGTTCCTTACATAGCCGGGCTGATGCGGCTGGCCGCCGCCGTTGACGCAGCCGCCGGGGCAGGCCATGATCTCGACGAACGTATAGTCCTTCTCGCCGGACTTGATCATATCGAGGAGCTTGCTGGCGTTCTCGAGGCCGCTCGTGACGGCGACGCGCACCTTGGTGCCGGCCAGGTCATACTCGGCCTCCTTAATGCCCTCCACGCCGCGCACGGCGGTAAAGTCGACGGACGGCAGGGGCTTGCCGGTCACGACCTCCGCAACGGTGCGGAGCGCCGCCTCCATCACGCCGCCGGTCGCGCCGAAGATATGTCCCGCGCCGGACGCGATGCCCAGCGCCGGGTCGAACTCCTCGTCCGGCAGCTCGGTGAACACGATGCCCGCCTGCTTGATCATGTTGGCCAGCTCGCGCGTGGTCAGCGACACGTCCACGTCCGGCACGCCGGCCGCGTTCTGGTTCTCGCGCGCGACCTCGAACTTCTTGGCCGTGCACGGCATGACCGACACGACGAAGATGTCCTTGGGGTCGATGCCGTTCTTCTCAGCGTAGTAGGTCTTGACCAAAGCGCCGAACATCTGCTGCGGGCTCTTGCACGAGGAGAGGTTCTCGATCATGTCCGGATAGTAATGCTCGCAGAACTTGATCCAGCCGGGCGAGCAGGACGTGATCAGCGGGAGCTTGCCGCCGTTCTTGAGCCGCTCGAGCAGCTCGGTGCCCTCCTCCATGATCGTCACGTCCGCGGCGAAGTCGACGTCGAACACCTTGTCGAAGCCGAGGCGCCTGAGCGCCGCGACGAGCTTGCCCTCGACGTTCGTGCCGATCGGCATGCCGAAACACTCGCCGAGCTGCGCGCGCACGCTGGGCGCGGGGCCGACGACGACGTGCTTTTTGGGATCCGCCAGCGCCGCCCAAACCTGCTCGGTATCGTCGCGCTCGGTCAAAGCCCCGGTCGGGCAGACCGCGATGCACTGGCCGCAGTTGACGCACGAGGTGTTGGCCAGCGGCATGTCGAACGGGCTGCCGATGTGCGTGTCGAAGCCGCGCTCGTTGGTCCCGATCACGGCCGCGTGCTGGTTATAGCGGCAGACGGCGACGCAGCGGCGGCACAGGATGCACTTGGAGTTGTCGCGGACAAGGTGCGGCGCGGACGCCTCGATCTGCGGCGAGAGGTCCTCGCTGCCCTTGTACTTCTTCTCGTCCACGCCGTACTCGCGCGCAAGCGTCTGCAGCTCGCAGTCCGTGCTGCGCACGCAGCTTAGGCAGTCCATGCGGTGGTTGCTCAGGATCAGCTCGAGCGTGGTCTTCCTTGCCGCGCGCAGGGCGGGCGTGTTGGTCTTAATCTCCATGCCCTCGGCCACCTGCTGCACGCAGGCCGCCGGGTTGCTGCGCGCGCCCTTGACCTCGACGAGGCACAGGCGGCACGCGGCGATGGCGTTGATGTCCTTAAGGTAGCAAAGCGTCGGGATGCGGATGCCCGCCTCGTGCGCGGCCTGCAGGATCGTGTAGTCCGCGGGGACCTGCATCGGCATGCCGTTGATTGTGATGTTGACCTTTTCCATCGTTTCGGCCTCCTTATTTCTTCGAGATGGCGCCGAACTTGCAGTTCTGCATACAGACGCCGCACTTGATGCACTTGTCCTGATCGATCACGTGCTTTTCCTTGACCTTGCCGGCGATGCAGGAGACCGGGCAGTTCTTGGCGCACAGCGTGCAGC
This sequence comes from uncultured Oscillospiraceae bacterium, assembly GCA_964541695.1. GTDB lineage: Bacteria > Bacillota > Clostridia > Christensenellales > CAG-138 > CAZKGE01. The sequence goes on from CAZIRB010000035.1 coordinate 3,145, forward strand.
CCACGCACTTGTCCGGGTCGATGATGTAGCGCATCAGGCTCTTGCACACGCCCGCGGGGCAGCGCTTTTCGACGACGTGCGCGAGGTACTCGTCGCGGAAATAGCGCAGCGTCGAGAGCACCGGGTTCGGCGCGGTCTGGCCGAGCGCGCACAGGGAGTTCTCCTGGATATAATGGCACAGCGCCTCCATTTTATCCAGGTCCTCGAGCGTCGCCTTGCCCGACGTGATCTTATTGAGCATCTCGAGGAGCCTGCGCGTGCCGATGCGGCACGGCGTGCACTTGCCGCAGCTCTCGTCGACGGTGAACTCGAGGAAGAAGCGCGCCACGTCGACCATGCAGTTGTCCTCGTCCATGACGATGAGGCCGCCGGAGCCCATCATCGAGCCGATGGCCTTGAGGCTCTCGTAATCGATCGGCGTGTCGAGGTGCTCGGCCGGAATGCAGCCGCCCGACGGGCCGCCGGTCTGCGCGGCCTTGAACTTCTTGCCGTTCGGGATGCCGCCGCCGATATCGAACAGGATCTCGCGCAGCGTCGTGCCCATCGGGATCTCGACGAGGCCCGTGTTGACGATCTTGCCGCCGAGCGCGAACACCTTCGTGCCCTTGCTCTTCTCGGTGCCCATGGACGCAAACCACTCCGGCCCCTTGACGATAATCTGCGGGATGTTGGCGAGCGTCTCGACGTTGTTGATGATCGTGGGATACCCGAACAGGCCCTTGTTGGCCGGGAACGGCGGCTTGTTCTTGGGCTCGCCGCGGTTGCCCTCGATGCTGGTTAAAAGCGCCGTCTCCTCGCCGCAGACGAACGCGCCCGCGCCGAGACGGATCTCGATGTCGAAATCGAAGCCGCTGTTAAATATGTTCTTGCCGAGCAGGCCGTACTCGCGCGCCTGGCGGATGGCGATCTCGAGCCGCTTGACCGCGATCGGATACTCCGCGCGGACGTAGATATAGCCCTGGTGCGCGCCGATGGCGTAGCCGGCGATGGCCATGGCCTCGAGCACGGCGTGCGGATCGCCCTCGAGCACGGAGCGGTCCATGAACGCGCCGGGGTCGCCTTCGTCGGCGTTGCAGACGACGTACTTGGTGTCGTTTACGTTCTTGGCCGCAAACTCCCACTTCAGCCCCGTCGGGAAGCCCGCGCCGCCGCGGCCGCGCAGACCGGATTTCTTCATCAGCTCGATGACGTCCTGCGGCGTCATCTCGGTGAGCACCTTGCCGAGCGCGAGATAGCCGTCGACGGCGATGTACTCGTCGATCATCTCCGGGTTGATCACGCCGCAGTTACGCAGCGCGACGCGAAGCTGCGTCTTGTAGAAGCCTGTGTCGGCCAGCGACGTGACCTCGTGCTTTTCCATGCCCGCCGCGGGCTCGCGGTAGATCAGGCGGTCGACGGGACGGCCCTTGAGCAGGTGTTCCTCGACGATCTCGGGAACGTCCTGTTCGGTCACGCGGCTGTAGAACGTGCCTTCCGGATATACGATCATGATCGGGCCGAGCGCGCACAGGCCGAAGCAGCCGGTCTGGACGACCTTGATCTCGTCGGCAAGGCCCTTCTTGGCGATCTCCTGCTCCATGAGCTTGTGGATGGCCGGGCTGCCCGACGACGTGCACCCCGTGCCGCCGCAGATCAATACGTGTGAACGAATCATGTGTTACCTCCCGTCAGTTGTTGCCGATGGCATACTCGAGGACGGGCTTGCCGCCCTTGATGTGCTCCGCGACGACGCGCCGGGCTTTCTCGGCCGTCATCTTGATGTAGGTGATCTTCTCCTTGTCGGCCTCGAACACCTCCACGATCGGCTCGAGGCGGCAGGCGCCGATGCAGCCGGTCTGCGTGACGGTCGCTTTTTCGGAAAGCCCCTGCTTCTCGATCTCCTCGACCAGCGCGTTCAGAACGGGCCGCGCGCCCGCGGCGATGCCGCAGGTCGCCATACCGACGACGATGCGGATGCCGTTCTCGCCCTTGCGCAGGGACACCTTGCCCTGCATCCTTTCGCGGATCGCCGCGAGTTCTTCCAATGACTTCATGCCCTCGTACTTTCCTTTCCGTTTTTTTAAACTTTCCGGCGTCTCCGCCGTTTTTTCATTTTACCGCGCCTCGAACGGTCCGTCCCAATATCCGCGCACCCAGGCGAGCACCTCGGGGTCGGATAACGGAACGTCGGCCCCCAAAACCTGCCGCATCCCGTCCGTGTCGACGCATTTCTCGCCCGCGTCCGTGCGGTGGACGAAGCGCCAGTTTAGGTCCGCGTGGCCCTGCAACAGCGTCACGATCGTTTCCGCGAGGTCGCCGAGCGGCTCGCAGTCCACGTGGCCGGTCAGAAACGTCGCCTTGACGGCCGTGCCGTGATCGTCCGGATGCTCCGACGCGGGCCGCGACTCGACCGAAAGCGTCCCCCCGGCCTGCTCGGCCGCGAGCTTGAGCAGCGGCAGCCCCATGCCGACGGGCCGCGTCGTGCGCGTGGTCGTAAACGGGTCCGTCACGCGCGCCAAAAACTCTTTGTCCATGCCCCGGCCGTCGTCCTCGACCGTCAGCGTGCGGACGCCGTCCTGTTCCTCGACGGTCACGGCCACGCGCGTTGCGCCCGCGGATACGGAGTTCTCCGCGATATCGAGGATGTTGAGCGAAAGCTCCTTCATGCCGTCACCCCCGCGTTGAGCAGCTTGATCAAAGCGCTTCGCACGCCGTCGTCGTCGCCCTTTTCGGCGTCGAGCTCAAGAAAATGCTCCGCCTCGGACAGACCCGCGAGCATGTGCGCGTCCGACGAGAACAGAACGCGCTTGCCGGCAAGCGGCACGCTTTGCGTCAGCCGCGGCAGCTCCGCCGCGTACCGCACCTCGACCGCCGGGAATACCGGTCGCTCGGGTAGCGCGCCGAGCACGGCGAGGATGCCGTTGGCCTCGCGGTCGATGTGCGCGGGCACCGCCGCGCCGCCCGCACCCCGCACCAGCGAAACCGCCTCCTCGAGCGGGATGTCGGCCGCGTTGACGAGCAAAAATTCCTCCTCGCCGACGATTTCGTCGTTCTCGTCGACATATAGCTGCCTGCCGAACGCCGCGGGCTTGTTGCGGATCTTCGGGCGGCGGCCGCGCACGATTTCCTCAAACGAAAGCGCCGCGTCCAGCGCCGGAAATAAACACAGCAGGTGGATGTCCTCCGCGGTCGTCATTTCCATGCCGGCCACCGGCGTCACGCCGTACTTCCTGCAGGCGGCAAAGAAGGCCGCGCAGTTCCCGCAGGAGTTGTGATCGGTCAGCGCCACGATATCCAGGCCGATCAGGCTCGCAAGGCCCGCGATGGAGTTCGGCGTGCTCTCGTCGTCCGCGCACGGGGACAGGCACGAGTGCACGTGCAGGTCGTATGAAAACGCCCTGCTCATAGCAGCGCGCGCACGCGCGCGCACAGCTCGAACGCGGGCAGCTCGCTCGAAAGCACGTTGACGCCGCGCGATTTGGCCTGCGCGGCCGCGTCGGGGTCGAGCGTCACGCCCTCGGCCAGTATCACGCAGGACACGTCGGTCAGCTGCGCGACCGCCACGACGTTGACGTTGCTCATGATCGTGATCCACGCCGCATTTTGTTCGGCGCGGCCCATGACCCAGCTCAACAGGTCGCCCGCGTAGCCGCCGGTCACCCGCCGCTCCGCGTCGGATACGGCGACGGGCAGAAGCCCGAGCGCGTTTGTCAGCGCGGCCACCGTCATACGCCGCCGCCTCCCGGTCCGCCCGCGCCGGTTTCGGCGGAGCCGTCCGCGGACGCTGTCTCCGGCCCGCCCGCCTCGTCCTTTGCGGGCTTGCCGCAGTACTCCTGAATCTTCTCGCGCATGTGCACGATGCACTCGTCGATCGAGCGCTCGCCGCGCACGACGTCCTCGGCGAACGCGCGGCACGTCGGCGCGCCGCAGGAGCCGCAGTCCAGCGCGGGGAGCTGTTCCGTCATCGCCTCGATGTCCGACATCATGCGCATGGCCTCGCCGCGGTTCTCGTTGAGCTGCTGCACGGGCCGGTAGATCAGCTCGGAGCTGAACTGCAGATTCTCGGGCACGTAGTCCGGCGCGTTTCCGTCGTCCTTAGGGAGGCGGTTCTGAGACACCGGCAGGTAGCGGCGCAGCACCTGCAGCCGCACGCGCGCGATATACGGGTTCTCCACGGTCGCCACGCCGCCGACGCAGCCGCCGTGGCAGGCGTTGAGCTCGACAAACTCCAAAAGCGGGAAATGCCCCGTCTCGATCTCGTCCAGCACGCGGATCACGTTCTCGATGCCGTCCGCGGCCAGGTACCGGTCGTTCATGAGCGCGCTCGCCTCGCCGCTCGTGCTCGCCCAGCTCATGCCGATCATGCCGGACTGCGTCGAGACCGCGGGGGTTTCGATCTTCCCCATCTGCGCGCGCAGCAGAAAATAGATCTCGGACATGGAGAGCACGTAGTCCACGTTGCTCGTCTCGTTTAAAAAGCCGTTCTTGACATAGCTGGCCTTGGCGGGGCACGGCGAGATGAACACGACCGCGATGTCGCTGTCGGCAAGCTCGGGATGCTTTTTCCTGGCCTCCTCGCGCGCCATGCGGCCCGCGACCTCCAGCGGCGGCAGCAGCGGCATGACGTGCTCGCACAGAAGCGGGAAGCGGATGCTGATAAGCCGCACGATCACCGGGCAGGCGGAGTTGATCACCGGCCGCTTGACCGCGGGGCTTGCCATGTACCTGCGCGTGTACTCCGACACGATCTCCGCCGCGCGCGCCACCTCGAACACCTCGTCAAAGCCGATGTCGAGCAATCCCTGTAAAATATAGTCCACGTCGTCGCAGCCCTCGAACTGGCCGTACAGCGACGGCGCGGGCAGAGCGATCTTGTACTTTTCGCGGATGGACTCAAACTTGTCGAACGTGGCCTTCTTGGCCTTGTACGGGCAGACGCGGATGCACTCGCCGCAATCGATGCAGAGCACGGAATTGATCACCGCGTGCCCGTCCCGGATGCGGATGGCCTCCGTGGGGCAGCGTTTTAAGCAGTTCGTGCAGCCCTTGCACTTCTCAATGTCGAGCGAAACCGAATGCTTATACGGCTCCATGCTACTCCTCCGGACGGGCCCGCCGCTTACCCGCGGGCGGCCGTCGTTTCTGGAAGGGGGCGCATCGGCGGGTACCGTACGCTTTTTATGCGTTCCGGCCCCGTTCGTCCGCCGCGTAAAGCGCGCGGGCCCGCCCCGTTCGTCCCGGAAGCGCGCCCTCATAAAAAAAGCGCGCCTCTTATGTCTGCTGCGGCACGTTGACGCGCATCCGCACGCGCGTTCCCCGGCCGACTTCCGATTCAATCTCCATTTCGTCGCTGTACCTGCGCATGTTGGGCAGGCCCATGCCGGCGCCGAACCCCAGCGCGCGGATGTTGTCCGGCGCGGTGGAGTATCCCTCCTGCATAGCCAGCGCGATGTCCGGTATGCCGGGGCCGTCGTCCTCGAGCACGATCTCGATGCAGCCGGGCCCGATACACACGTCCGCGCGCCCCCCGCGCGCATGGACGACCATGTTGATCTCGCCCTCGTACATCGCGATGGACACCTTGCGGATGGTTTCGGCGTCGAAGCCGAGCTGGCGCAGCTTTTTTTTCATTTGCACCGACGCTTCGCCGGCGGAAGTGAAGTTCTCGCCGTCCACGTCGAAATGAAACCGAAGCGCGTCATCCATCATTCGCCCTCGCAGCCCAGCTTCCCCTGATACAGCTTGCCGCAGGCCTCGTACATGCGCTCGTCGGTCGCAAGCAGCACGATGCGGTTGTCCCTGGCAAGCTCGATCATCTCGGGCGTGGGCCGCTTGCTGCGCACGAACACGACGCAGCGCATGTCCATCATCATCGCCGTGCGGATCACCTGGGCGTTGACGAGCCCCGTTAAAAGCACCGCCTGGTCCTTGACAAACGCGAGCACGTCGCTCATCATGTCGCTCCCGCAGGCCATGTGCACTTCCTCGGAGAGCAATTCCTCCCCGGTCAGCACCGCCGCGCCGAGCAGCCGCGCAATCTCACCGATCTTCATCGAACAAGCAGCCTCCGTCCGTAGCCGTCGCCGGCAGATTAGTTGTACTTGGCGATTATGCCCTTGACGTCGTCGGGCACGAGCCGGCCGTACACGTCGTCGTTGACGACCATCACGGGGGCGAGGCCGCAGCAGCCGAGGCAGCGCGTGGCTTCGAGCGTGAATTTCGCGTCCGGCGTCGTCGAGCCGGCCTTGACGCCGAGCTCCTTCTCCAGCTCCTCCAGCACGGTCTGGGAGCCCTTGACATAGCAGGCCGTACCGAGGCAGACCGCGACGCGGTATTTGCCGATCGGATTGAGCGTAAACTGACCGTAAAACGTCGCCACCTGGTACACTTCCTCGATCGAAAGCCCCAGTCCCTTGGCGATCATGGTCTGCACCTCAATCGGCAGATACCCGTAGATCTCCTGCGCCTTTTGCAGCACGGGCATCAGCGCGCCCTGGGAGTCCTTGTGCGCGTCGATCACTTTCTGCAGCTGCAGCTCCTGATCCGGAGTCCCATGAAAGGGTACGACCGTTTTTTGCTTTGCCATTTTGTTCCTCCTCGTTGTCGGTTCTTAGCAAAATTCGATGGGCGTCCAGTCCAAACCGTTTTGTATTATAGCATACGCTCCCATTAAAAGAAAGGGGCGGACGGCAAACCTTTCAATAATATATGCACGCCGGTTTCGTATAACAAAACGCTATACTTGATCCCAACTTTGACAGCCGCGCCGCCGCGGGCTATAATGATGGAAAACGCGTGAAAGGACGCTCCGACATGAAGATCCTCGTCACCGGCGGCGCCGGCTACATCGGCAGTCACACGGCGCTCGCGCTCCTCGACGCCGGATATGAAGTGCTGATCGCGGACAACTTCGTCAACAGCAAGCCCGAGGTGCTCCGCAGGCTTTCGGAGCTTGCGGCGCGGCCGTTTACGTTTTCCGAATGCGACCTGGCCGATCCCGCCGCCGCGGAACGGCTGTTTGCCGAGCACGGCATCGGCGCGGTCGTGCATTTTGCGGGCCTCAAGGCCGTCGGCGAGTCCGTCGGCAAGCCGCTTTTGTATTTCCGTAACAACCTGTTTTCGACGATCAATCTGCTCGACTCCATGAAGCGGCACAATGTAACCCGCTTCGTGTTCTCGTCGTCCGCGACGGTATACGGCGACCCGGACCGCGTGCCGATAAGCGAGGACGCGCCGCTGCGCACGACGAACCCGTACGGCCGCACGAAGCTGATGATCGAGGACATGCTGCGCGACCTATCCGCGGCCGATCCGATGCTTCGCGTCTGCTTGCTGCGCTATTTTAACCCCGTCGGCGCGCACCCGTCCGGCCGCATCGGCGAGGACCCCGCCGGCATCCCGAACAACCTCATGCCGTACATCGCGCAGGTCGCCATCGGCAAGCGGGAATTTCTCAGCGTGTTCGGCAACGATTACCCCACGCGCGACGGCACCGGCGTGCGCGACTACATCCACGTCGTCGACCTGGCGCGCGGGCACGTCGCGGCCCTTAAAAAGCTCGAGGACGGCGCGGGCGTGTACACGTACAACCTCGGCACCGGCACGGGCTATTCCGTGCTCGAGGTGCTCGCAGCCTACGGCCGCGCCTGCGGCCGCGAGCTGCCCTGCCGCGTCGTAGGCCGCCGTCCGGGCGATATCGCGAGCTGCTACGCCGACCCCGCCAGGGCCGCCGCCGAGCTTTCCTGGCGCGCCGAGCTGAGCCTTGACCAAATGTGCCGGGACAGCTGGAACTGGCAGCAGAGTAACCCAAACGGGTACGAATAAAGCGCCGGGCGGCGCCGTCCCCCAATTCCCCCAATACGCACAATATGCAAGCGAAGGAGTAAATGCGCAATGCAGCAGGAACCGACCCTCGTCGTGATGGCGGCGGGCATGGGCAGCCGCTACGGCGGCCTCAAGCAGATCGACCCCGTGGGCCCGCACGGCGAGATCATCATCGACTATTCGCTCTACGACGCGATGCAGGCGGGCTTTTCGAACGTGGTGTTCATCATCAACGAAACCATCCGCGAGGACTTTATCGAGATCGTCGGCAGCCGCGTGGCCAAGAAAATGAACGTGCGCTACGTGATCCAAAAGCTCGACGCTTGCCTGCCCGCCGGCTACATCCCGCCCGCCGCGCGCAAGAAGCCCTGGGGCACCGCGCACGCGATCCTGTGCTGCATGGACGCGGTCTCCGGCCCGTTCGGCGCGATCAACGCCGACGACTACTACGGCAAGGCCGCCTACAAGCTGCTCTACGACCGGCTTAAGCGCGCCCACGACGGCGACACGTACGACTACTGCATGGTCGGCTACCTCGTCGGCAACACGTTGACCGAGCACGGCTCCGTCGCGCGCGGCATCTGCGAGACCGACGCCGCCGGCCGGCTCGTCAACATCGAGGAACGGCTGCGCGTCGTCAAAACGCCCGACGGCCCCGCCTATATCGAGGACGGCACGGACCGCGTCGTGCCCATCCCCGCCGACAACCTCGTTTCGCTCAACTTCTTCGGCTTTACGCCGAGCATATTCGCCGAGCTTGAGAAGCAGTTCCCCGTCTTCCTCGAGACCACCGTGCAAAAGAACCCCGAGAAGGCCGAGTTCTACATCCCCGTCGAGACCGGCCGGCTCCTGCGCGAGCGCAAGGCCTCCGTCGACGTCATGCCCACCCCCGACCGCTGGTACGGCGTGACCTACCGCGAGGATAAAGAACTGATGGCCGCCGCGCTTCGGGAGATGACGAGGAACGGTCTGTATCCGGATCGGGCGCTGTTTTAAGCATTGGGATGCGGGGGCGGGGGTAGGGTACGTTGAGGGCTCCCCCACAGTTCGCAATAACCGCGCCAGCCTTACCGGCTGGCGCAGCTTTGCTCACCGGGCTTTCGCTTCGCTTCATCCGCCACTGGCGGCGCTCAGCTTCAGCCCCCTCAAACTCCCGCCAAAGGGGGAAACCCCCTTTGGAAACCCGATACGCTCATCAGTTTCTCCTTGGGTTTCCAAAGGGCCCTCGGCCCTTTGGTGGGGTCGTAGGGGTGAAACCCCTGCAAAAGATTACGTTGAGGGCTCCCCCACAGTTCGCAATAACTGCGCCAGCCTTACCGGCTGACGCAGCTTTTCTCACCGGGCTTTCGCTTCGCTTCATCCGCCACTGGCGGCGCTCAGCTTCAGCCC
>CAZIRB010000035.1:12436-19358 GCA_964541695.1 uncultured Oscillospiraceae bacterium
GGGTGAAACCCCTGCAAAAGATTACGTTGAGGGCTCCCCCACAGTTCGCAATAACCGCGCCGGCCGGTATGGCTGGCGCAGCTTTGCTCACCGGGCTTTCGCTTCGCTTCATCCGCCACAGGCGGCGCTCAGCTTCAGCCCCCTCAAACTCCCGCCAAAGGGGGAACCCCCCTTTGGAAACCCGATACGCTCATCAGTTTCTCCTTGGGTTTCCAAAGGGCCCTCGGCCCTTTGGTGGGGTCGTAGGGGTGAAACCCCTGCCGTCCCCTCCGTTTCCCGCCCCTCTGTGCAATAACACGCCCGGCCGCTCCCGCGGCCGGGCTTTTTCGCGCAAAAAAGCGCGGACCGGCGCATAAAATAGCGCTTGGGTTACCATATTCTGTCGCTTCTTGTATAAATTTACAGGCGTGTCGGCACGGTTCCTACAGATGTGACAGGAATCGAACGATTTTTGAAAATTCCTGCATATATTTTTCAAAACCCCTATGAAAACGACACGAAATGCGCTACACTATCCATATATTGTGTCCGAATTATGAACGGATCACAATATAACTTGGATTGTACAGGTTTATGCGGTTCATTGATGGAGGGGGAAAACCATGAGCAAGCGCAGACGCAGACGCAGGCATCAAGTGCGGGTCACGCCGCTGGGGTACGCCGTACTCGGCGTGCTGGTCCTGATCGTCGTCATCGGCGTGTATTTCGTAGCCTGGTCGCTGGCCAACGGCAGCGGCAGCAACGTAAAGGCGCAGGCAACGGACCCGCCCGCCTCCGTCGGCCAATCGCCCGATCCGGCCGCAGCCACGCCCACGCTGCCGCCGATCGATACGCCGACACCGACGCCGACCGCGACGCCCGAACCGACGGCCACGCCCGAGCCGACCAAGGAACCGACGCCCACGCCCGGCATGCAGAACGACGTGCAGCTGCCGACAAAGGAGCAGGTCAAGACCGCCGTGGACGGCAAGCTGAAGGCCTCCGGCGTCGTGCTGCGCAAGGGTCCGGACACGGGCTATGATATCATCGGCAAATACGTGTCGGGCACGAACCTCAAGATATACGCCATCTCCGGGGAGTATTACTTCTGCCAGATCGTGGCCGAGCAGAAATACGGCTACATGGCGGTGAAGTTTGTCGAGCGCTACGGCCTGCTGCCCGGCGAGGAGCCGACGCCCTCGCCCGAAGCGGCGTCCGGCGTAGTCAGCGGCACGGTAACGGCGACGAAGGTCGCGCTGCGCAAGGTCCCGAGCACGGAGGGCAACACGCCGCTCGGCGATTACCCGCGGGACACGGCGGTCTGGATCTATTTCCAGACGGACGGCTTCTATTACGTCGAGGTGCCGGCTACGGGCGCGAAGGGCTACATGACCACGCAGTTCGTCATGGCGCAGTCCAAGGTGCCGGAGGGCACGCCGGTCCCGTAAGGGGCGGACGTCCGGGGATGGAGTCCCCCGATTCGATCAAGGTAAATAAAAACGGCGTCCGCGGACAATCGCGGGCGCCGTTATTCTTGCCGTTATTCCGATCGGTCCGCTTCGCCGTTTAACAGAAGGTCCGCGTACGCGCGCACGCCGGCGACCGTTCTCCACGCGCCAGTCGTGTCCTGACGCCGCGCGCCGGGCGCGACATAGGCCGCGCAGCGTATGCCCGCACGCGTGGCAGCCCGCAGGCCCGCGGCGCTGTCCTCCAGCGCAACCGCCTCCGCGGCCGGTACGGACACGCGCTCGAGCACGAGACGGTAACAGTCCGGCGCGGGCTTTTTGTTGACTACGTCGTCCGCCGTCACGAGCGTGTCGAAATACGCGGCCACGCCGTAGTGTTCGAGCAGCCCCCGCACATAAAAAAGCGGCGAGCTCGACGCGACCGCGCAGCGGACGCCCGCGCGCTTCAATCGCTCAAGCGTCTCCGGCACGCCGTCGATCAGGCCGGGCAGCGTGTCGATGATGCGCTCGTACACCTCCGTGTAATGCCGCTTGGCCACAAGGGCGCCGGCGCCCGGCAGAGACCGCGAACGCAGGAACGCGTCGTAGTATTGTTCGGTGTCCGTGCCGACGGGGTCGAAGCCCAGCGCGGCGTTCGGGTCCCCGGTCAGCGATGTGAATATCCCGACGCGCACGATATCGTGCAGCGGCTCGCTGTCGACGAGCACGCCGTCCATGTCGAAAACCGAGAGCCTTATCCCCATTCTTCCCCGTCCGGTTTTATAAAAAATCGATATTCCGTCACGTTCTCCTGCGTTCGGCCCGCGCGCACCACGGGGGCGTCAAAGCCCGGCGTATTGACCGCGTTCGGGAAATACTGCGTCTCCAGGCACAGGGCCGCACGCTTTGCATAGCATGTGGCGCCCGCCCCGACGCCGGAGAAGAAGTTCCCCGTGTAGAGCTGCAGCCCCGGGAACGTCGTCCACGTCTCCATCGCGCGGCCGGACGTCCCGACAAGCATCGCCGCGCGGCGAAGATTGCCCGGCTCGCCGCGGACAACGAAGCAATGGTCGTAGCCGCCCCCAAGCCGCAACTGCTCGTCGTGTTCGCCGATGCGCGCGCCGACGCGGGCAGGCCGCGTAAAATCGAACGGCGTGCCGGTCACGGCCCGCTTTTCGCCCGTCGGCAGCATGCCCGCGCCCACGGGACAGAACGCGTCCGCGTCCAATTGCAGCCGGTGGTCGAGCACGGAGCCGGAACAGCGCCCGTCGAGGTTGAAATAGCTATGGTTTGTCAGGGCGGCGAGCGTATCGGCCGCCGCGGTCGCGTAAAAGCCGATGCGCAGCACGTTGTCGTCCGTCAGCTCGTAGGTGACCTCGGCCGTGCACGCGCCGGGGAAGCCCTCCTCGCCGTCCGGGCTGCGATAGACGAACCGCAGCCGATCGAAAAAGAAATCCGCGTCCCAGAGAGCGCGGTCGAAGCCGGTTTCCCCGCCGTGCAGCGTGTTTTCGCCCTCGTTGCGGACAAGCTCGTACCGTTTGCCGGAGAGCGTGAACGCGCCGCCGTCGATGCGGTTGGCCGCGCGCCCGCAGGTCGCGCCCGTAAAGTTTTGGTCCAGGACATAGCCGGCGACGGAATCGTAGCCGAGCACGACGTCGTCGAGCTTCCCGGCCGCGTCCGGCATCAAAATCGACACGACGCGCGCGCCGTAGTCCGTAACCGATACGGACGCGCCGGACGCGTTCCCGAGCGCGTAGAGCACGGGGTCGCGCGGCGCGGGCCGCGTGGTCCGGGGAATATCCGCGGCCGAGCCGAACGGGCGGATTGTCAAAACCATAGCTTGCCCTCCCCTTCCCGCCGGACTAAAAAACAGCGGCCCTGGGCCCAAAGGACGCCCGCAGCCATCGCGGACCGTTCCGGGGGCCTGCCGGCCGCCGCGCATACATCATGACATACCCGGCGGCGAAAAACGCAGCGCCGCAACCGAAACGCGGCCGAACCGCCGCTTACGCCGCTACTGCCGGTACATCTCCTCGTAATACGTCAGGTACGCGCCGGAGAGGATGCGCTCCGTCCACGCTCTATTGTCCAGATACCACCGGATCGTCTCGGCCATGCCGTCCTCAAACGTATACGCGGGCGACCAGCCGAGCTCCGTCGTGATCTTCGCGTTGTCGATGGCATACCGGCGGTCGTGGCCCGGGCGGTCCTTGACGAACGCGATGAGCGACTCGTCGCGGCCGAGCGTCCTGAGGATCAGCTTGACGATCTCGATGTTCGCGCGCTCGTTGTTGCCGCCGATGTTGTAGACCTCGCCCGCTTTGCCCTGCGTCAGCACCGTGAATATCGCCGCGCAGTGGTCAAACACGTGCAGCCAGTCGCGGACCTGCATGCCGTCGCCGTACACGGGCAGGGGCTTGCCGGCAAGGCAGTTGCAGATCATGAGCGGGATCAGTTTCTCCGGGAACTGGTACGGGCCGTAGTTGTTCGAGCAGCGCGTGATGTTGACCGGCAGGCCGAACGTCTCGTGGTACGCGCGCGCGATCATGTCCGCGGACGCCTTGGCGGCCGAGTACGGGCTGTTCGGCGAGAGCGGCGTGCGTTCGGTGAACTTCCCCTCCGGCCCGAGCGCGCCGTAGACCTCGTCGGTCGAGACCTGCAAGAACTTCACGTCCGCGCGGTACGCGCGCGAATACTTGTCGTCCGGGTCGAGCTTCCAGTGCTTCTTGGCCGTGTCGAGCAGCACGGACGTGCCGAGTATGTTCGTGGTCAAAAACACCTCGGGGTCGACGATGCTGCGGTCGACGTGGCTCTCCGCGGCGAAGTTGACCACGTGCGTGATATCGTACTCGGCGAATATCCGTTCCATCGCGGCGCGGTCGCGGATATCCGCGCGGATGAAACGGTAGCGGTCGCATTCTTCGACGCCGGTCAGATTGTCGAGGTTGCCCGCGTAGGTCAGAAGGTCGACGTTGATCACGGCCGCGTCCGGGTGCTTTTCGCGCAAAAAGCGCACGAAGTTACTGCCGATAAAGCCCGCGCCGCCGGTCACCAGAATCTGCATGCTATTTTCCCTCCGAAAGCTGAATCAGGTACTGGCCGTACTCCGTCATGCGCAATTCATGCCCGAGCGCAAAAAGCTGCTCCGTGCTGATAAAGCCCCGGCGCCACGCGATCTCCTCGATGCAAGAGATATAGAAGCCTTGGCGGGACTGCACGGCCTCGACGTACTCCGCGGCCTTGAGCATGCCCTCGGGCGAGCCGGTGTCGAGCCATGCCATGCCGCGGCCGAGCAGCTCGACGTGCAGCTCCCCGAGCGCGAGATAGGCGTTGTTGACGGACGTGATCTCGATCTCGCCGCGCGCGCTGGGCACGACCTGTTTGGCGATGCCGATCGCGCGGTTGTCGTAGAAGTACAGCCCCGGCACCGCATAGTTGGACTTGGGCGCTTTCGGTTTTTCCTCGATGGACAGCACGCGCCGGTTCTCGTCAAACTCGACGACGCCGAACTCGCGCGCGTCCTTGACCGGATAGCCGAATATCGTGGCGCCCCGCGTCCGCTCGCACGCGCTCTTTAATGTGCCGCTGAGCGACTGGCCGTAAAACACGTTGTCGCCGAGGATTAAACAGACGTTGTCCGCGCCGATAAACTCCTCGCCGAGTATGAACGCGTCGGCAAGCCCGCGGGGGCTTGTCTGCACGACGTACGAAAACGACATGCCGAGCTTCTCGCCGCCGCCGAGCAGCTTTTGGTACACGGGCGTGTCGTCCGGTGTGGAGATGATCAGCACCTCGCGGATGCCCGCGAGCATGAGCACCGAGAGCGGATAGTAGATGAGCGGTTTGTCGTAGATGGGCAGAAGCTGCTTGGAGACCGCCTTCGTCATCGGGTACAGCCGCGTGCCGCGGCCGCCCGCCAGGATGATGCCCTTCAAGTCCCGTTCCTCCCGTTCCTGTTTTTGTCGATGTCCGACACGCTGTTTGTCACAAAGCCCTCCGTGCTCTCCGGCAAAAACAGGACCTTGAGCGTCATAAACAACAGCTGCAGGTCCTTTACCAGCGAGCAGTTCTCGATGTAGAGCAGGTCCATCTTGAGCTTGTCCTCGTAGGACGTGTTATACTTGCCGAATATCTGCGCGTAGCCCGTCAGACCAGCCTTGACCTTCATGCGGTACCGGAACTCCGGCATCAGCTCGCAGTAGTAGTCGACGTTCTCGATGCGCTCGGCCCGCGGGCCGACGAGCGACATGTCGCCGGCGAGCACGTTGAAGAACTGCGGCAGCTCGTCGATGCGCGTCTTGCGGATGAACCGGCCGATCGGCGTGATGCGCGCGTCGTTTTCGACGGTGAGGCGCGCGCCGTCCTTCTCCGCGTCGACGATCATGCTGCGGAACTTGACGAGCGTGAACTGCTTGAGGTTTCTCGTGTAGCGCACCTGGCGAAACAGCGCCGGGCCGCCGTCGTAGGTCTTGATCGCGAGCGCGACGGCGAGCATGATGGGGCTCGCCACGATCAGGCCCAGCAGCGAGATTGCGATGTCCATAAAGCGCTTGATGACGAGCTGCTCGACCGAAAACGTGCGGTTTTTACACAGGTAGAGGATCGAGTCGCCGATGAACGTCTCGTGCGCGTTGTGCAGAATGATGTCCTGCACCGACGGCATGAAGAACAATCTCTTGTTGTGATCGAAGCAGTGCTCGGTCAGGTCGAGCCGCAGGTCGTTATCGACGCTGCCGAGTATCACCGTCGAGTACGGCTCGATGCGCCCGAGAAGCCGCTCGAACCCCGCGTCCTCGTCGCAGATCTCGCAGATGCGGTAGCGCTTGGAGAGGTTGTGGAACTTCTCGATCGTCTCGAGCTCGCGCCGTCCCACCGAGCAGATCACGATGCAGTCGCGCGCGGGATGCACGATAAAGTACAGCCGGTCGGCGCCCAGGTACAGCAAAAAGCCCATGCCCCACTGGGCCAGCATCGTGACAAACAGCGGCATGACGGGCAAAAGCTTCTTGGCCGTCAGCGACAGCACGAAGTACATGATAAAGTTCGTCATAAACGTCGCGAGCAGGAAACCGAATATGACCTCGCGGTAGCGGTACACGCCGATGCGGAAGCACTGGTATGTCGACGCGAACGCGAAGAATATCGTCATGTACAGAAACTCGAATACGACGAAGCCTTTAAAGTAGAAGTCCGTCTCCGGATAGTAATTGAGCACAAGGTATAAAAACGCCCCCGCGACGGAGGCCGCGATGACGGCCTTGCACAGGAACATGATCGACGAGCGCAGTCTTTTGGGCGATATATATTCCAAGTCAGCGTCTTCCCCGCACAGCAAGCGATTTTGCCGGTCCCGGCGCGCAAAAACCGCGCCAAAATAGCCTTTTTATTGTATCATGCACCATTTTCGTTGTCAAACCGCGCAGAACGGGAACGGGCGGCATAACCGGCAATATATGGCTGCAATAAGAAGGGGAACGAAGGGTGCCCGGAGCCGATCC
>CAZIRB010000036.1:0-298 GCA_964541695.1 uncultured Oscillospiraceae bacterium
GTTGGTGCGGCAGATGGGACTTGAACCCATACGCCTGCGCACACGCCCCTCAAACGTGCCTGTCTGCCAATTCCAGCACTGCCGCGCACCTTGTCATTATACCGACGAAAATAGGGGTTGTCAATAATGGAATCGCGAAAATCAAGCATAGTCGTATACGTGATGGAAGCGCGGACAGCTCGCTCGGAAAAGTGAACTTTCAAAATGATTTTTAAAATCCCCCATGATTTTCAAGGTTGTTTTGAACCTCATCGAAAAGCGGGGGAAACATAATGATTACGCCCTGCAGCAAAAAACA
>CAZIRB010000036.1:308-7291 GCA_964541695.1 uncultured Oscillospiraceae bacterium
CTTTGACTTCTGCGCCGCCTTCTTTCGACAAGCACAGTGTGATGGCTGCTGTCAATGTTGTTTTACCATGGTCCACGTGACCGATCGTTCCGATATTGACATGCGGTTTTGTTCTTTCAAATTTTTGTTTTCCCATTGGTTTAAAAAACCCCCTTTTTTTTCATGGTTTTTTTGAACCACATCTAAACGCGCGTAAACATTAAGGATCCCCCGCTCCTGCATAAATCCGAAATACATTTTTCCAGTCTTAAAGAAATAAGGAGAAAATAAGTTTTCGCTCCCCGGGGCGTCTTCCGCCGCTTTTCCGCAGCTCCTTCCCCCTACTTCAGCAGCCCCTGCTCGGTCAGATACGCCCTGGCCACGTCCTCGGGCGTCTGATTCTCCACGTCGATCTTGTAGTTGAGGGCCTGCATCTGCGCGTCGTCAAATTTGCCGGCCAGCAGGTCGAACACGTCCTTCAGCTCGGGATACTTCTCCAAGGTCTTGTTGAGGCAGATCGGCGTCCCGTGATACGCTGGGAACAACTCTTTATCGTCGCTGAGTATGGTCATTTCGTATTTCTTGAGCAACGAGTCCGTCGCATAAACCACCATCACGTCCAGCTGGCCCTGCGCGATCGCGTCGTACAGCAGCGACGTGTCCATCCGGAGCGCCTCCTTGAAGCTGTGGCCGTAAAGGGCCGTCATGGCGTCGTAGCCGTCCTTCTCGCGCGTGTAGAACAGGTGGTTCGCGCCGAACTTTAAGTCCGGGGATGCGGCGGCCAGATCGCTCATGGTCTTAATGCCCAGCTCGCTGGCTTTTGCTTCAAGCATGGCGAGCGCGAACGTGTTGTTGATGCCGATCGGCTGAAACATGGTGATGCCGTACTGTTCGTTGAGCTTGTCCTTGCTGATCTGATAGACCTGCTCGGAGGATTCGGCCGCTACGTCCGAAAGCTTGAGGATTTCGTTGTATGCCGTACCCGTGTACTCGAGATACATGTCCACCTCGCCCTTCTCCATGGCGGGGAAAATAACCGAGGTGCCGCCCAGGTTCTGTTTGCGCTCCACGCTGATGTCGGTGCGGTTCTCCACGAGTTGCGCATACATTTCGCTCAGCAGAATGTTCTCCGTGAATTGCTTGGAGGCGATCACGATTTTCTTGCCGCCGCCTCCGCAGCCAATCAGCAGGCCGGCGGCCGTCACGCACGCAAGCAGCAGACAGATTCTCCTCTTCATTGTCATCCCTTCCTTTCCGTCTGTTTATTTCACCTTGCTTCCCAGTTTCTTTTCCGAATAGGAAAGAAGGTAATCCAAAAACACCGCCAGCAGCGATACGGGAACCGCTCCGGACAGCATCATCAAAGCGTTGCGCGTCTGGATGCCGCGCCAGATCAGCATGCCCAGCCCGCCCGCGCCGATGAGCACGCCGGTCGTGGCGATGCCGAGCGCGGAAACGAGCGCGAGCCGTATGCCCGAGAGGATCACCGGCATCGCGAGGGGCAACTCAAGCTTTGTATAGATCTGCAGCTCGGTCATGCCGTTGCCCTTTCCGGCCCGGATGATCCCCCGCTCCACGCCCGCCATGCCCGCATAGGTGTTGCGCACGACGGGAAACAGCGAGTACAGCACGATGGCGGCGATCACGGTCGTGTTGTTGAGCCCGAATATAAGCATCATAAACGTCAGCATGGCGAGCGTGGGCACCGTCTGGATCACGTCCACGGCGGCTAGTACGCTCCTTGCGGCCTGAGGGGATTTCCGCAGCAGCGAGGCCGCCGGGATGCCGATCGCGCAGGAGAGCGACACGCCCAGGAACGTGATCTCAAGATGGGTCAGCAGCGCGCTCAAAACCTGATTCAGCCTCAACTCCTCGCCCCCTTTGCGCGGAACATGTGCCGGGTCGCCGATTTTTCAGCCCAGGAAAGCAGAAAGCTCGTGGCGAGCGCCAGCAGCGTGGCCGGAATCGCCCCGGCTAACACCATGCCGTAATGGAAGGATTGCAGCCCCATCCAGATCAGGTCGCCCAGCCCGCCCGCGCCGATGAAGGCCGACAGCGTCGCCCAGCTGATGATGTAGATGGCCGAGAGCCGGATCCCCGCGATGATCACGGGCAGCGCGAGGGGTATCTGGACCCTTTGGAGGATCTGCATGCGGCTCATGCCCATGCCGCGGGCGGCCTTGACGTATTTGCCGTCCACGCCCCGGATGCCGGTGTAGATGTTGCGCATGATCGGCAGGAGCGAGTACACAAACAGCACCGTCACGGCGGGCACGAACCCCAGTCCCAGCACGATCATGGCTGCGCCCAGCAGCACGAGGCTCGGTATGGTGTTGACAACCCCGAACACGGCCAGCACGACCGAGGCGACCTTCGGCCGCCGCGTCAGCAGGATACCGGCCGGAACCGCGACCAAGATGCCCAGGAGCACGGCGGTCAGGCTGATCAGCACATGCTGTCCGACGGCCGTAAGCACCATATCCGGTTTTTGCGCCAAAATCCCGAAAAAGTCACCCACGGGGTTCCTCCTTCCACACCGCGTGCGCCAGGGATTTCACCATGCTCGTCTTGGTGACGACGCCCTCCACATGGCCGTCCTGGTCCACGACGGTGAGCACGTCCAGCCGCTGGCCCACAAGCAGGTCGAACGCGTCCTTGGCCGGCGCGCTGCGCAGAACCCTGGGCATGGGTTTGATCGCAAGCTCCCGGATGGAGAGCCCGGGCTTGGCCGCCTTGGTGATCTCCTCGATCCCGACCGATCCCAGCAGCCTGCCCTCGCCGTCCACGACCAGCAGGGAGCTGACCCGCCTGTGCTCCATCAGCGCGATGCTCTGCGCCAGGCCCATGTCCAGCGACACGGTGAGCGGGTCCGCGTGCATCACGTCCTGCACGGTATCGATCCTGCCGTTGTACAGACGGTGCTTGCCGATGAAGTGCTCGACAAACTCGTTCGCCGGGTCGGACAGAAGCTCCTCCGGCGACGCAATCTGGACCACCGCGCCGTCCTTCATCAGGATGATGATGTCCGCAAGCTTGATGGCCTCGTCCATATCGTGCGTGACGAACACAATCGTCTTTTTCAGCTTGCTCTGCAGCCGCTTGATCTCGTCCTGCAGCGCTTCCCGGGTAATCGGGTCCAGCGCGCCGAACGGCTCGTCCATAAGGATGATGGGCGGCTCGGCTGCGAGCGCCCTTAGCAGCCCGATCCGCTGCTGCTGGCCGCCGCTTAAGCTGGACGGGTACCGCTTGAGGTACTGCTCGTCCATATCCACGAGCTGCAGCAGCTCCCGCGTGCGCTTTCTGCGCTTCTCCTCGGGCCACTTTAGGAGCCTTGGCACGGTCTCGATGTTCTGCTCGATCGTCATATGCGGAAACAGGCCGATCTCCTGTATGACGTAGCCGATGCCCCGGCGCAGCTCCACCGGGTCTATGGAGCGGATATCGACGCCGTTGATGGAAATTTTGCCGCTTGCGGGGTTGATCAGGCGGTTGATCAGCTGGAGCATCGTCGTTTTGCCGCAGCCCGACGGCCCGATGAGCACGGCGAGCCGCCCCTCCGGAATCTCGAGGCTGACGTTCTTCAGCACCTCATGCGCGCCGTCATAGGACATGGAAACATCTTCAAACTTCAGCATACAGAACCCTTCCAAACGTATAGAATCAAAATCGCCGGCGCATGATGCGCCAAACACGCAGGCCGAAACCCTGTTGACCGACGGGCCGGGTTTTCCGCGCAATATAAGCCCCGTGACCGGGATCATTTCAGAAAAGCGGAATTTTTTGCCCGCTTACCACACAACAAGCAATGAATGATATGCTTTACGCGGCTTGGGCTGGCCGCGACCAATACGCAGTGATGTTTTGTTTGCTACGATACGGTTGTTTTTATCATATCACACCGCTTGTCCGCAACAACACCCAAATCGAAAAAAATACACCATTCGTTCATGTTTTGTTCATATCTTATGCATTCGCGCGCTCGGTTTTGCCCTCCGCGACACGCATTTCCGTCAAGCGCAGCCCGATCGGCGGCCCGGCTCCCGCTGCATATACTGTATCAACCGGCAGGCGGCATGTACATTGCTTTTGAGCGACACAAACTGTCGATTAACATCGAAACCGTGCTTTCGGCATAAAAAACAACGCGTTTTGGGCGTTGCTTTTTTATTTTAATTTCCATTTACTATTTATCTTTAAAAAGGGAGCCTCGCGTTTGAACCCCGAAGGATTCGCCGAGGTCTCCTGCGCGTTCAAAGGGCCTCAGGTTCTTGACGGGCGTTTGAGCCCGCAACGTACTCACAAACTTCGCTGTCAAACAAAAACGGCGCCCCCCGGAATTTTCCCGAGGGCGCTTTCTTCTCTATCTTTTAAGGATTACGATCCGCGTCAAACGCCCGCTCGCTCCAATAGCGCCGCCAGATTTGCCTCGATCGTTTCGTCCGTCACCGGCGCGCCATGCTGCCCCAGGCCGATTATGGGCTTGGTCTTGCCGTGGAAGTCGCTGCCGCAGGTAACGAACAGGCCGTGGTCCCGCGCCTTGCGGTAAAAATACAGCGCCTGCTCCGCGGAATGATAGCTGCTGAACGCCTCGATACCGTCGATGCCGGCGTTGGCGATGGCGTCGAGGACCTCCTCCCCGCGGTCCTTCAGGTTCACGCCGGGGTGCGCCAGCACGGCCTTGCCGCCGTTTGCGCGGATCGTACCGATCGCGGATGCGAGCGTCGGGAACCGGATCTCGACGTAGCACGGCTTGTCCTGGCCATAGTAATCCCAGTAAAAATTCACATACGGGTTGTCGCCGCGCGGCCCGCCCGCGCGATAGGGCGCCAGGACCGGATGATCCCGATACTCCGGCTTATTCAGCAGCACCTCCGCGAACATCTCGCCCGTCCAGATGTCCTTCCAGTAGGAATTGCCCGCGACCGCGGCCATCTCGCTTTCGTCGATCGTAAAGCCGAGCTTTCGCGTGGCCTCCAGCCGCTCTTGCGACGACGCGGCGCTCGACCGCACGATATCGGTCTCGAGCGCGGCAAAGTCCGGGCTGGCGGCGTCGATGCCGTAGCCCAGCACATGCAGATTGATCCCGTTAAACGTACAATCGATCTCGACGCCGGGGATGTAGACGATGCCCGCCGCACGGGCGGCCTGTTCCCCCTCCGCGTTGCCGCGCACGCAGTTGTGGTCCGAGATCGCCATGATGCGCACGCCCCGCGCCGCGCCGCGGCGGATCAGTTCCGCCGGCGTCAGCTCCCCGTCGGCGCTGTAACAGGAATGCGTGTGCAGATCGATCGTGCTGTTCATATAAATACCGCCTTTCCGATTCCGGGTTCGATCGTTCGATACGCGGCACGAATCCGCGCGGACAAACCGCCGGCGGCACGCTTTTTTTGTGCCTATTGTATAAGGATACAGCCGGACGGCCTTGAAAACAATCCCTTTCGCTGGATTCATAGGATTACAGCTCCCATCACCTTCATCATTTATCGGTTCACAATCGCGACCATGCCAGATCATTCGTTGTTGCGGCCGCAATTCCGTGGTATGATAGGTGCGGTCGCGCCGCAATCGCGCTGAAAGCCGCGGATTTGATGAAAAACCGCGCAAAAAACCGAAATTCTTCGACATTTTCGCCAAAATACAACCCGCTCCCGGACGTTCGCTCTCCCAATTTTTGTTTCGGTATGTTACTATGTAATCGTTATCCGTTCGCGTTTTGATCCAAGCTGCAAGCTGTAAGGGGATGCGTTCATGCTGTTCCTGTATATCGAGATCAATCTGCTGGGGATCGCCATTCTGCTCCTGCTGTTTATGTCGCGCAATCAGTTTGGGACCGCCTCGCTGGACGAGCGTCTGTTCAACTGGATTTTGATGTTCGCGGCCGTCATCATACTGGCCGACACCGGCATGTGGGTCTTCGACAAAACGACGTACCGCGGCGGGCGGCTTTTGAACATCGCCTCCTCCGCCGTCTCGTTCCTGGCGCTCCCGGGTAGCGGCTTTTTGTGGCTTTTATACAGCGACTATATGCTGCACCGAAATATGCGGACGCTTAAAAAACGGCTGCACCTGTACGCGATTCCGGTCGCCATCTGCGTGCTGGCCACCGGCGTAAGCTACTTCAACGGCTGGGCGTTCACCGTCAGCCCGGAAAACGTATACAGCCGCGGCAAGCTGTTCATGGTCGTCCTGGCGCTCTCGCTGTTCTATCTGGTCTACGCCTCGTTCCTCGCGCTGCAAAAAGCAAAGACCGCGCAGTCCAAGGCCGAAAAACGCGAATACTATCTTATCGCCGCGTTCCCGATCCCGCCGTTCGTCGGCGCGATCGTGCAATACATGTTCTACGGCGTGTCGCTGATCCCCATCTGCGCGGTGTTCTCGCTGCTGATGATATTCATCAACATCCAGAACCGGCAGATTTCGACGGACGCGCTAACCGGCATCAACAATAGGCGGCGCATGAACCGGCACCTCGAGAGCCGTACAGCCATGCTGCAAAACGGCGCGCAGCTGTACGCGATCATACTCGACGTCGACCACTTCAAGGGCATCAACGACACGTTCGGCCATGCCGCCGGGGACGCGGCGCTCGTGCAGGCGGCCGACATTCTCAAGGCCGCGTGCAGCGGCAAGAGCGATTTTCTCGCGCGCATGGGCGGCGACGAGTTTATTATTCTGCTGCAGCGCGACAGCCGCGAAAGCGTCGCCGAGGTCATGGCCGAGATCAACCGCCGCGTCGACGAATTCAACGAAAGCAAAAAAGCGCCGTACCGCCTTTCGTTCAGCATGGGCTCGGCGCGATACGGCGATCTCGATACGTGCTCCATCGATGCATTCCTGTCAAAGGCCGATCAGAATATGTATTTGGCAAAGTCCAAACAGCGCGGACCCAGCGCGTTCGTTTCCGATTTAAGATAATAAACCGCTGCTTACCCGCACACAATACACCCGATGAAACGCATTTGTTTGATTGGGTGTATGATTGGTATTCTGCTTTTTTCCGGATG
>CAZIRB010000036.1:7391-19057 GCA_964541695.1 uncultured Oscillospiraceae bacterium
CCGCACTCCTGGCCGATGAGCTACGTCGGCATCGGCCGCGACGCGACGATCAGCACGGGCGGCAAGAACTTCCGCTTCAAGAACTCCACCGAAGCGCCGATCTATCTGGCCGCGTTTGCGAGCACAAACGACATGACCGTCACGGTGTCGATCTACGGCGCGCCGCTGCCGGACGGGCGGACGATCAAGATCACGTCGGAATGCACCGGCACCATGCCCGCGCCGTCCGCGCTGATCCAACTCGACGAGAGTCTGCCCGCCGAGACGCGCGTCGTCGAGCGCGAGTCGCGCCAGGGCAAAACGTCGCGTACATACAAGAACTATTACGACGCCGACGGCAACTTAATCGACCGCGTCGTCGCCTATGAGGACGTCTACCGGCCCATCGAGGGGCTGACGTACGTGTCCGCGGACCTCTATTATTCATAATTCGTACACGTTTCTTTCTTTTTTCTTCCTGCCGGATGCGGTATAATGAAGCCAATTCAGGGTCATTCGGAGGGGGACACATGCGCAACTTAACCATGCTGACCGACTTCTACGAGCTCACCATGATGTACGGCTATTTCAAGAAGGGCATGACGGAGAACGAGGCGATTTTCGACGTGTTCTTCCGCCCGCGCGAGAACATCGCCTACGCCGTCATGGCCGGCGTCGAGAGCCTCGTCGACTACGTCAACAACCTGCGTTTCGACGACGACGCGCTCGCCTATCTGCGCTCGCTCAACACGTTCGACGAGCCGTTTTTGCAGTTTTTGTCGCGACTGACGTTCACCGGCGAGATCTACGCCATTCCGGAGGGCACGGTCGTGTTCCCCTACGAGCCGCTCGTGCGCGTCAAGGCGCCGATCATTCAGGCGCAGCTCATCGAGACCGCGCTATTGACGTTCATCAACCACCAGACGCTCATCGCCAGCAAGGCCAGCCGCGTCTGCTACGCAGCAAAAGGCGACCCGGTGCTCGAGTTCGGCCTGCGCCGCGCGCAGGGGCCGGACGCGGGCATCTACGGCGCGCGCGCCGCCGTCATCGGCGGCTGCGGCTCCACGAGCAACGTGCTCGCCGGCCAGATGTTCGGCATCCCGATCAGCGGCACGCACGCCCACAGCTGGGTCATGAGCTTTCCGGACGAGATCACGGCGTTCCGCGCGTACGCCGAGGTCTTCCCCTCCGCCTGCCTGCTGCTCGTGGACACCTACGACACGCTGGGCAGCGGCGTGCCGAACGCGATCACCGTGTTCAACGAGCTGCGCGAAAGGGGCCACGAGCCCGTCGGCATCCGGCTCGACAGCGGCGACCTGGCGTACCTGTCCAAAAAAGCGCGCGAGATGCTCGACGCCGCGGGCTTCCCGAAGGCGCGCATCTGCGCGTCCAGCGACCTTGACGAAACCGTGATCCAGGACCTGAAGTCCCAGGGCTGCCGCATCGATTTCTGGGGCGTCGGCACCAAGCTGATCACCGGCGACGACAGCCCCGCGCTCGGCGGCGTATACAAGCTGGCCGCCGAAGTGGTCGATGGGAAGATCATCCCGAAGATCAAGCTCTCCGACAACCCCGTCAAGGTCACAAACCCCGGTTACAAGAAGGTATTCCGCCTCTACGACAGCCGCACGGGCATGGCGCTGGCCGACCTGATCGGTCTCGACGGCGAGACGATCGACACGGGCAGGCCGCTGAAAATCTATCACCCGCTGCAGACGTACAAAAATAAGACGATCGAAAACTTTACCGTGCGCGAGCTGATGGTGCCGATATTCATCGGCGGAAAGCAGGTGTATGCGCTGCCGGACATCCGCGAAATTCAGGCGTACGCTAAAAAAGAGTTCGCGACGTTCTGGGACGAGTACAAACGCCTGCTCAACCCGCATATTTATAAGGTAGACCTGACAGACAAGCTGTACGACCTGAAGAAGGAGCTCATCCGCCAATGCAGCAAGGAGCAAGCCTGAAACTGATCCGCGCGGCGCTGTCGTTTGCGCTGCTGACCGCCGCGCTCGTTCTGCCGTGGGCGCTGTCCGCCTGCGACAACGCGGAGCCCGTGATCGTCGGCACGCCGACGCCCGAGCCGACCGCGACGCCCGAGCCGGAGCCGTTCACCTATTCGGTCACGGGCGAGCCGCTGCCCACCGACATGATGGGCGCCGAGATCGGCGACGAGAACCACTATTACCGCTATCTCTCGTTCGGCGACATCATCGTCTACGAGTACGGAACCGGCACGTTTTTGGACGGCGTCGTCGTCAACGCCTATCCGCTGCCGCTCGACGGGGAGATCGAGATCGTGTACTACAACGACGACGGCAAGCTGGTCGGCCGGGGCACGCTGCACAACGCCGAGGGCACCACCGTGTTCCCGACCGGCAGCAGCCGCATCTACGCGGAGATCGCAACGGACATCGACGTACGAAAGATGGATTTCGTGTTCGAATTCAAGCGGCCGTTGCAGCCCGTTGAAGAGCAGGGGTGAGGGTGCGGACGTAGGCTGGCCTTGCTATATTCGGAGCTATTAAAAGGGCGCGGCAGCAGTCGCGCTCTTTTGTTTTTGTGGGGATGTTATGCCCCCCAGAGGGAAACGCTGAGGGCTTTGCCCTCAGACACCCACCAAAGGGGGAACCCCCCTTTGGAAACCCGGGGAAAAATGAGCACTGCTATTGGGGTTTCCATAGGGCCGCCGGCCCTTTGGCGGGTGTTTGAGGGGCCGAAGCTGAGCGCCGCCTGTGGCGGATGAAGCGAAGCGCAGGCCCCTTAGACATCCACTAAAACCCAGGAAAAAACGAATGCGGCTATTGGGGTTTCCAAAGGGCCCTCGGCCCTTTGGCGGGTGTTTGAGGGCGGAGCCCTCAACGTACTTTCCCGTTTTTTCCGTTACTTCCCGTCCTTTTCCCCGTTCGTTTCCCGTCCCTTCCCGACCTACCCCCGGCCCTCAAAGCCCACCGAGTCCAGCACCGCGCGGCGGACCGCGCGCTCGACCGGGGTCAGCGGCCGCCGCTTTTTCTCGATCAGAAATATATCGAGCGCAAACGGGATATCGCTGATCGCAAGCCGCACGACGTCCGGGTCGGACAGCGGCGCGTCCTCCTCAAACATGCGCGCGACGAGCTCTGGATTCGTCTTGACGAGGCTGATGATCTCCATCGGCCGGTCGCACTCCAGCGCGACGCGCGGTTCAAAGCCTGCATCCCGAATGATCTGTCGCATAACGGCGTTCGTGCGCGATCTGGCGTGCGGGATGATCAGCGGCTCGTTCCTGAGTTGCGCGATGCGGATCGACCGTTCTTTTGCGAGCGGATGCTTGCGGTTGACGATCACGCACTGATTCCGCTGAAACAGGAAATTGCCCGCAAAGCGCGCGCCGTCGATCGGCCCGTACACGATGCCGAAGCTGCACGCGCCGCGCTCGATCAAGTCCTCGCACTCGGACGAATAATGCTCCGTGGTCACGACGGAATACTCCGGAACCTGGTTCAGCAGCAGCCGCTGCAGCGGGCGCGGGCAATTCGGGATGATGTTGTAGGTACAGGCGATCGCGACGGCGGGCCTGCCTTCCGGATCGGTGAACGTCCGAACAAGCTCAGAGAACGCGGCCACGACCGCGGACGCTTTCTCATAGAACTCGCGGCCGCGCTCGGTCAGATGCACGCCGCCCGGGCCGCGGTGAAGCAACGGATACCCAAGCTCCGCCTCGAGACGCCGAATCGCGCTCGACAGCCCCTGCTGCGAGATGAACATGCGCTCGGCGGCCGTGGATAGCGACCCCGCGTCCGCGGCGGCGATCAAATACTGCAACTCCCGAATATCCATTTGCAGCCACCCCTCACGGCAAGAATACCGTATCAAGCCAAAAAGCGCAAGTGGCGCGGAACGGGCAAACAGGTACAACCCACGGTTGTACCCCCGTAAAAAACGCTTGTTTGTCAATGCTAACAAACTGCGGTATTCTATATATGCAAAGGAAAGATAAGGATGCGGGAAAGGTCCCCGGGAACGGGAACCGGCAGCGGCCCGCAAATGTTGTAAGGAGGATGCAAAATCATGAAGTACGCAAATTTTGAGGATGCCAAAGCAAGGCGCGATGCCCTCGCGGCGGTCACGTATTTTGTCGACACGAACAGCGTCACGCTGCTGAGGCAGTTTGCGGACGCGAGCGGCCGGTAACCCCGTCTTTTGGGCGGCCCGGCCGTCCGAAGGGTCCATGTTCCAGCGTTTGCCGCCGCGTGCGGCATTGGCCAAAGGAACCCCATATACCTCCTCGTATTTTGCCGCAGTCTCCCGGCGGCAAACAAAACAGCCGGATCGTTCAGTGCCGATCCGGCTGTTACTTTTATAAGGAGTCGCTTTACAGGTTTTCGAGCACGCCCGTTTTTCTATTAAACTCGTTGATCAGCGCGTCGATCTCGTCCGCCTGCGCGTGCACGCCGGTCCAGTAGTGCTCGTCGTACCACTGCGCGTTGATCTCCTCGTATGTCCTGCCCTGCTGCTCCACCCAGGTGTAATACTTGAGGTTGTGGATGCGCTTTCTGGCCTCGTAGGTCAGCTCCTCCATCACGTCCGTGCGAATGGAAGCCAGGTGTCCCGCGTAGTCGGCCGCGGCCTTGACCGCGGAATACGCGCCGTCGGCCTCCTCAAGCTCCTGGATGCGGCTCCGGTACATGACGGACGAGTCCGTGCCCACGGTGGCGACGACGTCCTTCTCGGTCAGCTCGTAGTACTTGGCCATCTTGATGCAGCAAAGCAGGTTCGCGATGCCCGAGATGCCGAGCAGCGAGAGCTTGTCTATAAACTCCCGCGGCACGCCAACCTCGTCGACAAGGTATTTCTTGCCCGCCGGGTCGTTGAACAGTCGCAGCAGCTTCTGGCTGTCCTCGTCGTCGATATCGATCACCATGTCGGTGTTTTTGACGTTGTGGATCCACGGCACGTGCTTGTCGCCGATGCCCTCGATGCGGTGGCCGCCGAAGCCGTTGTTTAAAAGCGTCGGGCACTGCAGCGCCTCGCCGACGGCGAGCTTGAAGTGCGGGTACTGCTCCTTGAGGTAGTCGCCCGCGGACATCGTGCCCGCCGAGCCGGACGTAAAGCAGGCGCCCGCGAGCCGCAGGCCTTCGCCCTTCATCGAGGCGAACGCGTCCTGGATCGCCTTGCCGGTCACCTGGTAGTGCCACAGCACGTTGCCCATCTCCTCAAACTGATTGAAGATCACGACATCCTTGCGCGTGGTCTTAAGCTCCCAGGTCTTGTCGAAGATTTCCTTGACGTTCGACTCGCAGCCGGGGGTCGCGATGATCTCGCCCGCGACGGTCTTGAGCCACTCGAAGCGCTCGCGGCTCATCTCGGCCGGCAAAATCGCGATGGAGGAGCAGGACAAAAGCGCGGAGTTATACGCGCCGCCGCGGCAGTAGTTGCCGGTGCTCGGCCAGACGGCCTTGTGGTAGGTCGGGTCGAACTGGCCGGTCACGAGGCGCGGCACGAGGCAGCCGAACGACGCGCCGACCTTGTGGCAGCCGGTCGGGAACCATTTGCCGACCAGAAGTATGATGCGCGCGCGCACGCCGGTGAGCTCTTTGGGGAACTCGATGTAGTTGACCGGTCCGAACGTGCCGCCCTCCTCGACCGGTTCGTTGCGCCAGGTGACGCGGAACAGGTTGAGCGGGTTGATGTCCCACAGGCCGACGGATTTCAGCCTCTTTTTGATCTTCTCGGGGATCAGGTCCGGGTTGCGCATCTCGGCGAACGTCGGGATAACGATGCCCTTCTCGCGTGCACGGTCAACGCTGCGCTGCAAACTCTCTTTCTGAATCGTCAGATCGATCATACCACTTGCTCCTATTCAATATGAATTCGACGGCTCCGCCGTTGCAGTTCCATTCAAGCATACACAATCGCGGCCCGTTTGTAAACAGCGAACGCCGCGGAATCCCAAATATATTTTTGTTAGCTAAAAATATTTTTGCTCTCAGCATATGCCAGCAGCAGATCGACCACCTCGCCGTAGCTCTGCACGCCCGCGGGCTGCTCGTTGTGTTTTAAATAGCTGTCGTTCACCTCGGAGGCGCGCTCGCTGACCGGGCCCTCGTAAGCGTCCCAGTACGCGGCGTGCGCGGCAAGGTCGCGTTTCAACCCCTCGGAATAGGTTGCCGCAATCTCGTAATACCGATCCGGAGCAACGCGACAGAGCGCGTTCCCCGCCGCGATCAGCATCTGCACGACGGACGAATAGCGCACGAACAGGTCGCCGGAGCGCATGCAGGCGAGGAACGCGACAAACTCCGCCTCGTTCTCCGACGCGATGCCGAGTTGGTGCGCCGTCTCGTGCGCGGCGGCATGCGGTATGGACAAAGCGGGCTGGTCGACGTTGACGTTGCCCTCGGCGGTCAGGCCGATGTAGATGCCCGCGATGCCGAGCCTGGACAGTCCCGTCGACCACAGCACGGGCTTGACCGCCGAAACCCGCCCGGTAAACAGCGGGTCGTCCGCCGCAAGGCCTGCGTACGCGTCCGGCAGCGCGGCCAGCGTTTTGGTACGCGGTTGGATGAACGCGGAGACGCCGTTCTCATCCTCCGGCAGCAGGATGCGCAGCCGTTTGGCCTCGCAGCGCAGCACGCCGCAAAGCCGGATAAGCTCGTCCGTATCGCGCGCGCGCACGGAAAGCCCCATGCGCTTCTCGAGCGGCTCGCGGAAATAGTGGAAGCCCCAGGTGAAGTAAAACAGGTTCAGCCCGACGCCAAACGCGATCGCAAGCGCCAGTAAACCCGAAAGCAGCGGCAGCGCGGACCTCCTGCGGACACAGCGCACGATAAACAGCGCGAGCAGCGCGGGAACGAGCGCGCAGAGCGCGTACAGGATCAGCTCGGCCAGCGAGAACGGCAGCCGGCCCGTCACAAACAGGATGGCCGCCTTGACCGCGGGATAGAGCCGCTGCGAAAAGACGCGCTCGATCCACGCGCCGTGCTCCCGCGCGATGCGCGGCCAGAGAAAGCCCAGCGGGATTGTCAGCAGAAAGGGCAGCGCGGCGAGCGTGCGGCGGACCTCGGGGTTTCGATTCTTCGTCATGGCGCCATTATAGCACGTCCCGAAAAAACGTGGTATGATGCGGATATGGAACTGGGAATTTCGACCGCGAGTTACTTTGGCCGCATGCACACGGAGGACGCGCTGCTCGACATCGGCGCGCACGGCGTGCGCACGGTCGAGCTGTTTTTAAATTCGTTCTCCGAGTATACGGACGCGTTCGCCGGCGTGCTGCTCGAGCGGCTGCGGCGGGCAAACCTTGACGTGTTCAGCGTGCACCCGCTGAGCACGCAGTTTGAGCCGCAGCTGTTCTCGCGGTGCGATAGGCAGCGCGAAGACGCGCTCGGCCTGTACGAGCAGGTGCTGCGCCTGGCGGAAAAGGTGGGCGCGACGCACTATGTCATGCACGGCGCGGCGTCGCTTGCCGCCGCGGGCAAAAACGCCGGCATGGCGCGCAGCCACCCCGTCGCGCGGCTCGCCGGTATCCTGATGGAGCTTGCGGCGCGCGCGGAGGACCACGGCGTCGTGCTCACGCTCGAGAACGTGAGCTGGTGCGCGTTTAGAACCCCGGCGTTCGGCACGGAGTTAAGAGACGCTATGGACGGCAAAATCAAGTTTACGCTAGACGTTAAGCAGGCCATCCGCAGCGGATATTCGCCCGAGGACTACGTGCGCGCCATAGGCAAGGATATCGTCAACGTGCACCTGTGCGACGCGTATACGGACGCGGACGGCGCGGCGCGGCTGGCGCTGCCCGGCAGCGGAGACTGCGATTTTGCCGCGCTGTTTATGCTTTTGCGTTCATACGGTTATGCGGGTCCCGCGTTTATCGAAGTGTACAGCGATATGTACGAAACGCTGCCCGAGCTGTACGATAGCTACGCCAAGATGCGCGCGCTGCTCGGCTGAGCGTTAGGAAAGCGGATTGTAGCGTTCCAGAAGCGCCCGCGCCCAGTCGTCGGGCGGCGATTCGATGAGCGTGAACGGCTCGCGCATGCTGCCGTCGTCGGCGAACAGATAGATCGTCGGCCCGCTGCGGTTCCGGTTCTCCCACACCGGCGTGTGGAACAGCGCAACGGGATAGTACCCCTCGCAGTAGACGAGCAGCGTGACCTCGCGCCAGCTCTCGCCAAGCGTTTTGGACGCGGGCTCCGTCTTGGCCAGGTCGACGTCGATGCGGCCCGTGTTCCCGTCGCGGCCGACAGCAAAGGAGCGGTCCAGTTCCGGAATCACGACGACGGCGTTTTTGAGCGGCTGGTCCGTGCGCCCGTCGAGCACGCAAACGTCGATCGTGGCGGCGGCGTCCGCCACGTCCGGCAGCACGAACAGCGCGCGTGCCGCAAACAACAGTGCGGACAGCGCGACGGCGCCGGCAAGAACGGGCAGGATTCTGCGTCTCATACAGCAGTCTATGCCTTTTCAGCCCCGCGCTTGCGTGCTATAATTTCCAAAATGAAACTTTGGGAGGCCAGCAAACTATGAAGCGATACGACGACCCGGCCTGGCGGGCGGCCCAGCGCATTGCGCTCGACGTTAACGGCATGATGCGCCCGTACAACGCTAACGGCATTGACGAATCCGAGATAACGGCGATCTCCGGCGAGCTTGCGGCCGCCGCCGCGCGCATGGATGAGAAGCGCCCCGAGATGAAATGGCGCGAGCTGCCGTTTACGCAGGCCGGCGTCGTGGAACGGATCGAGCGCACCGCGGCAAGGATCCGCGGAGAGTTCGACGCGTTCGTCGTGCTCGGCATCGGCGGCAGCGCGCTCGGCCCCATCGCGGTGCAGCAGGCGCTGAACCACCCGCACTACAACGAGCTGCCGCCCGAGAAGCGCGGCGGCCCCCGCCTCTACGTCGAGGACAACGTCGACCCGGAGCGCATGCAGGCGCTGCTCGACGTGATCGATGTCAGGCGCACGGCGTTCAACGTGATCTCCAAGTCCGGTAACACGTCCGAGACGATGTCGCAGCTTTTGATCGTGACGAAACTCCTGCGCGACGCGCTCGGCCCGAACATCCGACAGCACGTGATCGCGACCACGGACGCGGAAAAGGGGAACCTCGTCAAAATCGCGCGCGCGGAGGGCTGGGAGACGTTCGTCATACCGGACGGCGTGGGCGGCCGCTTCAGCGAGCTCTGCCCCGTCGGCCTGCTCGCCGCCGCCGTCTGCGGCATCGACATAAAAGAACTGCTCGCGGGCGCGGGTTTTATGGACGGCGTCTGCAGCGAGCGCGACGTCCGGAAAAACCCCGCGTACCTATTCGCGGCGCTGCAGTATATCGCGATGAAAAAGGGCATGAACATCAGCGTGATGATGCCGTACGCGGACTCGCTCAAGTACATCGCGGACTGGTACGCGCAGCTCTGGGCGGAGTCGCTCGGCAAGCGGACCGCGCTCGACGGCAGCGTCGTGCACGCCGGCCAGACGCCCGTCAAGGCGCTGGGCGCGACGGACCAGCACTCGCAGGTGCAGCTCTACACGGAGGGCCCGTTCGACAAGGTCGTCACCTTCCTCGGCGTGGGCCGCTACCGCAAAGAAACCGAGATCCCGCGCGGCTACGCGGACGTGCCGGACGTGTCGTTCCTCGGCGGGCACACGCACAGCGAACTGATCCTCGCCGAGCAGGCCGCCACGGAGTATGCGGTGCTCAAGAGCGGACACCTCTATCACACGATCACGCTGCCGGAGGTGAACGCGTTCACGGTCGGCGCGCTGCTCTGCCTGTTTGAGATCGCCACGGCCTACTGCGGCGAGCTGCTCGGCGTCAACGCGTTCGACCAGCCCGGCGTCGAGGAGGGCAAGAACGCCACCTACGCGTTGCTCGGCAAGGCCGGCTTCGATCAAAAGCGCGAGGAGCTGTCGCGGCAGCCGCGGAAGAATCCGCGCTACATCGTCTGATGGAGACGGTTTCGACAACCGAGCTTGTGCGCATGATGGAGCCCGGCGACCTCGCCTCCGTGCGGGACCTTTGGGAAGCGCGCTTCGGCGACTCCCCCGCGTTCGTCGATTGGTATTTTACCGAGCGCTTTTCGCCGGGCACCTCCGCCTGCCTGATCGCGGACGGCAAATTGGTCTCGGCCATACAGGGCTATCCGATGCGGCTGACCATCCGCGATAAGATCGTGCCCGCGCTCATGGTATCGGGCGTGTCCACGGCCGAAGGGTACGAGCGGCGCGGCTACATGCACCGCGTCATGCGATACATCCTGCGGCTTGCGCGGCAAACGGGCTGCCCGCTCGTGTTCCACAAGCCGAACAGCCTGCCCGTGTATGAAAAGCTCGGACAGCTCGCGTGCACACGCGCGCAGCGGTATACCGTTCAGAACGGCGTTGCCGCGCCGCCGGAGCCGACCGGCTTTGGCGCCGGGGCGCTGCTCGCCTGCTACACAGCGGCGGTGCGGCCGTATTCCGGCGCAGTCGCGCGCGACGCTTCCGACATGGGGCGCAGGCTGCGCGACTGCGCGTCCGACGGTGGACGCTGCGTGACGCTGGAGCGCGGCGGAATTGTCGCCGCGTACGCGTTGCTCTCCCCCGCCGACGGCGGATGGGAAGCGCCGGAGGCGCTTGCGCTCGATACGCCCGCGTACCGCGCGCTGCTGGACGTTCTGCCAAACGGCACCATCGTTAAGCTCCCGCCCGACGTGCCCGTCGGCGGCGAAGTCTATGCGCAGAACGCAATGGGCGCCGCGGACGCGCCCGCGTTGCTGCGAATGTTTGTTGCGGACCCGCGGCTCGTATTTACAATCTCCGATCCCGCCGTACCACAGAACAACGGCACGTTCGACGGCATGGGCAATCCCTGTGATCGGAAAGCGAATTTTACGCTGCGGGCCGGCGAGTTCGTGCAGCGCATCGCGGGCTACGAGGCGCTTCCCGGCCTGCTGCCGCGGCAGGAATGCTACTGCGCGGACGAATATTAAAACGGAAGCGGGAACCCGCATGGAACGGACCGACACGATCCGCGCACAT
Source organism: uncultured Oscillospiraceae bacterium (assembly GCA_964541695.1). GTDB lineage: Bacteria > Bacillota > Clostridia > Christensenellales > CAG-138 > CAZKGE01. The sequence continues at coordinate 18,365 of CAZIRB010000036.1, forward strand.
ATAGATTTTACGCTGCGAACCGGCGAACGCGCGCGGCGCGGCGCGGGCTGCGAGGAACTTCCCAGCCTGCTGCCGCGGCGGAAATGCTGCCGCGCGGACAAATACTGAGGAGGGAGCATGGACTCGACCGACACAATCCGCGCGTATTACGACGCGGCGCCGGAGAAGGAATGGGAGCGGCTGGCCCTCCATCCGTTCGAATTTGAGCTCAACCGCCGCTACATGGACCGCTACATCCGCCCCGGCGAGCGCGTGCTCGACATCGGCGGCGGCCCGGGCCGGTACTCGCTGTATTTTGCGGGGCGCGGCTGCGACGTCACGCTCGTCGACCTCTCCGCCGCAAGCCTCGCGTTTGCCGAAGAGTAGGCGGCCGCGCGCGGCCTCTCCATCCGCACGCTTTGCCTGGACGCGCGGGACCTTTCGGGCCTTAGCAAAGAGCAATTCGATCACGTGCTGCTCATGGGGCCGCTGTACCACCTGCTCACCGAGGCGGACCGCGTGCGTGCGACCGAGCAGGCGCTGTCGCGCCTAAAACCCGGCGGCATCCTGTACGCCGCGTTCATCTGTGCGTTCGCGGGCCTTCTGTACGAGGGGCGCGAGTGCCCGGAGATGCTCGAGGAGGACATGCGCAACAATACCTATGTCGACTGCCTGATAAAAAACCGCTCGTATGCCGGGCCGGCGTTTACGGAT
>CAZIRB010000037.1:0-18865 GCA_964541695.1 uncultured Oscillospiraceae bacterium
GATATTTAAGGCGCTGGGCGATCCCAGGCGGGCCATGATCGTGGATATGCTCTCCTGCGGCGAGCTTTGCGCCTGCAGGATTCTCGAGAAGTTCGAATTGTCCCAGCCCACGCTGTCCCACCACATGAAAATCCTCTGCGGATGCGGGCTGGTCAGGGGCCGGGAGCAAGGCAAGTGGACGTACTACTCGCTGGACGCGGATACCGCCGGTAAGGTGAAACAGTTTCTCAGCAACATCACATCCAATAAGGAGACCTGCATCTGCTATGAAAATAAAGACGGCTGCAAAAAATGCGGCGAGAATGCATAACGAAAAATCCTGCCGCTCAGGCGGCTGCGCGAAGGAGTCCGCCCCGCCGTACCGCAAAACGGACGCATGGGTGACGGGCGTCATTCCCGCCGCAAAGGGCGCCGTGCCGGTGATTTCAACAAAACTGAGCCGGAAAGACGTTCTCGGCGCATGGAAGGTGCGCTGGGGCGTCGGCCGGATGGATTACAAGGTCCGCCCGGAGCTTTACGCCGTAGGCAGTCCCAATCCAACGTCCCCCGTGCTGGTCAGCGCGAACTATAAACTGACGTTCGACGCGCTGCGAAAGGAGCTCGCCGGGCTCGACTGCTGGATTTTAGTACTCGACACGAAGGGCGTCAACGTCTGGTGCGCCGCCGGCAAGGGCACGTTCGGAACGGATGAGCTGGTAAGGCGCATCGCAAAAACCGGGCTGTCCAAACTGGTATCGCACAGGACGTTGATCCTGCCGCAGCTGGGCGCGCCCGGCGTGCGCGCCCACGAAGTGGCCGAGCGGGCCGGATTCTCCGTGGTCTACGGCCCCGTTCGGGCGAAGGATATCCCGGCTTTCATTGCTTCCGGCCTGCGGGCCACGGAAGACATGCGCGCCGTAAAGTTTACGGCATGGGACCGCCTGGTGCTCGCGCCCGTGGAACTGGCCGCGGCCGCAAAAACCTCGCTGCTCGTTTTCGGCGTGCTGTTTCTGATCAACCTGTTCGCGGCAAGGCCGTTCGGACTTGCGGATTTTGTCGCGTACGCAGGCGCCGTGCTGACGGGAACCGTGCTGACGCCCCTGCTGCTCCCCGTGATCCCCGGCCGGGCGTTTGCCTGGAAGGGCTGGCTGCTGGGCCTCCTTTGGACGGCGGGATTTGCCTGGCGGAGCGGGTGGTTTTTGCCAGGGTCGCTGCTTCTTGCCGTCGGGTATCTGCTGGCGCTGCCGGCGTTGTCGGCATTCTTTGCGATGAACTTCACCGGCTCGTCGACGTACACGTCCTTTTCCGGCGTGATCAAGGAGATGAAGGCCGCGGTGCCGCTCATCGCGCTTTCGTCCGCGGCGGGAATCGCGCTGGTGCTGATCCGGCGACTGTCGGCTTAGAAAGGAGAGCGCTTATGAAACACAGATACTTAAAAAACGTCGCGACGCTGAACCTGTCGCCCGAGACCTGCATCGGCTGCGGAAGATGCGCGGAAGTCTGCCCGCACGGCGTATTCATCGTGGACGAACAAAAGGCGCGGATACGGGACAAAAACCTGTGCATGGAATGCGGCGCGTGCGCGAGGAATTGCCCCGTAAACGCCATCGCCGTCGATGCAGGAGTTGGCTGCGCCTCGGCCGTGATACTCGGCTGGCTCACCGGAAAAGAGCCGAGCTGCGACTGCTCCGGCGGCGGGGCGTGCTGCTAAAGCGCCCGTTCGCCCGATCGAATTGGAACTTTTCCCGCCCGGCGCATATGATGCAAGGAAGATTCTTTGCAGGGGGTGGGGCAGCTTGTACCGGAATCATCCGTACCGGCGCGGGGCAAATAACCAAGGATGCCGCCAAAACCAATGCCGTCCGGATCCGGGTTTCCCGGATTACGGCCCGCAGCCGTTCGTTGTGAACATTGAGGAGGCGACCCTACGGAATGACTGTTTCCGAACGGCGCTGTGGACCGGCTGCCATTTGCAGCTTACGCTGATGAGCATCAACGTCGGGGAAGATATCGGTCTGGAAATGCACCCGAACCTCGACCAGTTCATTCGCATTGAGGCCGGGCAGGGCGTCGTGAAAATGGGGAAAGAACAGAACTGCCTGAATTTTCAGGCCTGCGTGGGCAAGGACTGCGCTTTCGTCATCCCCGCCGGAACGTGGCATAACCTGATCAATACGGGCGGGACGCCGATCAAACTGTATTCCATCTATGCCCCGCCCCAGCATCCGTGCGGCACCGTTCATCCGACGCGCGCGGACGCGGAGGCGGCGGAGCGGCAGAATCCGTTCTAGCGTATCGCAGGTATCCCGACAGAAAAACATGAGCTTGGGCGCTCCGGCCGTTCGCGGCCGCGTCCAAGCTCATCGCATGATTGCCCGCCGAAGCGGCGTGTCCCAGGATTTTTGTCAGCTCGCCTGCCCCGTCCGGCGGCCCCTGTACGCCTTGTGCCAGCTCTTCCCAACGTCCACCGCCGTAAACAGCGCGATCAGCGCCATCCAGACGATCAGGCCGGTCCGGCCCCAGACCCGCAGCTGATCGGGCGGTACCGCGAACATCTGCTGAATTTTCTCCGCGACGGCGGGATTGAACGTGCCTTCGCCGGATAAAAACAGCAGGAACACGACGGCGGCGATTACGCTGTATCCGGTGTGAATGGCCGCGAGCGGATACGTCCAGCGCCCCAGTATCAGTTTGGCGCAGGAAACCGCCAGCGACAGCAGCGAAACGAACACAAAAAAGGGCGCGTATCGCGAGACCGCCTCCGGCATAAACACCGGCACGGCCGCCTTCGCCGGTTCGTACCAGCCGATCAGCTGCGGATTTTTCAGCACGGCGAACGTGCACGCGATCAGGGCCACGCCGAACACCATGCCGGCGATCGTCTCAGAGCGCGGGATGCGCACCGCCGTTTTTTGCGGCAGGTCCGGCAGATCGCGGACCGACCATGTCCGGGACGGGCCCTTGGATGAGACGTGGTCCGCAATCGCAAAGCCCAGCGTCGTGACAAAGAGCGCGGTCATCGCCGCCGACAGCGCGTGGGAAAGCACGCTCGCGATCGCGCCCGCAAACGACAGGACGGCCGCCTCGGCCAGGTCTATGACCAGCCCGACCAGCCCTATCACCGCGGCCGCGACGGGCAGTATGACACGGACCGCGGCGATATACCGCTCAAACATCGCGGGGGAAATTAAATACCGCGGATTGGCCCGGTATTGCTCCGCGAGCTTGCGCGGCTCGCCCAGGCTCTCCAGCACGCGGACGACCGCGGCCTCGTCCGGCCCCTCGGGCAGCATGTCCCGGATGTTGGCGGCTAGCTCGCGCTCCACATCGGCGCGCTCGCCCTCCGGCAGACGCCGGACCACGTCGTAGATATAGCGGTCCACCAGATTGTTCTTCATAGCATCCTCTCCTTACAGCAGCGCGCCGACGCAGTCGTTCAGACGCTTCCATTCCGTTTTCAGCCGTTCGTACAGCTCGCTTCCATAGGCGCTGCGGACGTAGTATTTGCGCGGCCGCGCGTCGCTCGTATCCCATTGGCTCTCCAGCACGTTCTGCGCCTCCAGCCGCCGGAGCAGCGGATACAGACTGCCCGGCTCGATCGGCAGCCCCTTTTCCTCCAAACCCTGGAGCAGCGCGTACCCGTATATTTTACTGCCAAGCTGGCTGAGTACGGCCAGCGTCAAAGTGCCCCGGTGCAATTCCGTCATCAGGCTTGTGAGCAGATCCCCTTCCGGCACGGTATCACCTCCGGAACGCATTATACTGTACGCCATACAATATTGTCAATACGCATTATTGGGCGCGGTCCGTTATTACCGAGGACACGCGGGATGCCGCGGTCCGGAAGGCCGTCCGGTCAAAGCGCCGTACGGCGGGGCCGCCGGGCAAAGCGTGATAAGGTCACGGAACACGCGCCCCCCGGCCGGTACAATGGTCTTACGGAACCGATTGATCGAATTGGATCGATACGACGGATGAACAGGAGAAAACATGGCATGGCACGGTATTTGATAGGCGCTCTCGTCGGAGGCGCGGCGGGGTATTTTATATTCTATCGGTTGATCGGCTGCTCGTCCGGGGCCTGCCCGATCACGGCCAATCCCTACATATCGACGGTGTACGGGATCGTGCTGGGGATCCTGCTGGCGGGCACGGCGGCGGCGCCGGGCAGACCCGCCGCTCCGGAGGAGAGCCCGCGGCTGTCCGCCGGCGTATACCAAAAGCTTACGGCCGCGGAGGCCAAGGCCCGGATCGACAGCGGGGACGGCGTGATCCTTGTCGACGTGCGCACCGAGGAAGAATACCGGGCGGGGCACATCCCGGGCGCTGTTTTGATTCCCAACGAGACCATCGCCGACACGCCCCCGGAGCAGCTGCCGGATCTGGACGCGGAAATCCTGATCTACTGCCGTTCGGGCAACCGCAGCGCGCAGGCCGCAAACAAGCTGATCGCGCTCGGGTACACGAACGTCTACGACTTCGGCGGCATCATCGACTGGCCGTACGAGACGGTCGCGGAGGAATAGGGCTCGGCCGGAATCCGGCATAAAAACAGGACGGGAACGGCAGATTTGCCTGTCCCGCCCTGTTTTGTTTTTTGGGTCCGTTCTTAGGCTCGCCCGCCGAACGCTAATACGCGCACACGATGCCGCCGTTGTCCGCGTAGACCGTGGCGATCCCGCGCGTTTCCACGATGACGATCTGCGCAAACGCGCACAGCCGCTCGATCTGGCTTTTCAGCCAGGAGGCCCGTTCCTGACAGTTGCAGTGGCTGATCACGAGCGTTTTGCCCGCGTGGTCCGCGTCGGAAGCGATGTGGGAGATCATCATGCCGAGCGCCTGCTTGATCGACAGCGCCTTGCCGAACAGGCCGATCTCGCCCTCCGGCGTGGCGTGCAGAAAGAGCTTGATGCGCAGGGCCGCCGCCACAGCCGCCTGGAGCCGCCCCAGCCGGCCGTTCTTGCGGAGGTTATCCAGCGACTCCAATGTAAACAGCGTCCGCATGCGGCCGATGAACTGCTCCGTCCTTTGCACGACCTCGCCGAACGGAATGCCGGTCTCCGCCAGCTCCCGGATTTTCAGCGCCACAAGCGTCTCCCCGGAGGAAGCGGAACGCGTGTTGAAAACGTGCACGTTTTTCTCGGGTCCGCTTTCTTCCAGCATCGAGCGGGCCGTTTGCGCGGAGTTGTGGGAGCCGCTGAGCATCGCCGAGAGCGTGACGACATAGACGTCCTCCGGTCCGCTGTCCATCTCGTTCAAATACGCCTGCGGCGACGGGCAGGACGTGGTCGGCGCGGTCTCGCTGCGCTTCATGGCCGTCAGCAGCTCCGCCTGGCTCAGCGTGTCGTCGTCCACAAAGTTTTGCCGCCCGCAGTGAATCGTCAGCGGGACGTTCTTAAAAACGGCGTTTTCTTTCATCTCCGCGGTCATGTCGCAGCAGCTATCGACGATAATTTTAAATCCCATCCGCATCGCCTCCCAGGATCGCGCAGTCCCCTGCGCGTCCGTTCGTTTTTGTTGATCGCTTTTTCTGTCTTTCCCCGCGCGGCCGCCCATACGGCGGAACCCGTCCGGGCAAACGCCCGGCGGCGTGCCGCGCGTAAATTGTCCGGGCCGCCGCGCGTTTGTGCTATTGTAGCACAATACGTCGATATAAGCCAGATTCGGTTTTGCGGTTTGGGCATCGGATCGATCGGGCGGCGGGGTTTGGGAGATGTGTTTTTACGGGGCGGGGAAAAACCGTATTCTCGGCTGCCCGCGCATAGTGCGGAAGCTATCCCGGATTCATTCCTGCGCCGCGATAACGGCGCTGCGAATCTCCTGATAGCTGGTGCAGCGGCAGAGGTTGGACTGGAGCCATTCCTCCAGCACGAGTTCCTCCGGGTGCGGATGCTGCGTCAACAGCGCGTGGCAGACCAATAAAAAGCCGGACGTGCAGTACCCGCACTGGAACGCGCCCTTCCCGACAAACGCGCGCCGGATGGCTAAATCAGCCGGCAGCCCTTCCACGGTGACGACGGCGCGCCCCACGGCCTCCACCGCCAGCACGAGGCAGGATTTAGCCGGGTATCCGTCGAGAAGCACGGTGCACGCGCCGCAGTCCCCGTTCTTGCAGCCGGGCTTTGCGCCCGTAAGCCCCAATTGATCGCGCAGCACGTCCAGCAGAATGTCGGACGAGCGCACCGCGACGCTCCGCTGCTCGCCGTTTACGCACAGCGAAATCACGCATTTGCCCTCAAAGGTTACCATCGTTTTGTCCCTCCAATGCCCCGCTCTCCCAGGCGGCTAGCAGGTTTTGCAGCGTATTTTTCAGCACGAACCGCCGGTAGGCCCCACCGGCCTCGCTGTCCGTCACGGGTTCCGGCAGACATTGCAGCGCGGCCTCCACGCGCGCCCCGGGCGAGCGGCCCGCGTCGTTGAGCGCGTCCTCCAGCGCAAGGCTGCGGACGGGATCCCGGCAGACGCCCGAGAGCGCGACGCGCAGCCTGCCGCCCGCCAGCACGGCGGTCACGTTGACAAGCGGATAGTCGATCTTCTCGCCGGCGGTTTTTTTGATGTGCGCAAAGGGCAGCGCGAGCATGGCGGCGGGGATCTCGATCTGCACCAGAAACTCGCCGAACCGGTACCGCATCCTGCCGTCGAACACGCGGCCAAACGCCTCCCGCCGCGCGCCGTCCGGCCCCCACATCAGCGCGGTCGCGCCGGTGATCAATAGCGGCAGGCTGGTCTCGCGGTAGCGGATCGTGCCCGAAAGATTGCCGCCCAGCGTGATGCGGCACTGGTTCGTGTGGTCCGCCACCCGCCCGCACGCCTTGCCCAGCAGCGGGAACAGGCCGGAATCCTTGATGCGGGTAAGCGAATTTGCCGCGCCGATGACCAAAGCATCATCCGTTTTCTCCAGCACGAGACACTCCGGTATGCTTTTTATGTCGATCACCGCGCCGAGTGACAGGCTTCCCGCCCGGCTCATGGTGATGATCTCGCTCCCGCCGCCGTAATACAGCGCCGGCCGGTCCTGTCTGCGGTGGCGTTCAAACGCGGAAACGGCCTCCGCAAGCGACTGCGGCAGATAATACGCAAACTCAAAGGGAATCATTCGGTCCCCCCTGCTTCCGGCTCCACAATCGCTCCGGGGTGAGCGGCAGCGCGTCGATGTCCAATTGCAGCGCGGCGGCAAGCGCATTGGCCAGCGCCGCCGGGATGCCGATGATACCGTGCTCGGAATGCTTCCGCACGCCGTAGGGCGCGTCGTCCTCCGGCGTCTGCACAAAGCCGACGCGGTAATCCGGCTCCTGCCCGATGTGCAAAAGCTTATACGTCCGCAGCGTCGGCGTGGTGAGCACGCCCTTCTCGTCATAGCGGAACGCCTCGCGGCTGGCCAGCGAGAGCCCCATCGCCATGCCGCCGGCGATCGTCGCGCGCATGGCCTCCGGATTGATCGCGCAGCCGACGTCCAGCACCGTCGACGCCGACAGGATCCGGTAGGTGAGCTCCCGCGTATCCACCTCGACCTCCACGGCCTGCGCGCCGACCGTCCACGACGGGCCCGGCTGCCCCTTGCCCGTCGCCTCGTCGAGCTTGCTCAGGCCCTTCAGCATAAAGCCGCCGCGGCCGAATACCGGCTCGCCGATCGATTGGCCGTCCTTCGACCGGTAGCCCGCGAGGATGTCCTTGAAGGCGATGAATTGCTCGGGCTGCTTTTTCCAGTACACGCGGGAGTGCGCGACCTCGATCTCGCTCTCCGGGCACCGGAATATCAGCGCGCCGGTACGCCTGCACTGGCCGATGATGTCGTCGGCGGCCCCGGCCACCGCATTGCCCGCCATATAGGTGGTCATGCTCGCGACGGTTTTCCAGTGCTCGGGGCTGATGAGCGTGTTCACGTCCATCGCCACGTGCACCTGGCTTGCGTCGATCTTGAGCTTCTCGGCGAATATCTGCGCAAGCAGCGTCTGCCCGCCGGAGCCCATCTCGACGACGCCGGTGTTGAGGTTGAAGCTTCCGTCCGGGTTGCAGGTGACGAGCGCGCCGGACACGGCGTCGGTGGGCGGGTTCTCGCTTTTCCAGAAGCAGGCGACGCCCTGCGTGCGCACGATGTGCTCCCCGGCGGGCTTTGCGCCCGCCCCGCTCCAGCCGGAAAGCGTCCGGAGCTCCCCGATGCATTTGGGCAGGTCGCCCATGTTGCTCCTGGTGGCCGCGACCTGCCCGGGCGTGGTCCCGCCCTCGCGGATCGCGTTTTTCAGCCTCAGCTCCAGCGGGTCCATGCCCAGCTCGTAGGAAAGCGCGTCCATGGCGCGCTCGACGCAGAACGTATAGGCCTCGTGCCCGAACCCGCGGAACGACGTGGCGAACGTGTGGTTTGTGTAGACGCACAGCGATTCGCAGAACAGATGCCCGATCTCGTACGGGCCGGTGCAGTCCACGGCGATCGCCTTTGCGATATAGGGCGCGCTGTCCGCGTACGCGCCGCAGTCCACAAAATACCGGAGCTCGGCCGCGCGGAGCCTGCCGCTCCGGTCCGCGCCCAGCGCGATCTCGGCTTCTAGGCCGATCCGGCACGGCGCGAAGGCCATGTCCTGCTCCCTGGGTATCGTCACGCGCACCGCCTGCCCGCCCACCGCCCGGGACGCCAGATACGCGAGGATCTCGAGCACGACCGGCGCTTTTCCGCCGAATGCCCCGCCCACGAGCGGGACGCGGACCCGTATGCTGCCCGCCTTTATGCCGAACGCCTCCGCAAGCTGCGTCCGGACCGCGAACGGGGACTGCGACGACGTGACGATGTTGACCGTGCCGTCGGCCGATATGTCCGCCTGCGATACGCGCACCTCCATCGCGGCGTGATCGGAGGGCGGCAGAACATACCGCCGCCGGACGACCGCGTCGCAGGCCTTCAGCTCGCTTTGCGCGTCGCCCTTTTGTATTTGATACCGGCTGCAGACGTTCGAGCGGGCGGACGGGTACACGTCGGTCATGCCCTTTTTGTACTGGCAGGGATCGTCGTGCACGAGCGGGGCCGATTGGGCGAGCGCCTCAGCGGGGTGCAGCACGGCGGGAAGCGGTTCGTACTGCACCTGGATTCTGCGTACGGCTATCTCCGCGGCCGCCTCCTCCCGGGCCACGACCATCGCCACGGGCTCCCCGGCGTACCGGACCTTTTCCCGCGCCAGCGCCGGCCGGTCCTGCAGGAGCTGCCCAAAGAGCTGCGCGCAGTCCTGTCCGGTCAGCACGGCCTTTACGCCCTCCGTCGCCCAGGCCCGTGACGCGTCGATCCGGACAATCCTCGCGTGCGCGTGCGGGCTGGTCAGAAGCCGCGCGTACAGAACGCCGGCCGACGGGAAATCGCCGGCGTAAAGCGCCTTTCCCGTGACCTTGTCCCAGGCTTCCTTGCGGACCACGTTCTCGCCGATCGCGGTATTCAATCGAGCCCTCCTCGCCTGTTATTTTCCAGTCGGCACATAGTTTGATCGTTTCACGGGAAAATAACCAAAAAACGAAGGAGCAGCAAAATGAACCCATTTCTGGAAAAGCCGGTTCCGGTGTTCGACGGGATTATGGACTGGGAAACGGTGTACCCGAAGCCCTACTGCAAGCAGACGGTCGACCCGTATACCAAGCTCCGGATCATCCTGATGAACGGCATCGAGGTCGAGGCGGCGCTGTTTAAGCACCAGTTCCACAGGAACTGCGCGAACAACGACCTGCGGCGCGAGATCGCCCTCACAAGACGGGTGGAGCAGCTCCAGCAGAAGCACATCAACTGGCTCAAGCCCATCGACGAGACGACGCTCGAAACCACGATCGGCTACGAGCACGTCGCGGTGGACCTGACCGCGTGGCTGGCGCAGAACGAGCCGGACGCCTATGTCAAGCAGGCGCTGGACTTCGCGCTTTTGGAGGATTTCGACCACCTGTACCGCTACGCCAACCTGCTTGACCTCGACGACCAGATACCGGCCGAGCAGCTCGTCAAAAAATACGTGGACATCACGCCCGGCCGCCCGACCATATCGGAGTTCCGGCATCCGTTCGATTCGGTCAAGCGGCCGATCGGCTGCGGAGCCGCGCTTTGCACGAAGCTGAACACGCTGATCATCACCGCGGGCGAGCAGCAGACCATGAACTTCTATATGAACCTCGGCAACACGTACCGGAATGACCTCGGGCGGAAGCTGTACCTCGAGATCGGCATGATCGAGGAGCAGCACGTTTCCCACTACGGCTCGCTGCTCGACCCGAACGCAACCTGGCTCGAGAACCTGCTGCTGCACGAGTATATGGAGTGCTACCTGTACTATTCGTTCTGGCAGGACGAGCAGGACGCGAACGTGAAATCGATCTGGGAGACGCACTGGCGGCAGGAGGTCGCGCATCTGCACAAAGCCGCCGAGCTCCTGCAAAAACACGAGAACAAGCAGTGGGAAAGCGTCATCCCCGGCGGGGAGTTCCCAAAGCTTCTGCAGTTCCACGACACGCGGGACTACGTCCGCTCGATCCTCGGCAGCCAGATCCTGCTCACCGCGGACAGGGAGGACTACGCGGACGTGACGACGCTCCCGGATTCGCACGAGTTCTTCGCCTACCAGAACCGCGTCAACCACAATGTGGGCGCGGTCGCAAGCCACATGGTGATCGACGGCCACGAGAAGCAGTACCAGACCGATTACCGCAGCGAGTCGCAAATAAATCCCGTCGCGGCGCTGCAGGACCGGGCAAAGGACAATACGGAGATCGGCCGGACGAAATAGTGCGGTCCATGCCGCAAAGGGATGCGCCCTTCCCTTTGAAAGGGTAGCAAGCCTTGACGGGTTTGCGTCCGCTTACTTAAGAGACTGATCGGCCTGGAAAAAGCCCGCCCAGGGGTCCGGGCCGCCGATTCTTTGCAGCGCGTCCGCCATGCCGATGCCGTCCGGGGCGACCGCGTCCAGCTCCTCCCACGCGATGGGCATGGACACGCGGGCCCCTTTTCTGGCCCGGATGGAGTACGGCGCGACGCTGGTCGCGCCCCGGCCGTTCCGGATCCAGTCGATGAATATTTTGCCGCCGCGCTTTATCTTGCGGACGTTGCTCGTATAGCGGTCCGGCCATTTCTGCTCCATCACCTCGGCCACGCGCCGCGCAAAATCGTGAAACGCCTCCCACGAGGCGGAGGGCCGCAGCGGAACCACCACGTGGTAGCCCTTGCCGCCGCTGGTCTTGAGGTACGCGGCAAGCGAAAGCTCGGTCAGGATCGTTTGCAGGTCCCGCACGCCCTGGCGCACGCGATTTAAGTCCAGCCCCTCGTCCGGGTCTAAGTCGAACACCATCATGTCCGGGTTTTCCAGCGCGTCGACGCGGCTGCCCCAGGTGTGAAACTCCAGCGTGCCCATCTGGGCCTCGTACAAAAGCCCCGCCGCGTCCTCGATGTAGAAATAGACCTCCGTTTCCTCGGCGCCGGAGACGGGCAGCGTGACGATGCCCTTGCTCCCGGGGCCGGGGTGCTTTTTGTAGAAGCAGGCCTCCGAAATTCCCTTGGGGCAGCGCACGATGCTGAGTATCCGGCGGCTCACATACGGCAGCATGCGCTCCGCCGCCCGCGCGTAGTACCGGACCACGTCCGCCTTCGTAACGTCCGGGTCCTCGAATATCACCTTGTCCGGGCTGGTGATCCGGACGCCCCCGATCAGGATGCCGCCGCCGCTTTCGTCCATCGGTTCCTCCTTCGGTTCCTCTCTTTTATCGGCAGGCGATTGAAGCTGCGTTTCGCCGGCCGCGCTTTCCAGTTCCCTTTTTATATCTTTCGGTTCTTTATCCTCACGCAGGCCCAGAAAGCTCGCCTGGCGCAGCAGGTTTTCCCCGGTCCATTCGGAAAACCGGACCTCCGCGACGAGCCGCGGCTCCACCCATGCGATCGTTTCGTGCGGCCTGGGCGCGGGCGCGGAAAGAAAGGGCGCGTCGGCGCGCGTTAGGTCCCTGAATTTCTCCGCAAGCGCCTCCCGCTCGGCCGCGCCGAAGCCGGTGCCGGCGCGCCCGGCGTAGATCAGCGTATCGCCCTCGTACACGCCGAGCAGGAGCGAGCTAATCCCGATTGCCCGCTTGTCGGAGCGCGTGTAGCCGCCGATGACGAACTCCTGCCGCCTGCCGCACTTGAGCTTGATCCAGTCGCCGTTTCGCGTGCCGCTGTAGACCGAATCGGCCTTTTTGCCCACGATCCCCTCGAGACCCGCCGCGCAGGCCGCGGCGAGGCTCTCCGCGCCGTTCCCGGCGACATGCCGGCTGTAGTGGACGTTTTTCGGCGCGTTTTGCATCAGCGCTTCCAGCGCCGCTTTCCGCTCGGTCAGCGGGCGGCCCCGCAGGTCCGCGCCGTCTAGCGCGAGCAGGTCGAACACGATATAGGTCAGGTTCCCGGCCCGCGGGTTCTTTAGGTAGTTTTGCAGCGCCTGAAAATCCGTTTTGCCCGACTCGTCCGCGACCGCCATCTCGCCGTCGAGCACCATCGCCCGCCCGGCGGCCCAGTCGGCGAGCGCCGCGGCGACCTCGGCAAACCGCGCGGTATAGTCGTTGCCGTTTCTCGTCACGAGCCGGACGGCGCCGCCCTCGAGGTACGCGAGCATGCGGTCGCCGTCGTACTTGAGCTCGTACAGCCAGTCCCCGTCCGCGGGCACGGCGCTTGCCAAGCCGGCGAGCTGCACATTCGCCCGGCCGAACGGATTTTTGACGACAATCCCGTCCGCGCCCTCCCCGATCTGCGCCATGGTGCGCCCGGTCCGCACGCTTTCGGTAAAATCCGAAATCCCGTCGGAGGTTTGCGCGTACGCGTCCCGCTCCTTCAGCAGCAGCCAGTTCTCCTTCGTTTCGCCGTCCTTGGCCTTCAGGCGCACCAGCGTCCACTTTCCCCGGAGCCTTCTCCCCTTCAGCACGAACTTCAGCGCGCCCTCGGCGAGCCCCTCGTCCACGTCCGTGACCGGCTCCCACCAGCCCTCGTCCCAGAGCATGACGGTCCCGCCGCCATACTCCCCCTTGGGGATCGTCCCCTCGAAGTTCCTGTATTCGAGCGGATGCTCCTCGACGCGTATGGCCAGCCGCTTGTCGCGCGTGTCGTAGGACGGCCCCTTGGGCACCGCCCAGCTCAAGAGCGCGCCGTCCCACTCCAGCCTTAGGTCGTAGTGCTCCCTGCGCGCCATGTGATGCTGCACGACGAACCGCAGACCCTCCGCGGCCGTTTCCGCGCCGCCCTCCGGCTCCAGGGTCCGCTCAAAGTTCCGTTTGCGGCTGTATTCGCCGAGCTTTTCGTCCATCTGTAAAATTGAATTGCCGCTACGCCGGTTTTCGTTCCTTCTTGGCCCGCTCGACGCTGGCCTTGAGCGCCTCCATCAGGTCAATCACCTTGCCGCCGCCCTCGGACTCCGCCGCGACGACCTCCTTGCCGGAAACCTTGGTCTCGATCAGAGCGCGCAGCTTGACCTGGTACTCGTCCTTGTATTTTGCGGGATCGAACGGCGTGTCCATCGAGTTGATCAGCGTCCTGGCCATATTGAGCTCCTGGTCGGAAACCGCGGGCTTCGTGTACGGCTTTTGCAGCTCCCGGATGTCGTCGGCGTAGAACATCGTGGAGATGAGCACGCCGTCCTCGCGCGGGATGATCGCCATCAGCGTGTCCTTGGCCCCCATGACGGTCTTGCCGATGGCGATCTTCTGCTCGGCCATCAGCGCGGCGCGGAGCAGCTCGAAGGCCTTTTCGCCGCCGGCCGCGGGCGCGGCCTGGTAGGTTTTGTCGTAATAGACGGGCGAAATCTGGTTTAGCTGCGCAAAGTGCAGGATCTGAATGGATTTCTCCTTCTCGGTCTTGATCTTCTCGATTTCGTCGTCGGTGACGACGACGTACTGGTCCTTGTCGTACTCAAAGCCCTTTACGATGTCCTGCGCCGTGATCTCCTTGCCGCAGTGGGCGCAGGTCTTTTTGTACCGGATGCGGCTGTTGTCCTCCCTGTGCAGCTGGTTGAAATGGATGTCGTTGTCCTGCGTGGCCGTGTACATGGCGATCGGTATGGCGACCATGCCGAACGTGATGACCGATTTATGCGATACCATCGTGGCAGCACCCTCCTTTTTCGGATAGTGTTTCCGATTGCATCGTCCGTATCCGGGCTTGAAAGCGGGGGCCTGCCGGACTCACTCCCCGAATCCGCTCTCGATCAGCGCCGTCAGCGCGTCCAGCGCGGCCTGTTCGTCCGGGCCGTCGGCGACCAGCTCGACGCGCGTTCCGCGGCGGAACCCCTCGCCAAGCAGCCGCAGGATCGATTTGGCGCTGACCGGCCCGCCGCCCGTGTCGAGGTTGCGGATGGTTACATTCGCGGAGAACGCTCTCGCCTTGATCACAAAATCGGCGGCCGGGCGCGCGTGCAGCCCCGTCGGATTCACTATGACCGTCCGTCTTGTTACCATGTCCGCTCCCGTCCCTTTTCATCGGCGTCTTGGGCGTGCACATACCGGCGCATCATTTCGTCCGGCAGGTCGATGATGAAGCGGCACAGCAGACCCCCGCCCAGGACCGAGCTCTCCACCTCCCCGGAAAGTTCGGCGTCCAGCGCCGCTTCCCAAAACACCTTCGTGTGGCCGAGGCTGCAATGGCACGGCGTTTTTGAGACGGCGCCCTCCCCTTCCAAAATGGACGCTTTGGCAAACTGGCAGTGGCAGGCGTAATACCGCTTCCTTTGCGGGTCGGTTTCCGCCAGGTACTGCTGCGTTTGGCGCGGGATCGCGACGCCGCCGATCCGGTTCCCGTCCCTTGCGCCGTAGAGAAGGTGCGGCTGGTCGATCACAAACCGCAAAACGGCGGCGTCCACCGGCTGGCCGTGATAATGGCTCCCGTCGACCGCGCTCCGCGTAAACCCCGCGATCGTCTCGCGCCGCATGGCGGCGCAGAACGCGTCGATGTCGTTGTATTGCAAAAATTTTTCCCGCGCCCACGTAAAATCCCGGTGCTTCAGCCCGTGCTTGACCCGGCAGAAGATGCGGCGGGAGACCCCCGGCGCGACCCGCTCGTCATAGCGCCGCAGAAAAGCGCGCATGGCGCGGACCCGCCGTTCGTCCGGCATGTCGTCGGCCGGAACCTCGATGCCGCCGACAATTCTATTCCACGTTTCCCGCCCGAGCGCGCAAATGGATTCCTCCCCGAGCGTTTGCATGATGTTGACGCTGTCGTACGGGATTTGATCGATGCACGACATGATGCCCGGCTCGTTCATGCGGATGGCTCTCCCCCGTTGTGGCGGCGCGCGGGACTTTGATGCGCGCCGATCTAAAACATCTCCTGCTCCAGCGCGTCGAACAGCGGCACGCTGAAAAACTGCCCCAGCGTGATGTCCAGCCCGTCGCAGATCATCTTGATGGTCGCGAGCTTGGGGTTTTTGCTTTTTCCGTAGAGAATGTTCTTGATCGAGGACGGCGGCAGCCCGCTTTGCGTCGCAAGCCTGTTGATCGTGAGCCCGCGCTCCGCGCACAACCCCAAAATGCGCCGCTTGACCGCGCCGGTCATATCCATCCGTCCGACCCTCCTCCACTTTTCTCTTTAATAGGGTAGCGAATTTGGGTGGACAAAGTAGGCTATCCATGCTACTATCAGCTATGGGTAGCCTCTTATTATGAAGCTGAATGGGAAGCGAGGTGTCACCGGTATGTTTGACCGGATCCGCGTCGAGCGCGCGCTCAAGCGCGTGGCTTTGCAATACCACATGCCCGTGGCGCTGGTGAAGCGAAATATACAGGGAATGCTGGCGGAAGCCCGCTTAAACCCCGACCCGCAGGTTCAGGCGGCGTGGTCGGAGCTGCTGCAAGACGGCGAAAGCCCGGCCGTTGAGGAGCTGATCGGGCGCATCGCCTCCGAACGGCTTGGACCCGGCGGCGCGCGGCGCCCGTAGTCCGTTTGGACGGCATATGGCGGTCAGGCGGCTCGGTCGGCTGTCGCGCCGACGCCCGACAATACCAGGGGGACGCATAGAACGACCAGCGCAACAACCGGCAAAAGGAAACTGCCGGTCGCGTCGTACAGCGAGCCCAGCAGCGCGGGGGCCGGCGCGGCGACGAGATACCCCACGCACTGGGCGTACGCGGAGATTCCGGCGGTTTCCCGCTGATCCCGGCCGCGTACGGCGATCATGGTCAGCGCAAAGCTCAGGCACAGCCCGCTCGCAAGCCCCAGCAGCACGACGCTCAGCACGCGCGCCCAGGCCGGGACCGCGGGCTGCAGCAGGATCAAAAACCCCGCGGCGTACGTGACGCCGCAGAGGAGGGCCAGCCGGCCCCGCCTGTTTGGGAAACGCTGCATGAGGATCGGCATGAGGAAATTCGTAATCAGGCTGACGAGCTGCATCAGCAGCACGAGCAGGCCTGCGTCGGCCTTTGCCGCCCCGCGTTCAATCAGCACGGACGGCAACCAGGCCATCGCGCAGAAAAACAGCGCGGACTGGAACGCCATAAACAGCGCGATGCACAGATTCGTCACGCCTTTTGCCGCTTCCCGCAGCGAAGCGCTCCGGCCCTGCGCATTTGGTGCGGCGCCGTGCCGCGCGGCAAAAAGCCACGCCGGGGCCGCAATCACGGGGAGCGCGGCAAAGGCCGCCAGCGCGTTGCCCCAGCCGTCCAAAGCGCCGGAAAAGGGAACGGCAAAGCCCGCGGACAGCGCCGACAGCAGCGTCATGGACGTGGTGTAGACGCCCATCACGACGCCGATTTTCTGCGGGAAGTTCAGCCGGATCCATACCGGTATGGCCACGTTCAGTATGCCGATACCGAGCCCGATCAAACCCGTTCCGATCAGCAGGCCGCCTACGCCCGCGTAGGAGCGCAGCAGCATGCCGGAACAGGACAGGCCCAGGCAGGCGGGGACCAGCGCGCGGCCGTCGATTTTGTGCAAAAGCTTTCCGGCAAACGGGGCGACGGCGCCGAACAGCAGCAGCGGAATCGTGGTGAGCAGCCCGGCAAAGCCCGCGCTGAGCCCGAGGGACGTCTTGATCTGGCTGGTGAGCGGCCCCACCGGCCCCATTGGCGAACGCATGCAGAAGCACACGAGCACAAGCCCGGTAATCAGCGCGATCTGCTTTTTATTCTTCATCGGTCCCGCCCTTCTGTTTATTATGATTGCTTGTCCGGCGGATTGATTTGAATATAGTACCGAACCGGCCGGCGGTCAACCTGTTTTTGCCGTGTGCGGGAAGGCGCGTCCGATGCGGGGCCGGAAACGGCGCGCCGGTCAGCCGCTTTGCCGCGCGGCCCCAAAAAAATAAAAAAGCCGCCCTGAGGCGTTCGCTCCCAGTGACAGGCGCGCCGGCGCGGACCGGCGGCGCGGACACGCGGGGTTCGGAGTTTGCCCGGTTTGCTCGAGAAAACGTCAGGCACGTCCAGCGGGTTTGCCCGGTTTGCTCGGCGAAACACCAGGCGCAAACGCACCGCTTAACGCGCGGGATTTGCCCGGTTCGCCCGTCAAAGCGCAAGAACCAGCGCGCCGATCAGCCGCTTTGCCGCCGCTCCGCCCAGGCGAGCAGCTCGGCGGCGACGCGGTCGACGTTTTGGCAGAGCAGCTCCAGTTCCTGCGGCGCGGCGCGGTCGATGTGGATGCCGGCCGTGACGACGACGGTCCGATTGAGCCTTTTGGCCAGCAGTTCGCCGACCGGGCGCGCGGCCTCGTCGTCCTTGTGGCCCACGAGGTTCAGCACGGAGGTCGTCACGCCGACGGCCGCCGGATCGGCCAGGCTCGCGCGCGGCTGGCATAGGAGCACCGTGCCGACGTGCGGCCGCTCGCCGCCAAGCAGCTGCACGAGCACGCCCTGCTCCGTATAGCTGACCATGCCCTCGACCCGGTAGCGCCCCTCGCCCGCGGCCGCCATGTGGATGCAAAATAGCGTTTCCGTCTCAGCCGCGCGGCCGTCCGACGCGCTCATGCGCCGCCCTCCCCCCATCTTTGGGCAAGGTTATGTTCGACATGCAGATGGTCCAGCACCCTTGCCACCGTGTGGTCGACGAGCGCCGGTATCGACGCGGGCCGATTGTAAAAGGCGGGCACCGGCGGCATCATGACGACGCCCAGCCGCGACAGCGCGAGCATGTTCTCGAGGTGGATCGGCGTCAGCGGCGTCTCGCGCGGGAGCAGGATCAGCTTGCGCTGCTCCTTGAGCGTCACGCCCGCCGCGCGCGAGACCAGGCTCTCGTCATAGCCGTGCGCGATGCCCGCCAGCGTCTTCATGCTGCACGGGGCGATCACCATGCCCTGATGCCGGAACGAGCCGCTCGATATGGCCGCGGCCAGATCGCTGTTATCGTAATACCGGGCGGCAAGCGCCATGACGCGCTCGACCGCGTAGTCCGTCTCGAGCAGGATCGTCTTCTTGCCCCAGTCCGTGATGCAGAGATGCGTCTCCACGTTTTGCTCGGCCAAAGCCTCCAAAAGCCGGATGCCGTATATCGCCCCGGACGCGCCGGATATCGCCACCACAATCCGCATGCGTTTCAGTCCCCCAAATTCAGTCGGTATGCAAAAAAAGGAAAGGGCACCAGACAGTATACCCTCCGGCGCCCCTCCCTGTCCATGGTGAGTTACTTGAGCACGCCGGCTTCCTTATAGAACTGCTCCGCGCCGGGATGCAGCGGCACGCCGAGGTTCTGCGTCAACAGCTCGGGCGTGAGCGGGTCCATGGCCACGTGGACGCTGCGCAGATAGTCCAGGTTGTCGTGGATCGACTTGGCTACGGCGTACGCGACGTTGTCCGGCGAATCCTTCGGCACAATGATGACCGTGTACGACGAGATGGTCGTCGCGTCGGCGGTCTGGAACGTATACGTGCCGGCGGGGATCACGGAGGTGCCGTAGCCGTACTTTGTCGCGAGGGCCGCGGTGATCTCCGGCTTGATG